>RKRR01000148.1 GCA_007571305.1 Candidatus Poribacteria bacterium | reverse complement strand
AGTTCGTTCATTGGATTTGGGTTGGCAGTCGACAGGGTCGTATATGACACCGTCGAGTGCTGCGTATTGGGATGGTAAGAATGCTGTAGGCGAACGTGTGTCGAGTGGTATCTATTTCTATACGTTGCAGACAGCAGATTTTACTGCGACCCGACGGATGGTTATTCTCAAGTAGGTATAGCAGCAATTTTTTAACAATGGCACATCGTTAAAAAATTGGAAAGTAAAACGCCCTAATTTGCCGGTTGAGCTAACCGCGAATCAACGCCGATTAGCAATCGGCATTGGGCGTTTTTTAATGTGTACACTAAGGGAGAAGTTTTTTGAGTTATCTAAAGAATGTTTTATCTATTTGCGGGCTGTTTCTGCTGTTTTTTGTTGCAAGCAGTAGTAGCGTATTTGCTTTCTCTTTTTCTCCACCACCGGATGAGAAAACCGGAGCTCCCGGTGAAGGCACTTGCGCGGATTGTCACGTGGGGAATGCATTGAACGTTTCGGGTGGTTCACTGATAGTGACGATACCTGAAACGTATGAACCCAATGAGGTATATACGATTATCGTCGATTTATCGCGTGCCGGACAGAGCAAATGGGGATTCGAGATGACGGCATTGGATGCGAATAAGGTTCGTGCTGGTTCATTTGCAGCCGATGGTGCGGCGAATACGCAGTTAACAGAAACAAACAGTAAGCAGTATATTCAGCATACGACTGCTGGAACCGCCACAGGTACAAACGATGCCCATAGTTGGGAATTTGAGTGGACCGCTCCAGATGCTGATATAGGACCTATCACCTTCTATGTTGCTGGAAATGCCGCCAATGGTGATGGGAGCTTCACGGGAGATTATATCTACACAGAACAGGCAGAATCGACACCTCCAGTTCCCACAGTTGCGGGTGTGTCCTTGGAAATCGTCGGAGACACAACACACGCTACGATGAATGCTGTTGCAGGTGTGAATTATACCCTTAAAGTCACGAATACCGGTAACATGATGGACACGATAACACTTGAAGCCTCAGCAGAGGTCGGCATTGAAGGCAGTGTCCTCGGCGCACTCAGCGACAGGTCGGTTGAACTTGAAGCCGGGGCAGGTGCGGAAGTAACGTTGAAGGTGGCTGGGGACTTATTCACAGCACCCGGTGATTACGACATCACTGTGACAGCTACCTCCGAAACAGATAAAACAATGGCTGCTGAAGTCACAACCACGACAACTATAGAGGCATCGCCGCCACCGCCACCGCCAACACCTTGGGATGTCAATGGTGATGGGACTGTGAATATTCAAGACTTAGTCTTGACCGCGAGTGAACTCGGTCAGTCTGGAGAAGCCCTCACAGGGGATATAAACGGTGATGGCGCCGTGAATATTCTTGATTTAGTCCTTGTTTCTTCGCATTTCGGTGAAGATACCAAGGCCGTTCAGTAAAACGGACATTTCATAGAAGATTGAGAAACCGAGCCTGAAATGTTTTTGTAATTATGGCCGCTTGAGCTGCCTCCATCTCATTACGGTCAGGTTTCTGGTAAAGTGCTTGTTCCTCTTTAAAAAGGAATATAGGATACGGCAAAACCCCAGCCTGCAACACCAGCACAGGGTTTTTGCAATGTAATATAACCCAAGTTGCTACGGACAAGTTTTTAGGTATCCCGTCCTATTTTTCACTGAAACGGTTTCATGATTCGGAGGCATTTCGTAGCGTAGGGTGTTGGTCTCCTGCGCCTGAAGATGCACAGCCTAACAGGCTATGCTACATCACTGGCAACTTGGGTTAATATAAGGAATGGATTTGGTCTATTCCCAGGCCAAATCCGGTGTTTCTTCAACTCGAACCCGAAAAGCGTCAAGTTACAAACTTCGTTACTTACCCGCAAGGAATAATTAAAAAAATGGCATCTAAATATCGCGTTGGAATTATTGGATGTGGTGGTATTGCTAATGCTCATGCACGCGGCTATCAAGGTGTTGAGCAAACGGAAATTGTCGCGCTTGCCGATCCAGTTCAAGTCGCTCTTGATAAGTTTGCAGAAACCTACGACGTATCCGCTGAAAACTGCTATTTGGATGCGCGCGAGATGCTGGATAACGAAGACCTTGATATCGTCAGTGTCGCGACGTGGCATAAACTCCATGCACCAATGACAATTGCAGCATGTGCGCGGAGCCCGAAGGCAGTGCTCTGTGAGAAACCGATGGGGGTAAGCCTCGGCGAATGCGATGACATGTTAATCGCCGCGAACCGAAGTAGTGTCAAGGTCGTCATTGGGCATCAACGCCGCTTCAACTCCGCATGGACGGATGCCCGAAACCTTATCGCTGAAGGGGCAATCGGTGAACCTCGACAGATTGTTTGTCACGGTGGTCAAGGGTTACTGAATGACTGCTCACACCTCTTTGATATGATGCGCTATGTCATCGGCGACCCCGATCCACAATGGGTTATCGGTAACGTTGAGCGGAAAACGGAACGTTACGAACGGGATATTCAGATTGAGGACCGGAGTGCCGGGGTTGTCGGATTTTCAAACGGTTGTATCGGTATGCTCTTGCAGGAGATCGGCAGACCGAACTATCAAGGTGGCATCGTCTACGGGACAGATGGTATCGCAGATGTAACGGAAGCACGTGTCCGGCTCCTAAACAATAAGGCTACAGACTGGGAAGAACGACCCTCTGATGGAAAAAACCAGCACGTCGCACAAGCAAACGAGTTGGTTGAATGGATAGAGGACGGTCCTGAACACCGAGGTGAGGCAAAACATGGAAGGGCTGCTGTTGAGATTATAATGGCGATCTATGAATCCGCACGTATGCACGAAGTCGTTCAATTGCCGCTGCAGACGCATGCCAATCCACTGGATTTAATGATCGAAAGCGGAGATTTGCCTATTGAACGCCCAGGGCGTTACGACATCCGTGCGTTTTTATTGCACGGCGAATCCCTGAAACCTGAAGGGTAAAAGTCTAGAGGCGTGGCTATGGGTTATGGTCACAAATACAGTATCAAAACCCAGGTTCCTGCAACACCGGTGCAGGGTTTCTGCGATGTAATATAAGGAATGGATTTGGTCTATTCCCAGGCCAAATCCGGTGTTTCTTCAACTCGAACCCGAAAAGCGTTAAAGCGCAAACCACGACACTTATCCGCAAGGTAAAGTAAAAAAGCGAATTATGCAGATTACACAAGGAGTTAGTGTTGGTTTGTCGGCACTGCAGCGTAACAAATTGCGCTCTGTGTTGACAACCCTCGGAATTATCATCGGTATCGCAGCAGTAGTGGCTGTTGTCTCTGTTGGTGGCGGTGCCGAACATCTTATGCTCGCTGAATTAGAGCGGATCGGCGGTGCCGGACTGATTGTCTGCTTCAGGAAAGGAGAATTTCGTAGAGAGGATGGTGCGTATGTAGAAAATAAGCATCCAGAATATATTGAATACGAGGATCTGGACTTCCTCCTTGAGAATTGTCCATCTCTTAAAGCAGCTACAGCGTTGTCGGAGGTGAATTTTCCCGTATCGCACAAACACGTGAATCAGTCGCTTAATATCGTAGGGGCTACCCCTTTCTATGAAGAGGTTAATAACTGGTACATTCAAGCTGGTAGATTTATTACGCAGAGCGATATGGAACGGAGAGAACCTGTTTGTGTAGTCGGTTCTGAAGTCCGAAAAGACCTATTTGAGATGGGGGATCCGATTGGACTTGAATTGAGAGTCGGCGAAGAACGGTTTACCGTCATTGGGGTGATGGAGGAGAAAGGGAATAGTATGGCGAGTGAGGGATGGGATAATCGGGTAATTATTCCGCTCACCACAATGGAAATCCGTTTTATTGGGCAGCAGAAAGGTTGGATCTACTTATGGGCGCAAGCCGAGGGGTATGAAAAGGTTGAACAAGCCGTCGCTGAAATCAAAGTCGCGATGCGGCAACAACACGGTGATGAAAAATATTTTGAGTTTTTCACTGCGAAGGAGATTATAAAGCAGGTGGGTAACGTCAGTCGGATTGTACAGATACTTTTAGGTGGCGTTGCGAGTGTTGCCTTGTTCGTTGGTGGCATCGGAATCATGAATATTATGTTAGTCTCTGTAACAGAGAGAACCCGTGAAATAGGCCTGCGCAAAGCCCTTGGTGCGAAGCGTCGCGACATCCTCATCCAATTCCTCATTGAAGCCATCGTTTTGAGCATTTGTGGTGGATTTATCGGTATTTTCATCGGAAGCAGCCTCGCTTCTGTTTCCGGTTTGGTTATTTCAAAACTGATGAAGGCGAGTTGGCCCGCTGTTGTTTCTGTCCAAGCCGCTTTGATCGCGTTTAGCGTTTCCGCATTAATCGGCATATTTTTTGGACTCTATCCGGCGAACAAAGCCGCAGGCCTCACCCCAACAGAGGCACTGCGTCATGACTAAAATCACATAGTTTCACGCCTCCCCCTCGAGCTCAAAGTTCATGGGAAATTAGAATAACCTAAGTTGCCCCTTGTAGCATAACCTGTTAGGTTGTGCACCTTCGCACCGAAAATGACACGGAATACACCCAATTTTTCGTAAAAATGAAGGATGCTCAGTAAAAACGGGTGTTCGTGGATATGAAATCATAGAGGTAGCAAGTTGGGTTAGAATAGCAAATTTTGACTTGCAAGTTATGCCGAAAAGAAAGGAGCACATGCTGTGTCAAATCGAACAACGAAAGTCCGCGCGGCTGTCGTCGGGCTCGGTTGGCCCGGGATGCAACATCTCAAAGGTTATACCGCCGATCCGCGTTCAGAAGTGATTGCTGTCTGCGATTTAGATAGGAATCAGGTCAGGCAGGTAGCATCAGAGCATAAAATACCGAATACGTATACCAGTCACTTGGAAATGTTAAAAAATAAGGATATTGATGCCGTTAGCGTCTGTCTGCCGAACTTCCTTCACGCGCCCATCTCTATTGACGCATTGAATGCTGGCAAGCATGTCCTTTGTGAGAAACCTCCAGCTCGAAGTGCTCAGGAAGCGAAGGCGATGGCGGATGCAGCCACCCAAAATGAAAAGACCTTAATGTACGCCCTTGTGCAACGGTTTGATGGAAGTACCCAACGTCTCAAGCAGCTTATACGGGAAGACGAACTTGGCGAAATTTACTTCGGCAAAGCGGGTTATGTTAGACGGCGTGGCATTCCTATCGGTAAGGAGGGTTGGTTTGTCGATAAAGAACGCGCAGGTGGCGGTGCCCTCATTGATATTGGGGTCCATGCGTTGGATTGTGTCTGGTGGCTCATGAATTCTCCGAGACCGGTCGAAGTTATGGGAACGTCGTATGCTCACTTCAAGCATCTCGTGCCTGATGACGTTAAATACGACGTAGATGATGCGACCTTTGCCCATATCCGCTTCGAAAACGGCGCAACGATTATCCTTGAAACAACCTGGGCACTGAACCTGCCGGGCGACAATTACATTAAAGTGGCGGGAACGAAAGCGGGAGCGACTCTCAGTCCCTTCACCCTTTACACAGAGGAAGCTGGCAAGGAGTCGGATAAACCGCTGAGCGCACCTTCGATTAACAGTTTTGACGAAGAGGTGAAACACTTCATCGGGTGCATTGTTGATGGCACAGAACCTATCTCCTCAGCAGAGCAGGGAATCATGTTGATGCAGATGCTTGACGGTATCTATGAATCTGCAGAAAAGGGACGATCTGTGCCTATTGCAGATTTAAGTGCCGCAACCGGATGAAATCCCTCTATTTAATATTCCAGGTTTATCTGGCGTTTGCAAAGAAATCGTTTCAGAGGCGGATGCAATATCGGGTTGCAAATCTTGCAGGTTTGACAACCAATTTCTTTTTTCTTTTAGTGCATGTCTTTGTCTACACTGCTTTCTATGCAGCGCGGACCGCTCCCCAACCCCTAGATCTTGATGAAATTATCACTTATTTCGTCCTGTGTCAGGTTTCTTTCATGCTCATGCCGTTTTGGGGAACGCACTCTGAAGTTACGAGTGCTATTAAAGACGGCAGCGTTGCGCTCCAATTAACCAAACCTGTTGACTTCCAGACCTATTGGTTTGCCGATGAGTGTGGTAGAGCCTGCTATTACTTACTCATGCGGGGATTGCCAACCTTTCTTATCAGTATTCTCTTCTTCAAGGTTGCAATTCCGCAGCAACTCACCGTTTTGACGACATTTACAGTTTCAATGATGCTCGCTATTTTCATGAGTAATGCGATCACGATAGCAATTTTTAGCTCTGGGTTCTGGACGTTGGATACAACGGGAATTTCTGGAATGTCTTATTCCATCATCACCTTATTTTCTGGAATGTTAGTCCCGATTGCGCTATGGCCCGAGTGGTTAGCACACCTCGCTAGATGGCTGCCGTTTGAGGGCTTGATTGACATCCCGTTTAGTATCTATTTGGGCAAAATTACAGGGGTTGAAGTCTGGATTGCTATGGGCAAACAGATGGGATGGACCCTTTTTTTTGTTGGACTGGGACGTTTTCTTTTAACCCGTGGATTTTCGAGACTGGTTATACAGGGCGGTTAGTAGCGGATTTCCCAAAAAATGCATCATCTTTCACTCTACCTCCATTTTGTCAAACTCCGCATCCAGTCACAGATGGAGTACCGACTCTCGTTTGTCTTTGATGTATTTGCTCAAGCGAGCATCTCTGTTATTGACTTTTTCATGATTGCCCTTCTTTTCAACCGTTTCAAAGAGTTAGCCGGATGGAGTTTATGGGAAGTAGGGTTCCTTTACGGTATGATAGGCATCTGCTTTGCTCTTGCTGAGATGTTTGGGAGAGGCTTTGATGTTTTTCAGAGAAATATTGCGCGTGGTGACTTTGATAGGGTACTCATCCGTCCTCTTGGTACTTTCTTTCAAGTGTTCTCGCACGAATTTCTACTTCGTAGGTTCGGTAGGATAGCACAAGCTTTGGTCGTGTTGCTGATTGCCAATTCGCAGCTAATTATCCCTTGGTCGTTTGCTAAGGTAGGGTATCTATTGATCTCCCTTGTGAGCGGCACCTGTTTTTTTATAGGTCTCTTCGTAATTGGTGCGACATCCTGTTTTTGGACTGTTCAATCAATTGAGATTATTAATATCTTTACGAATGGCGGCGTTTTTATGGGAAGTTACCCCTTTTCCATTTATCGGTGGTGGTTTCGGCATTTTTTCACTTTTATTGTTCCGTTGGCGTGTGTCAACTATTTCCCATCTCTTTTTCTTCTGGGAAAAGTTGAGACGTTGGGGATCTCACCTGTTGGTGCCCAGTTAGCACCTTTGGCAGGCTTCCTTTTTCTCGGTGTCACTGTACTATTTTGGAGATGGGGGGTCCTACACTACCAAAGCACGGGTTTTTAATTTATAACACAAGTTGTTACTCACAAGATTTTAGGTATCCAATCCCATTTTTCACTGAAACGGTTTCATGATTCGGAGGCATTTCGTAGCGCAGGAAACTGTGGATTTCTTGCGTGCTTAAGATGCACAACCTAACAGGTTATGCTACAAACCGGCAACTTGGGTTAATTTATATGATTGAAGTTGACAACCTTAGCAAAATTTTCAAAGTCTATCATCACCGAAAAGGCTTTTTCGGTAGTTTTGTGAACCTCTTTTCTCGCAAACATCACGTTGTCCAAGCGGTAGACAGGATTTCTTTCACGGTAAGACGTGGCGAAATTGTGGGATATTTAGGACCAAATGGTGCTGGAAAGTCAACGACTATTAAAATGCTGACTGGCATTTTGGTGCCTACGTCCGGCAGTGTGACTGTGAATGGGTATATTCCACATCGGCAGCGGAAGGAAAATGCTAAACGCATTGGGGTCGTATTTGGACAAAGATCACATCTGTGGTTCGATTTGCCCGTTCAGGAGTCGTTTGAACTCCTACAACGTATCTATCGGATTCCAGAGATGCAGTATCGCTACAACGTCGAGATATTTGACGAATTGCTCAATCTTGGCGATTTTTTCCGGACACCTGTTCGTCAGTTGAGCCTCGGTCAACGGATGCGTGCTGACATCGCCGCTGCCCTGCTCCATAACCCGGATGTGCTATTTCTTGATGAACCGACGATCGGTTTGGATGTCGTTGCCAAGGCCCGTATCCGACAATTCATCCAAAAGATTAACGCTGAACGGGAAGTAACGGTTGTGCTAACGACACACGATTTAGACGATGTCGAGAAACTCTGCAAACGCGTTATTCTCATTGACAATGCGCGTCTCTGTTTTGATGGAGAACTCGCCACACTTCGGCGTTTGCTTTCAACGGAGCGGCTTTTGAGTGTTGATTACGCTGAAGTCTACCCAGATATCAGTATCCCCAACGCGCACGTTATCCATCGAGAAGGAGCTCGTGCGCAGTATCGATTCTCGCCAGAAGAAATTAGCACAGCGGATCTCATCGGTGCAATCCTTCAGAAATTCAAGATTGTAGACATATCTGTTCAGGAACCTGATATTGAGGAGTTAATAAAAACCGTTTATGAAGACAACCTCACGCTTGAACGTAAATTGACAGAGCCAATCTCTTCAGATACACAAGCAAATTGACTTGACAGAGCTGAAATCTATGGGGTAAAATGTATGGAAAGTTTTTACATACTCTAACTTCTGGAACCAAAAGGAGCAATTAAAAATGCGTTTAAGGAATATCAGAATAATCTGTGTACTCGCTGCACTCCTCACGATGTTTTGCTATGTGACAGCGGCTGATGCACAAGATTTCGTAATAGATGGACTCGTTGCCATGTGGACACTCAATGAAGCAGATATCGCCGGGAAAGTTGTCAAAGATGTTTTTGGAGGCAAAGATGCAAAGATCGAGGGCAACCTTAAATCTGTCGAGGGGGCAACTGATGGGACCGGAGAGGCGTTGGAATTTGAAGGGGATAGTTACATCGAAATCCCAGCGATGGGTGAATTTGAGCATGTGAGTATTGAATGCTATGCGCTTGAAGGGCAGTTCGGCGGCATTCAAGGCATCGTATCTACATGGCAGTGGGCAGCTGGCAAAGTCCACTTCAAATTTGAGGGTAACCAAATTCAAGTTCATAAGAACGATGGTGTGAAAATCCGCTTAAATGCTGAGGAGGAGAGGTGGTATCACATTATTTACACCAGTAATACCAAAGACAATGAGTTGAAACTCTATGTTGATGGCGAATTGGTTGACGAAGGGAACGCCGGCGCAACCCCTGAACTGATGGACGAACGTCGTATCGGTAGCGAACACGACGGTAGATTCCTGATCGGTATGATTGATAACGTCCGTATTTATGACCGGATCCTTGACGAAAAAGAGGTTGAGCAGAATTTTGAGTCTCAGAGCGATCAATTACCTGTTGAACCTGCTGGAAAGCTCTCAGCTACTTGGGGCTACCTCAAGGCATTGAGAAACTAAAGGCAATTTGTTTAACGAAAAGTAGCAGGCTCCCTCTGTATGCCGTAACAGGCTGGTTTCATGTGTAAAGTAACCCGTTTTTTTGAAAACGGAAAATGGAGCGGAACCCATCATTAAGAAAGCGGTTATTCCTATTGCTGGATACGGGACACGCCTTTTCCCCGCAACGAAAGCCGTACCGAAAGCTCTCTTTCCAATTATCGCTCAGGATGGTATCGCAAAGCCGATCATTCAGTTGATTATTGAGGAAGCACTAACGGCAGGCGTGGAGGAGGTATGTCTCGTTGCCCAACCGCAGCAAGTTGAGCCGATTGCTACCTATTTTTCTGGCACCGTTGCAGATGCAATTCGAGAGAAAGCGGAATTAGCAGCACAGGCGGAGCGGTTGGCGGAAATAGGTGGGCGGTTGCATTTCGCTATTCAAGCGGAGCCGGAAGGCTTTGGACATGCCATCTATTGCGCAAGGGATTTCGCCGCTGGTGAACCTGTGATGATTCTGCTTGGGGATCACCTCTATATTTCCGAGTCAGGTGTCTCTTGCGCGAAGCAATTGGTGGATGTCTACACACAAGTTGGGCAATCTGTCACCAGTCTTGATCTCTGTCATGAAAGTGAACTTTCGCTCAACGGTATTGTTCACGGCAATCCTTCTACTGAATCCCCGAACCTTTTTACATTAGCACAAATCTCCGAAAAGCCGACGGTCGAGTTCGCTCGAGAACATCTCCGCGTTGAAGGAATTCCAGAGGGGCAGTACCTCTGCAACTTCGGCATCGATCTCCTCAACCCCCTCCTCTTTGATATTCTGGACTACAACTATAGACACCAAATCGTGACGCATGGAGAGATTCAACTGCGGGATGCAATGTCGGAAATGATAAAACAGGAAGGCATGTACGGTTATCGTGTGGCGGGAAAGCGTTACGATACAGGAAACCCACAAGAGCTGCTAAGGACAGTCAATGCTTTTGGATTACAGGGTCCTTATCGGAGTGTCTTAGTCTAACGTTTCCCCAACCTCTAACGAAATAATTTCTACATCCTGATATGCCGTCAATTGACGTAGTTTTTCAGGTGTTCCTGTCAAGAGTGGGAAAGTGCCATAGTGGATGGGCAGAATCGCTGGGACATTGAGTAATTCTGTAGCATAGGCGGCTTCACGCGGGCCCATCGTGAAATGATCGCCGATGGGAAGCAATGCAAGATCGGGTTGGTAAATCTCACCGATAATCCGCATGTCTCCAAACACGTTCGTATCCCCGGCGTGGTAGATTTTGTAGCCGTTCCCAAATTCAATCACGTAGCCTGCTGGTTCACCGAGATAAACTGTCGTGCCGTTTTCCTCTGTGAAACTGCTACTATGGTTTGCTGATACCATTGTTGCTTTCACATTGCCGACAGCGACAGTTCCACCCTTATTCATACCGATCGTATTCTCGACACCCTGTTTCCCAAGCCATCCTGCGATTTCAACGATAGACACAACTGTCGGTGTATGTTTTTTCGCCAGTGGTACTGCGTCGCTCATGTGATCCGCGTGCCCGTGTGTGATGAGGATAACATCAAGGCTGGCGAAGGTCTTGAGCGCATCAGGACATACTGGATTGTTAGTTACCCATGGGTCTATGAGGAGCGTTTGTCCATCTGCTTCGATTTTAAAGGTGGAGTGTCCGAGCCATGTCAGGCGAATACCATTATTAAGTTTCATTTTTTTACTTATTCCTTGCGGTACTGTTCTTTAAAACTTGCGCCGGTTTAAAACAATCTCTTTTAGTCTTTGAGCGATGATTTCTACCTCTCCCGGCATTAACGTTTGTCCATTGATGATGATACCGTTTTCCCCTGATCCTGGGAGGTCAATGGAGGGTTCACCTTCTGCGAGTTGCTGAAGGATTTCGTTCCGTGTGATGCCGAGTTGCTCCGCATCAAATCGGATCTCGGTGCGAGGCATAGGTTGTCCGGCTTCAGAGGGAAAGATACGGTGGACTGTAACGCCTTGGACATCTGCGAACACTTCGTCGTAGTAGGGAACCTGCTCCTCATAAGATTGCTGTAATTGGTTGTGGTCTTGATTTAAGTACCATTCGACAGCGGCGAGTAGGCCTACCATTTCTTCTTTTCCCACCTTCATTCCTCTACCGATAAAAGGGTGCGGGGGGCCGTTGAAGGCGATAGTTTCAATCAGCGATTTTTTTCCGACGATTAACCCACTACTCTGTGGTCCGCACAAGCCTTTTCCCCCGCTAAAGAGTGCCAAATCAGCACCCATTTGCGTGAAACGCCAAAGATTTTCTGGGGGTGGTAACTGTGCGGCGGCATCAATGATAAGGGGAACATTGTGTCTTTTCGCAATAGCAATGGCTTCCTCGTAGGGTACCCAGAGATGTTCCCTACTGGGGTTTGCAAAGTAGAAGATTGCGGCGGTCTTTTCCGTAATGGCGTTTTCTAATTCATCAGGGGGTGTCCCCGTTTCATCCCCTATCTCTATCATCGTGATACCGACTTGCCGGATGGCGTAATCATATCCGACGCGACCGTGTCGATGCACAATGACTTCACTTTTCATTGACGCGTCAAGGTGCGGCAATTTTTCACGTTTGTCAGCATCAAGTCCAGTGATACACGCCGCGGTACTGAGCGTCAAAGCAGCGGCAGCACCACAAGAGACGTACGCCGCTTCGTTGTGGGTGAGTTTCGCAATCTCTTCCCCGACCCGCTTTTGGAGTTCAATGATGTCCACAAAGTGCTTGGCAGCATCTGCCATCGCCGCGACAACCTCAGGTGGCATGATCGAACCACCAAGCCGTGTGAGCGTCGCGTTACCGTTGATGACTGTCCGGATTCCTAAGCGTTTGTAAATACTCATCGTTTTCTTTCGATGGGCTTGCGATCTTTCGTTAATTGTTAGCAAATTTATCGAAAACTCGATTTTGACAACGGAAAAATCGGAGCGAAAACCTAAGAGTTAAAAAGATTTACCCGACTTCTTCACCATCCAATTTACCGACATGGAGGTCTATTTCATCACGCGACTCAATCTTGTCCACCTTACCGTCTGCCATGTGGAAAATACGATCAGAGACATCTAACATTTTGTGGTCGTGTGTTGCAGTGATGATGGTTACGCCGTTTTCAGCATTAAGTCGACGGAGCAGGGCGATGATTTCGAGTCCGGTTTTGGTGTCTAAGTTTCCCGTTGGTTCATCGGCGAGAACGATTGCAGGGTCGTTTGCAAGCGAACGTGCGATTGCAACGCGCTGTTGTTGTCCACCGGAGAGTTCTAATGGTTTGTGTTGCACGCGGTCCCCCAGTCCGACGAGTGTGAGGAGGTCAACACCTTTTTCTCTGCTTTCATCAGCACTCATACCGGCGAAAATCATCGGAAGTGAGACGTTTTCGAGTGCCGTCATAACGGGGATGAGATTGAACGATTGGAAGATATAGCCGATCTTTCGACAGCGGAGCCATGCGAGTTCATACGCATCCAGTTGTGCGATGTCCACCTCGTCAATGTAGACTCTACCCTCGGTGGGTTTGTCTAAGCCCCCAATCATGTTGAAAAGTGTTGACTTCCCTGAACCGGAGGGACCCATAATGGAGATGTACTCACCGCGCTGGATTTGGAAATTGACACCGCGGAGGGCATCCACGGTCTGTGTTCCCATTTCATATCGCTTGATGAGGTTCCGGACGCGAACTGTGTTCTCCTTAGGAAGAATGCGTTGGAACTTTTCTGGGGTTTCGGAGAGAATGGCATTAACATCTCCGATTTCTGTTGGTATATTCATTTTTTCTCCTAAATTTCCTGTGAGAGCACGGTTCACCGTCTCTGCAGGAAACCAAAGAATCCCGATTTTTCAGGTTCGGGTTCGGGCGTTACGGGAGCGTTCTGTTGAGGGTTTGGAATAGCGAATCCTATGAAGTTCCGCTTGCCAAGTTGCTGCATGAACGTAAAAAGGGACGTTTCCGCTTCTTTCCGCGTCAACTGATATTGGTTTTGGATCCCTTTTATAATCTGCGAAATGGTATGCTTACCGTCGCACATCTGCCACACATAAGTTCCGATGGAATCTAACACAATAACCCTTTTATTTGGGAGCATAAAAAGCTTACTGGCGAGTCGGATCCAGAGTTTATCTTTCTGTGGAACAACGAGTGAAGCTTCGCCTTTGTCGTCTATTTCCCAGGTTATCAACTGGTTCCGAACGGGGAAGGACTTCATTACCCGAGTCCGATCCATATCCGGGCGTTTCTTAAGTTTGAGAGCGTATAGAATTCTATTTAGCATCTTTTGAGGATTGTCGGTATGAAAACCTGCGTTAGCAGATTTTCTTTCAGGCATCAGTTATTAGGCGCAAGAGGCTTTTTTAAACGAAAACCTCTTAACTGAAAACCGATAACTATGAGTGGCATTCAATACTTTCGGCAACCTTTTGGACGGTCGAATGCCCATCGGTACTGCCGATGGACTGGATGACATAGATCCGGTTGGACTCGTTGCATCGCCATAGGTGGAACACGAGCGTTGTCCGTTTAGAAAGCTTATCAAGCATCAATACAGGTGTAAGGGGCACCCCATCATAGAGCCGCGTCTGTTGCCCAAGGAGTGTCAGCCGTTCATCTGCTGAGTCTATATCGGACGTTACTTCAAACCCGTAGCCACGAATCGCTTTTGCGTATTTGGTGCGGAACCATGCCTCTAATGGGTTAGGAGCGTCTTTATAGTCGCTCAGCATCATCTCTGCTAGCCCGTACCGTTCCACGCTAAGCCGTCCTATATCGGGTGGAGAAGTATCTAAGTCTTCTACAGAGCCATTATTCCGTAAACGGTTGGTTGCCAGTTTCGCAAGTCGGACTGTGCTCTGAAAGCGGACAGGCTTTGCAACGAAAGCAAACAGCAAGTAGCCGCTGAGCAATTTCTGACGTTCCAATTTGTATTCTTTTGGAACGCCTAACTTAAGCCCGTAGGCACTCCACAGGGTCAATGGCGCATCCCCACGGTCTATAATTGATTCAAAAACCCGAAGGACCGTGGGTCGCCAATTCTCCTTGAGTCGTCCCATCACCTGCACGATCGTAATCCGCTTCCCGGTGTGGAAGATCAGACCATTCGCTCGAATACTCCCCTTCCAACTAAAACCCAGAACGGTGCGCCCCTTAAAAAATTCCTCTTCTTTGATGAAATTAACGTTCCGACGGAAGGAAAGTTCTGCGCCTTTCTTATAAGTCTTGCGAATTAACTTGAAGTATTCGTCGAGCGTCGCATGAAGGTCTGGTTTTTTGCGTCGGGTATGCGCCCATTTGAGTTCAAGGCGAGGCATATCACCATCGTCAAGCCGGAGATATCCGGTTTTTTGATCTCCGCTGAGTCCACTCAGCTCCCATGTCGTGGGAATTTCCAGTTCTATGCCTGCCCAGCCAAAAACAGTCCAGTCCATTTTTTAAGTGTTATCAGTTCTCGGTTGCCAGTTATCAGTTTCCCATTCCACTGAAAGCGAACGAAATGAGCGTACTGATGACCGACACCTATTAAAACGGTTTGACGATTACCGCTTTAGAGACAAGGGCAATTGCGACAGTTCCCATACCGATCAGACCGACACCACAGGCAAATCCTGCCGCAAGTACGGGATTGAACATATACCAACGTCGCATTCCGAATCGCTTAATCATGTAGAACCGTCCAATAATCGCACCGAGTAGCCGTGCTACCATGCCCCCCGGATCCGCGCCGATACCTCCGATAATTCCGTAGAACCACATTGAGGGTAGTTTAAATACCCACAACATTCCGTAGATTGCGAGGCTTGAGGTGAGCCCGGCAGAGACATAGTCACCGCGAATTGCTTGAAGCATTTGACTGTTTCCATCCCGCAGCGACGTTTTCCAGAGACATTCATTTGTAGCGTTAATCGGCCACATCATTTGAGCAAACGGATACTGAGCACTGGGGATAGGTGCAATCTTCCAGATGAAGTGAAGCACCACAATTCCACTGACAAGCAGAATCGGCATGATCAGCAGTGTACCAGCGAGATTCGAGGTGAAAGTAGTCCCTGTCAATTCAAGGACTCGCCAACTCTGGGTACCACGTCCATAATCCTCGTCTGGGAGTGGCGCGAACCAGATATCTATCTCTTCATAGCGACTCAAAATAAAGGTAATTTCGTGTAGATACGGTATTTCAAAGAGGTCGCGTCCCAAGACACCGAAGGTCCGTGCGGTAACATACGAATTAATCGGTGTGTATAGGAATGCGTAGCCAAGCAAAAAACTCAGGGGGAAATTCGGGACCATCCAGTGGATGAGCCAGATAAATCCACCCATACCGATGAGCCACATTAATCCCATCAGCCACATCGGGAAATCGCCACGGTTCGGAGGCGTTGCGAAGGAACCGCGTTCACCAGCGGTTTTTTGAGTCTTCCTTAGTTTGATGACCATCGGAATTGAAGCTGCCATTCCAACGACTGCAAGACTAAAATTCTTACCCATACCGTAACTAATCCAGAAATCCAGCCCGTTGAACAAGCCGACACCGCGGACATCCAAACCTGGAGTCCATTGGTGGAGAATCTCATACCGGTACAGAATTTGTGGGTTCAAAATAAATTGCGTCGCCATTGCAGTGATAAACTCTGTCATGACAACTGGGAACGGCAGCACGAACCCAAAGAGCATCTGTCCGAAGTCGGTTCGAAAAGCGAAAACGCCTGTTGGTGCGAAGCCTTCGATGCTCTGTGTGAAATCTATCCACGGGATCTGCAGAATCTGAATCGGCTGGCTCATCATAACACCGGTGAGTGAAGGCACACCGATATAGAGGAAACCCCAGATAAGTCCTGCCATAGAGCCGATAGAAAAAACCCGCCATCGCCAGGTTTCTTCTTTGCCCGTCGTTTCTGCAAGTGCCGTTGCCCCCTGAGCACTAATCGGTGCCATTGGGTATGGGAGTCGTTCAAGGTCTGCCGTAAGCCGGAACAAAATATACTGGCCGCTGACAAATCTCAGTGTCCCCAACAGTTTTCCGATGAGGTAGATACCGATAGGCAGGAACCAGTCTGGATGTATTAGAGTCCGCGTAAGCACGCCGACGGAATCGCCTGCGGGTACAATCCAGTCTGGAATTTTATCTGCGATTTCGTAGGATGCTGCTTGTGGAGTGTTGATAAAGTAAGCGTACCAGATAAAATTCCGGTACTGAAGCCCACTTCCGACGGCTGCACCTGTTAACCCGAGGAGCATATAAAGCTCCTGCCGTCGGGCAGTTGTAAAGGAACGCCGCGCGAGTTCAGTAAATAGAATAACGGCAACCCAAGGTGCTGCGCCAGCCCCGGATTCACCCGATACATAACTGAGATAAATGGAACCTGGCATCATGAGCAAGCCAACGAAAAGTGCTCCAACGAACACCTTAACTGTTAGTCCTGACTCAAAGGTACGAATACCACCTTCAATGTCGTATCGCTGTGCCCAAGCTTGCCATTCATCTGCTTGTGATACTCTTTCTCTCGCCAAATTGAATGTTCTCCTTTCTTGGCTGTCGGCTATTAGTTATCAGCCATCAGTTATGAGAAGTTTTTGATTCACACAGACTTTCCCTCTTAACTGGTTGCTAACTGCCAACTCTCACTCATCGCCTGATTCTTCGGTGTCATTGGTGTCTCGTAGTTCTTCCCAGAAATGCGCCCAGAAAATACCAACTATCAGCACAAGAGCTGAGAATATCTGCCATTGCCAACGCCCTTCGAGGGCGAGAACGCTGAACAGCCATAAGAAGGTGCCAAGGATGATGATAAGACTTGCTACTTTTTCCACGTTTTCTGTCCTTTCTAATAGCTATCAGTCATCAGTCATAAAGGACTGTAGAATTCTCATCGTCTCTTTGACTGACTGCCGATTGTTGACTGCTATTCTTCAATCTGCGGGTGTCGGGACAGGTTCCATCTGTCCTGTTTCTTCTGTTGATGCCTCCATGCCTTCAGTTCTACCGCGTTCATGGAATTCTGCTCGGATATCGACACTGAATGTCCGCCAGATCAAAAGCTGTTTCCGCAGCAGGTTGAGGAAACGTCTATTAACCCGCTTCCAAGAGGCAATCTCACCACTCTCGCGATGCACATCCAACGTAATTTTGTAAAGGTCTTCTTCTTCACCACCCACGGGAGACGTAATAAACTGGATAGACTGGCTCACACCTAAGTCGTAAGGTGCCAGCCATACCATCATTCCAATCTGATAGGAATCTTCAGCTTCTACTTGACTGAACGCAACCTGATCCGTGTAGAAGTCGCTGGCGGATTCGTCAGCATGTGCGTCAAAATAGTCCCGCATAAAGACGTTCAACCCGAGTGCCTCTTCTTCAAGAACGGTAAAGGGTAAGTTGAAGTGCCATACATCACCTTCAGGTTCCGGGAGTTTCCATTTACGCTCGATATCAGGGACTGCCATCCGTGAAGCCTTGATTGCCGGATACATGGTACTGAGTAAAACGACAAGCATGACAATAATCGTTGCGACGACGGTTGACATTGACGAATAGTTAAGTGTCAGTCCAGCAAGCCAGCCAAAATGTACGAGGGTTGTTGCTATCGCTTGTCCCATGAGATAGCCTAACACCGCGCCAACGATGGCGTAGACGCACGCCTCTGCAAGGAAGAGGAAGGCGATATGCACAGGCGCGAGTCCGACAGAACTGTAAATACCGATTTCACGTACCCGCTCATAAACGGCACCAAGCATGGTGTTAAGAACGATAAGAGCCGCAATCAGGATTGGTACAAACAAGTTGCCCATCCCGCTGAAACTCGTCATTCCGATACTACTGTAGAGGTACGTATCTTTATCACGCCCCACAAAAAAGTCAAGGGCAATGCGGTTCATAAGCGGTGCCATGATGAGATCCAACTTATCTATTGCACCTAACAATTTTGGATCATCGTCGCTTGGTTCCATGTTAACAGCAACGCTTCGGAGCGTCCCACCTTGGTTCATGACCACCTCGTATGGCAGGATGGCGACACTGTCTGGTGTGAGATGGAGGTACTTCTGTAATTCACCTTCAAGCGTTTCATCGCCTGTAGCACCACGGCTACGTTGCTGTTGCATCAACTGATAATCGACAGGTGTAAGTTCTTCGCCATCGTTATCGGTGAGGTCCTTGAAACCGATACCGAGTACACCAACGACGGTAAAGTCAGCACCATAAACAGAGACGGTAGCTTTACCCATGTCGCTTTCAGTAATTTTGAGCAACTCTGCCATTCCTTTGGGTAACACAATAGCATAGGGCCACTCTGTCGGCCATTCGTTGGCATCTGCTGGATCAAACCATTTTCCGTATTGGAGGTATCTATCGATACCGCTGACGCCGGGT
Organism: Candidatus Poribacteria bacterium; assembly: GCA_007571305.1. GTDB lineage: Bacteria > Poribacteria > WGA-4E > WGA-4E > WGA-3G > WGA-3G. The sequence continues at coordinate 21,330 of RKRR01000148.1, read as the reverse complement.
TCAGATTCGTTCATACCTACGAGCATATTTGCCGCGAAGGTTAGGGCTTCACCCGTGAGTTGGTGCGTCGGAGGCGATGGATCTGTTGGGTTTTCCGTACGTGTGAGTTGAACAAACGATTGGTCACCAGTTCCTGACGATTGATACCATGCACGCGGTGCAATGACATTCCGGACGAACAGTACGGATTCTTCATCTACCTGTTCGATAAACCCACCTTCTTCTAAAGCCCTGCGTGCTTCTGCGAGGTCAATCGGTTGTTGCCCTTGCTTGACTAAGATCTCATTTTTACGTTCCAAAAGCCGTTCTAAAGCGGTGAGTGTGATTTGCGTCTTTTGCATGTCGTTCAGGACAGAGGTAAGCACCGGTTCCTCAAGTGGACGCCAATACTGGTCACGGATGAGGAGTCCCGTATAGCGCGGTGTCACTTGTGGGAGGCTTGTTCTATTCGGATGCATGAACGTCCGCACGGAGGTAAATGATATGACAGTAAAGGTAAGGATTACCAACGTGCAGCATGTCAGGATCGTCCGTCCTTTCCGCTTCCGCATGTTGGAGATACCTAAACTAAATGCAGCAGCACTTGCACTTAACCTGCCGACATCGGCTTTATAAACCTTACTCCCCTCTTGTCGGATCTTTTCAAGTTGCTCCTCAAATTTTCGAACGATGATACTGATGACGATAACCGTCAATGCAAGCACTACAAACGCGATCAGGATAATCACAGGTGTGGTGGTAATCTGGAATGCGGGGTGAACTTGGCTTAAGAAGAAAAATACAAGTAGAAATATACCGAAGGATCCTAAAATCTGCTTGTGAATATTCGGGAATCCGAAAATGAGTCGCTCCATAAAGTACGCAAACGGCATTAGTAACGCGAGATAGAACATAACACCGTTAACGACATCATTACCGGTCTGTTTCACATCGGGATATGCCCGTGATTCGTAACCCCATGCTGCACGAGCGAGTTTAAGTGCCTGTTGATAGTCATTTTGGAGCAATTCAGTCTCCGCGCGTGCAAGATAATCGTTCGCGAATTGATGGAGTTTGTCAAGCCGGTCGCTGGAGATACCAAACCGTTTATAAAGTCGTGAGCGGTTCTCATCGAGCCACCACATATCTCGGACAACGACGTACGGCGTGAGACGAATTTGTCCGTTTTCTCGGACGACAAATCCTTCACCGGTATAAAGCGTCGGATTTTTCATGCCGCTCTTAGTTGCTTTGATGAGAAGGAGACGTTTACCGATCTGCCCGTATGCCATCCCGACTTTAATACGGGTGTTCGGTTCACTATAGACGAGGGCAATGGGTTCGGCTGCCGACACACCTTCCTGTTGCCACGGTTTGGACATCCCGTACTTCTCTGGGGCACTATCGGTGAGTGCGTCGTAGACTTCGAGTTCCCGCAACGTCCGCAGATACCGCTGATCCACGAGGTCGTAAATAGTTGTAGATACGCACGGGAATGTGACGACCCGACACCCTCGTCTACGAGTATTGATGGGAATTTCATTAGGGAGCAGCTTAGCACCGTAATTCCCTAGATCAGGTGCGTAGATGATGTCTCCAGAGTCTGGATCGAGAATATATGCTTCGACTTCTTGTTTTCCCTTGAGCCGTCGTGTAGCTCTACCTTCCATGGCTAACCCAGCGACTTCAAAATTTCCCTTGTTGTCGCCCATCACAAACAGGTCTCCGCGGACACCCATCATGGTCTTATGCCTTCTACGAAGTGTTATGATAGGATAGGGGACAGGTTTATTCGGTAGTGCGGACTCGCGTGCATCAAATTCAACAACATCGCCAAAGAGGTTGCAGTAAAAATTCCCGACCCGTGCAGCCGTAGGCATTTCTTCGTCCCGAAGTGCTTGGATGAGCAGTGATGCCAATGTCTGGGCTTGCTGGTGGAGATTGCCATCTTCGCGCAAATCCACGCGTTCAATCGTATCGAGGGGTGTGTCCGTTAAGACACGGGCATCCTCAATAGTTGCGAAAGCGATTCCTGTTTTTCCAACAAGCGTTGCGACCTCACTGTCAAAAGCAATTTTACCGGGGATGTACGTTTTCCAAGTCTTTCCCCCACTTGCTGAGATGGCGTTAACGAAGTTTGATTCCCCGCCGAGTCCTGCGATTGAAATGAGTGTTTTGATATCCTCAATTTCTTCATCGGAGAAAGTTTCCGGATCTTCATAGCGAAGCTGGAGCATTGCGTCCAACTGCTCACGTGTACGGATGTTATTCTTTCTATTCTTCTTTGCAGTGCGGACATCGTTTCGGATGAAACGCTCGACCTCTTTGCGGATGTAATCCATATCCTTGAGCATATCCTCAGAGGGTTCGCCTTGATTGCGCCACTGCTCAAACTGCATTTTCATCAGGCGACTCACACCGCTGAGACCGGTGAGTTTGTTAAAGTGCGAACTCAGTAGTGTTTCAAGCGTCTTCCCTTCAAGGGCGGCTTTATCAGATATTCCGTTAGCAACTGTCCATTGAGTTGCCATAACGGCTTGTCGAATTTGATCATCTGTCCACTGCCAAAGTTTACGGACGCGGACACCAAAATCAGCATCTTCGGCGTAAGCAGCAAGTTTATTGCCGATGCTTGCAAACTCGCGACGTAATACAAATTCGGGTTGCTGATCATAGAACCATCCCTTGTTGAATACCCCGAACTGATTCGATTGTGAGGAGAGGTCAATACTAATATAGAGGGAGGTATAATACCGGTTGAACAGGTCTTGAAGTGCGATAGCCGCCTCGATCTGTCCAAGTTTCCGGTTGTATTCATTGGTGTCAATGCGCAACATCTTTTCGACGCGGCTCTGGATGTTACGGAAACGTGCGTTGCGGAGGGTCAGCATGTTATCGCGTAGGAGCACCTTGGTTTCTTCATCCAAATCGGTGCCTAACGTAGGTAGCCGTTCAACAAGGTTTTCGAGTGCTACGATATCTGTGTCCGCACGCTTTTTGACAATCTCTAACAGTTCTTTTTCGATAATGTGCGATGAGATGCGAGAGCGCAATGAGATGACCTGTTCGACTTCGTCGTCTGATAGGTAGTTCTCCAAAATGAGGCGTTCTTCATCCAAGTATTCCCGCCCTAATGTTCCTGATGTCGCGATCAAGTTCTGGATGCGTGTTTGTTCCAATCGAGCGTTTCGGAGCGCAATTTCAAAGATGCTTTGTTTATCTTTAAGAAGATCGGCTATCAATATAGCAGCATCGACAGCGTCTTCAGATTCGTTTAATCGCTGTCGAAGTTGGGTGTCGATAGTCGTGAGACGTTCTATCCCGGCTTTCGACAAAAACTTGCCGCCATAAATCAGAGAATTACCGCTTGGTCTCCCCGTCGGCGTTTCCTTGAGTTGCCGAATGCTACCTTTGATCTCATCTTCAATGGATTGGCTGTCGGGTATTTGTGCCAGAACCTTTTCAAGTAGTTGGATCTCTCGTTGGATCGCGACTTCTTGGGAATCGTTGACATCACGTAAAACACTGCGTGCTTCTTTCGCTTTGTTGAGTGCGTGTAGATCTAGATGCCGGTCGAGTATCTTCTCAGGGGTCCACATCAAGGCAAATTTGCGTTTGTCGCTCAGCTCCCAGTTTGCGAGCGTATTGTTCAGCAGCTCGATATCAGGGATAAGTTCTTGTGGAAGGTCTCCGGGTATTGGGATTTGCCAGTCTGAACCCTGTTGCACTGGAATAAGGTATGCATCATTTGGGTGCGTATTGTATTCGTCAGTACTGCCGGTCTCTATCGCGTGAATAAGTTTCTTTACCGCCCATGTATCAAGCCTGGCAATCGGTAACCCAAGTGTTTCGATCAATTCGCGCTGCGCGAATCGACTCGTATCGAGTGCTACAGCGCGAACCTCAGCTAACCTACCGACAATGTCTCTGAGGAAATGTGTCGTTTGCAGAGCCTCTTTCTCCGAGCGAGCCAGATTTGCTAACAAACGACTCTTCTCTTCACCTGTGAAGCCTTGCTTCTCACGTTTTCGGTTTCTATCTGTCTGCTTCTTCTGGCGTTCTGAAAAATCGCGCTGTTGCTCTGTAAGGGATTCAATCTCAGACCGTGTTTCTGCCAAGCCATCCAATGTAGTTGTGAGAGAGTCCAAATCAGACTTTACGTTATGTATGCCGTGGAAAAAGTCGGCGGGGAGATCAACGAGAACGCTCCGATCGATGGAAAGTAGAAGCCTTCTGCCCAATTCTTCAAATTCCATGACATCTGTAGAAAGTCCACGGCGAAGTCCGTGCATCGTTGGTGTACCGGGGGAATCTGTATCGGAGCCGACAATATCTTGTCCAATACCTTCCATGAAGGCACGCATGCCAGCAAGCCCTTGGAAGTGTCCATCAACCGCAACAAAGAGGACAGAATAGCCAGGTCGATATTGCGGCTGACGAAAAAGGCGGGCAAGTTCCATGAGGGTCGCGATACCGCAAGTTGGATCAGCACCAGGTGCCATTGCGGGGACAACGGACATGGAGTCGTAATAAGCGGTAAGAACGATGAGCTCATCACGTAAGGTAGGATCTCCGCCCTCCAAAAAGCCACGGATATTCTGCCCTACGCGGCGTTCCCAAGTCATTTTACCTCTGACACGAACGTTAACTTGATTACCCTGAGCGTGTTGTTCTTCCAACAAATCCGTTAGGACAGCAGCATCTTCTTTGGATATCCAGAATCTCGGTATATTAGCAGGGACAGTACCGAACTTATTTTCTGCTTCCCCCCGGATGGTTGTTTCGGGTTGGATAAAGATGACAGCGGTGCCACCGAGCATTGCCGCATTGATATAACGAGTGCTGGAGTTAAAATCGAGAAGAACTATCGCACCTTTTGGGATAAAGATGTGTGATTCACTCGCGGCGACAAACTCGCCGGATTCATCTACTTGTCCGTTGTTGTTGTTGTCAATTCCATCAGTCGCATCACCTGGGATTTCATCTGTCCAACCATCGGCATCGTTATCAATGCCATCTGTTGCCCATCCAAGGATTTCGGATAGTAGAGGAATTTCCCCATATTCATCAATAGTGCCATCCTCGTCATTATCAATGCCATCGGACGCTTTTTGGAGGTGTTCGTTGAGTATATCATCAGTGATACTCGCTTCGGTAATACGGTAGCGTCGGGCGAGTGTTGTGAGCGTATCCCCGTCTTGGAGTCTATACCAGAATCCGCCAATGTTGGTGCCGTTGAAATCGGCAAGTTCACTATCATCGCCGTAAAGGAGGGGACCAGATAAACCTCCCGTTGGAATAAACACGGTGCTTCCTTCGACAACTGGAGTTGCCAGGAATTTGTTTCGATCGTCTGCAAGGATAGCCGTCTCGTCAACTTGGTAACTTTCTGCGATGTCTTTGAGTGTTTCTCCTGCTAACGCGGTATGTTTAATTCCGTCTGCTAACAGGGAAGTGCGTACAAGATTCGGCCAGAGTGGAGTGAGTTTAAAAGTGTGTAGTAGGTTGGCTTCTGGGGAGAGTACTTCAATGACACTATCACCGTGGTCTATCGGCACAGTGACGGAGAAATCACGGCTTTCCACGTTTTGCAAACCTATCTCGACGAAACGGTCAAAAATGTATTTGCTGCCGCTCGCGGCTTGTGGATAACCAGTTACTCGACTGTCGAGGCTTGAGAGGCGTGCAATGTCCTTTCGCAGGTTGCTAATAGAGAGGTCATCCCGAATCTGAATGGCTGCAGATTTCGTGCCGGTACTGGAAACTGTTTGCGCGTAGGCAGTATCGAACAGTGGCTTTCCAGTGACGAGCAAAACGAAAAGAAAAAACATTAATACATTTGTTGGTGTACGAAAACGTCGCAAGCGGCACTCGTGCCTACTATGAATTTTCATGTTGTGAAGTCTCCCGCCTTTTTCTGGTTTTCAGATTTTCTCCTCGGGGCGCGTTTGAATATTTCTGAGAGAATACACGAAGAAGCAGCGCGCGAAGAGAGTGCATCCCCAACTTTCGCTCACTCTTACAAGGTAGAATGCATTTTATATATCTTTACTTCGTGTTAGTTCCGTTCTTCTTTAGATTTGGTAGTCGTGTTTATGTCGCCTCTTTGTAGATGCCGGCCAGTGAAATACGGGCATGAAATAATCTATTTTTCCTATAGATTCCCGTTTTTGGAGCCTACTAGTGTGATTTTACGAGGCAGTATGTATATTGTATATTATTATTGCAATTTTTGTCAAATTAAAATTTGCATTTACCGTTTTTTAAAGTTGAAATATGTTTAACGCTTTTGTCACTCATCGAAGCGGAATTCCCCTCAAACTGCATTTCACTGCAATACTGCAGCAAAACTACAAAAATTAGAAAAATTCAGCGGTGTTCCAACAATAAATTCGCTGTCTGATGTTAAGGAGCCAAACGTGGGCACAGAACTAAAAGACTCGAACACGGATAAAGTCGTCTAAAGTCCCTGCTGATTACCCACTTGGAAAATCCGACAGAAGTTACGATGATCTCTTAGCCGACCCAAAGATTAGTGATATGTTCAGAAGGGTGATGGAATTTACGGAAAAAGACAAGGAAACGCTCTACGAGTTCTATGGATTTCTTAAAATGAAAGCGGGAAAATCTTTGCCTATGTAACCCAAGTTGCCAGTGATGTAGCATAACCTGTTAGGTTGTGCAGCTTCGGGCGCAGACTAACAGTCTACGCTACGAACTGCTGCGGATCCTAAGCGTTTTTACTGAAAAATAGCAGATGCCTTAATTGTGTCCGTAGCAACTTGGGTTACAGAATAGATTGTTTGGTGTTGAACGGAATTTAACTGGATCTGCGAAAATTCGGCTCTGTTAGTAAGGATATCTGGAGAAAATATAGGCAAGATACCGTTTAAATTTAAAGATTTGGACAGAGACAGATTTTCCCGAAATTTTGGCGGTTTTCTAATAATAGGTGAGCCTCACCCGCACGGTGGAGCGGTAGAATCCTGTCGATAATAGGTTCCAATTTTCCTTGTCCAGCGAGATCAATAAGCGTTCGAAGTTCACGGACTGTGCCGAGAGCGGAACCCATCACTGTGAGTTGCTTTTGATACATCTTTCGGATGTTAATTGTTCCAATATTGCCTGTTGTCACACCGCACGAGACGAGCCTGCCATTTTTCGCGAGACTCGCGATACTCTGATCCCAAGTTGCAGCACCAACATGCTCAAGGACAACATCCACACCTCGCCCGTTGGTTACATCAAGTACGACTTCCGAAAAATCTGTGTCTTTGTAGTTAATGGTAACATTTGCCCCCATTTGTCGCGCGCGTTTAAGTTTCTCATCGCTGCTCGCTGTGGCAAAAACTCTGGCTCCTGTTAATTTTGCGATTTGTAGTCCCGCGCTTCCGACACCACCCCCTACGCCGAGAATTAAGATATCGTCCTCAGGGCGAAGTTGTGCACGCGTCATTAGCATATGCCATGCTGTGAGATACGCTATCGGCATCGCAGCAGCGTTAACGAATGACAGTGCCGCTGGCATCTGAATAGCGTTTTGGGAAGGGGCCTTTACGTATTCTGCGTATCCGCCATTTATTTGAAAACCGATGAGTTCTTGCGTGTCACACAAGTTTTCAGCACCGCGATAGCAGTCGCTACAGATATCACACGGAATACAAGGCGCCAGAACGACTCGATCACCGACTGCAAGACCACGGACTGCACCACCAATTTCGGCAATTGTTCCAGCAATGTCGGAGCCGAGTATATGTGGCGTATCCCCCCGACGGAGTTTCGCTTCTATCTCAGGGCGGTTTCGCCGAGCATGAATATCCAGATAGTTCACCGCACAGGCTTCGACTTTAACCAGCACTTCATTTGTATCAAGCGTTGGTTTGGGGATGTCTGTGTACTGAAGTACCTCCGCGCTGCCCTGTTCTGAAAAAACAATTGCTTTCATTTTTTAAATGGTTGACTCTGGGCATCGTTTTACGATGGTTTTTGGTGAATTCCAACGGGTTGGCATTTTACAGCACGCACAGGAAAACGGACGATGGAGAGCACGGACTTTTGATTCATTTATGATAGACGGCTTAAAGTCTATGTAACTCGTCTAAGCAATCAGAAAGCCCTAATATCTGTAATTCTCTGGAGATATAATCAAGAACAGCCTTTTCCAATGCCAGCGGGTAGACGACTCCGTGTTGTTTCGCAATATCCGGTCCGTAACGATTCATAATCGTTGATCAGACAGGCGTCGACATAGCGCGGAGATTTACCCATAGGCACCGTGATTGAGAAAACCGAGTAATCGACGTAGACGGGGACTCGCATCTTTGTGCACAGACTCCGGCATATTGTAGTTCATAAACGGATAGTATTTATGCCCAACAAGGCGGTGCCCGTATGTCACCTGTGTAATATATCGGGTGCGCTGGCTCTGGTTCGGCCCACCGCGATGCCAGACCTGATTGTTGAACATGATAACGCTTCCCGCTTTTCCGAGATTATACTGAACTTTGTCTTCCCACTCCGTTCCTTCTATCGGATTCGGAGGCGATGCCCCGAAGAGATGTGAACCAGGGACAACCTCTGTGCCACCGTATTCAATTTCGGTGACATCGGTGAGGTAATAATTCGCTGTAAAGAGCAGCACCGGCAGTCGGACGTTCTTTGGGGGTTCACCCTCGGTCACGATGTAGTGAGGGGCATCATCTTGATGCCACGATGTGATTCCACCCCCTGGGAACGTCTGAAACGAATTGTTATGAATGACGTGGCAGTTTTCTGCGACGAGTGCTTCCGCGAAGGAAACAATCGGTTCAAGGTCGAACAAGCGGCGATTCGCTTCGCTATGTTCAAACATCCGATGGCTTAAGTGCATAGGACCCGCGGGACCTCCACTATTTAAGCCGTTCGGATCGTTTTTAAGTGCCCACTCTAAGTCTTGTCTAAGTTGCGCGCAGTGATCAGGTGTCAAAACATTTCGCAAAAACAGACAGCCTCGCTGGTGAAATGTCTCTACCCATTCTTGGATTTGTGCCTTGCTGACAATCTGATCTGCCAAGTAGGTTGTTTGTGCCATTTTTCCCACCCTTTTTTCGTTATTAGGTTTTCGCTCTATCCTCCTTGCGCAAGCAGAGGCTTACGGGACAATGTTCCAGACAGGTTTTCGCGAAGATCACGAGGGATCAGGAACTTTTACGGAAAAGAAGCAATCAGCAAAGAAGATGGGGCGGTTTGTAACCGCACCGGACTACACCGTTCTCTTTTGTTATTGTTAGTTTCCGATAGAGCCGCCGGCGATTCTTATTGCCAGATATTGTTCTAACCCATCGCTGCGGCGACGATAATGCCGAGTGAGATGAGAACGCCCGCAACCGCGATACCCGCAGCGGTGTTGTTTTCTTCGGCAATCTGACGGTTTAAGTCGTACGGGGTCGCCATATCGAAGACTTTGTAGCCTACCATCAAGATGATTAAACCGACGATACTAAAGACAATACCTTCAATGATAAAACCACCTAAAACTTTGAAATCTATCATCGGACCGTCTCCAGACGCAGCCGCGTCAGATTGGGCAACGGCGTTATGTGAAAACAGGACAAAGGCAGTAATTGCTACAGTAACCAAGACAAGCGTGGTGAATACAATTTTCTGAGCCATTTTGAGAATCTCCTTATTTTCGGCTGGACTTATGAAAGTTCCATCCGCGCGTATATCCGCCTTAACGTAACGGGACACGGCGTGTGCCCACTACTCTGCTAAAAGTTCAAACTGCACATCCCTGGCGGTGTGCTGGTACTTTACCAATATAGCGTCCTTATCTTCTATATAAAGCCATCCGGATTCGACATCTTCAAGCGTTTGCACGCCCGCAATCTCGGTTTCTGCATATTTATCCGGTGTGTTAACAGATTCCGAGTCGTCAGCCTGTGTATCCGCATCGGTAGTTGAGGTCTCATCCGCCGGGGGAGATGAAAACTGATAGCGTGCCCGGAGTGCTTGTGGCGCGCGTCCGTAACCAACGATAAGGGTGTAACTCGTTTCGTTGACAGCATAGTTGAGTTGCCAATTCAGTTGACCATTATTGGTTCGAGTAAGTTTGTCTACCATTGCCCCAGAACTGAGGTGTATCTCCCCGGCGATAGCAGTTTTAATTCCTGGATCGAGCCCTCGGAGTGTATAAACGTTCACCATGATATCCTCGGGATTCAAATGTGGTCCCTTGCCTTCAGTACAGAAACCATAAAATCCATCCGGATAGGTGCCTTTGAGTTCACCGTCTTCCCACTGTTGGTGCATCGCACTTACTGTAATCCCCTCAGCAATTTGAAGCCATCTGTCATCTTCGGTGTGCTGGTTCAAACGTTGTAGGTAATACGCGAGAACTAATCCGTTCCACTGAACGGGGACACCGAACCAAGGATGCGTGTAGAAAGATGTCCCGAAAACGGGTATTGAGGCGAACTGCATACCGGGTCGGTCTGGGAGATGCCAATGGTAAAGGAATGGCAACGCTGTTGCTGCCCAATACATTGCGCGTTTGAGGTATCTTGTTTCTCCAGTTAATTCGTAAGCCTCAACATAGGCACCGATCGCATGCGCAGCCGCGAGAACGTCTGGTTGATACATTGGGCATTCCCACATTTGTGCCCCGCGTGGCAAGGAGAATTGCTGGGTGAACTCAAGGGCTTTCAAACCTGCCTCACGCGAAGTTTTATTTCCGGTAATCCGAGCATGTTTAAGGAGTAGAAGTGCTGATTCGGCGCAGGTGCCGAGTACTGCTTCACCTGCCTTTCCGAGGGGAGTAGTTTTCGCGTTTGTCGGTTGCCATCGCCAACTTCCATCCGATTCTTGTGTGGCGATGCGTTGCTGAGCTTCTTCTTCCATATAAGATAATGCTGCCTTGATATTACCGATATAGAATGGGAATTCCCACCTTAAAATATGGCACGAACCACGCGAGGCCAAACCGCCCGCTCCAGATTCGGTTATGGTGTTTTTGGCTATCTCCAACACCCGTTCCTTCACCTGCTCATCTTTTGTAGCAAGGTAGTCGTACCAAAGGAGGGTGCCGAAGCCCGGTTCGTTGTGAGGTGCCCAGTCTACGCAGTGACGGGATTTTCGAGTAGTTTCGTCCCATATTGTCTGCATAAATCCGTGGCGCGAAAGTAAAACCTCCTCCTCATCACTACGGGGTGGTGATAGTGGTTCAGGAGCACCGTAAGCATCATTCCAATGCGCGATGGCATCTAAGATAGAGGCATTCCCATCCACGATGATTTCAGTTTTGATGGACACCGGACGCGATGGTGTTAGTGGATATGGAATAGAAGCCTCTGTCTGGTTTTCTGGAACCCATGCTGGCACAGTCGGGACGAATACACCGAGGGCATGATTTTTCTGGTACTGATGCCAATTAGGTGAAGCGAATACGGCAGAGAGCATCTGATTCTCACCATCCCAAGTTTGCAGCGGATTCCAGATGATACCGACCACTGATTTCTGCATCTCTACCGCCATGACTGGCACTGTAATTTTATACGGATGTGGGGCAAGCCGGTTGTCGAAGGGTGGGGCTGCGTCACGGGTGCTTGAAGAACGTTCATCGTTTTCCAAGAATTCGAGACCAGGGAAAAGTGCTGCCGTTTTCCGCTCGCGATTACGTCCTTGCCCTGCATAAAGCATCGGACCACGAAAAGCGAGCAGTTCTCTATTCTTATCCGTTTGCAATTGATACTCCGTTTTCACCCGCGTCGCGCTTTCACTGAGCGTCCATTTCATCTCATAGCTCCACGCAACACCGTCTACATCTTTGTCCGAGCCGCTTAGGCGGACAATTGATTCCCCTTGATTATTTCCAGCGAGTTGATAATCTGTAGGCGAAAGTTGCGACGTTTGACGGTTTTGTGATGCATCTAAATAGACAACCTCGGAGAGTGCCGGACAGGTTGCTACCTGCTGGTAGTGACCACCTTTTGCAGCAAAGATTATATAGTACGCAAACCCTCCCTCAACCTTTTCGTCAAGGAGAGGAGTTTCTGGATTGTTTTCGGTGTTGGTTTTCGATGTTGCTTCGGGGCCACGGACGAAAACAATACGAAGATGTCTATTCCCCAGCACAACGTTACCATTTTCCGTGTAGGTGTGCAATTCTTTCATCACCTTCGGGGAGAGTTTAGGTGGCTCAGCAAGAACCGAAATGCTTTCTTGAGTTATTTGACGTTCTCCACCTGCTGGGGTTTGATATTTGAGCGAGACAGAAAGTGAAACTACCGTCGGATTTGGAAAGCGGCGAGCTATCCAAGAGACAGAGACTTCTTCACCCGGTTCTATTTCTTTAATGGTTTGTCTGGAGCGTCCATGTCGTAGTTTTATGCCGCTGATGGAAATTCGCGCTGCATTCGCTTTGCCAAGTGGCCCGGTACCTGTATTCCGAAGTATGCATTGCACTTCAAAATCTTCACCTGCGGTGACCATTGCAGCGGTCGCACCTAAGTTCGCAATTTCTAATTTCGGCTGTGCCGCGTAAAGCGATATTTTGACAGGCGGATCCTCTGATTCGTGTGCATCGAGACAAATATTCACTAAATCGGAAATAGTTGTCGACGGGGGTTGACTAAACTCACGTAGTTGAATTGTGTCATCGCTGGAGTGCAAAATAGCAATTCCACATCGCAGTTCCGGTTCGGGACCTCTTTTTCGTTTCCAAAGGCGCGCCTGTTTGAGTTTGCGTAACTGCGGCTTACCCCACAAAGCCCATGCGTAGTTACTATTGCCTTCTATGTTGCATTCCGTCAAGAATGAGACGACGATCTCTTTGCCAGCATAGGATGTAAGTTCTATACTCTTTTCTACCCACTGACATTCAGTTGATACAGATTCAAAGCATCTTTCAGGGGTAGTTTCTAAATCTGTATTAAGGAGATCGAAAATTTCGATGGCGAATTTTACGCCACCAGGCTTTCGGTCCGCATCGTCAAAAACAACACCGTCCCGTAATCCAGTGGAGAAATGTAGAAAGAGTTTCTCTTTTTTCGCAATATCTGGAAGTGACAACGTGTAGTCGATTTTTGCGGTTTCGGTTGGGGTTGGATGTTCAAAGATAGCGGGTTTTGCCACGCCACCGGAACAATCTGTTCCGATGACAGATGCCTGATCTGTCCCGGAAACAGTACTTTGTCCAAACATCTCCACGAAGTCATAAATCTCTTCAATAATACCGAGTTCTACCGCCGTTGGTTTTTGCTTTGCTTCGGAGGCTGTTGCTTCGGTTTTAGTATCGTCGCCTCCGTCTGTTTCCTGCGTTTCAGTTGCTATGACTTCAACATTGGAATCCTGTGCGTGCTGCGCGATAGCCTCCTCGCTGTCCTGTTGTATTTGAGAACTGTCATCATCTACAGCGACAAGCGGCACATTATCTTCAGAGGGTGATTCCTCCGACTCAGACGATGTGTCGGTGTTTTCTATGTCCGAGGACTCAGAAACCGAAGTATCAGAGTTATCTGATGCTGCGGATTCAGCACTGTTCGTGGAATTATCGTCAGTTGCGACTTCTGATTCTGTTTGGTGTTCATCATTCTGCGGGGTATCGGAAACCGATGGATCGGTTTCTTCTTTCGTGTTTCCGATACAAGTGGCTAATAACTGTTGAAAACCGGTGAGCATTTTTTAATTGTTCCTTGCGATTAGATGAGATACGTTGGGAATTTGATGTGTCTTTCCGTATGTCTGAAGAGACACCCAAGCAAAAACCCTTCCACTTCGTTTCAGGCTCAGTGCTTTGGATTATGACCGACTCCATTTCTGTTTCATCTGCTTCATCTCGTCATTGAGCGCGGGTTCCGCTGAGGGGGTCTGGACAGATGCTTCAATCTGCCATGTCCCGGATTCGTCCTTCAGCACGGGTTTGCGTTGCTCGACAGGTAGCACACCGAAAGGCGTATGCGGTTCAATTTGATACCAGTATGCCACAGAGGACATCTCATTGCTAAGATGATTTCCGTGGCCATGCTCTATTGTAACCCGTATCTCTTTCTCAAAGTGGATTGGATTTTCGATGTGATAGACATAGGAGGTCTGGTAACCGTCGGTATTATTTTCATGGATAGAGGAACCGTTGTGGGCAAACGCGTTCTCTTGCATTCCCCAAGCTTGATTAAGATAATCTTCTGAACCTGTGCCGTGCAGATCTGGGGGCCACTTATAGCCATCGACCCAGATCATATCATCGCCTTCACCCCACCATGTCCCTTGAAAATTGGTGACTGACAGATTGCATCCAATATAGTGCCCTCTGCCTTCGGCGGACAAAATTAGGTAATTGTTGTCCCATGCGAGCCGTTTTGCATTGATAATATTGGCTTCTGGGGTATTCACAGTAATTTCGTGTCCCCATCCATCACACGGGTTTTCACGATGGAATTGGGCATGAAAATAGGCAATATCATCACCGTGTGGCTCAGTGTACTGCTCATAGTCGATATAAAAATATTGGCGATGGCTTGTATCACCTTCGTTGACGAGTTCAACCCTTGCGCTACGGTTGAAGGGCATCTGCAAATAGCAATTGAGAGCGCATCCTGTGTTGAAGTGATTGTTCTGGTGTGTGGAGGCAGAGAACGGGATGGAATCGTATGAGTTAACAATTTCGTTGCCGAGTCCAAAAAAGTCACCTAACGGACAGAGGACACTCGGATGCTCCTCATCGTCCCAAAATATTCGGATCAGGACGTTTCGATAACCATTTGGCTGCGTCATCCAAATATGATTGATACAGCCGGGGCCTTGAAGGTTTGCGATAACACGAGTTTCGCCGGGTTCGACATTCCACGCGTCGTTATTTCTGCCTGTTATATCCCATGAAGACGCGCGTAATGAACGTGCTTTTTTAACACGCGTCAGCGATGACAGTAATCCATCAACGTAAGTCATTACAGTTTAATTCCTATCTACTTGGACGCTTACGCTGCACTTGAGCGAGTCGCGAAAAGTTTAAAGAGTTATTTCTCAAATTTAAGTATAACATATAAACGAAAAAACAACAGAAATATGCATTTTGGCAATTCATATACCTTGATGATTCCAATGTGCCATGGCAAATTTTAAAATCCTATTTGCTCTGTTAAAAATAGAAACTGTATCCCATTGTCCTGTTTCATCATTCAAGAAATCGCTCAATTCATTTTGTGCGATGAGTGGTGATCTGAGAAAGTACCTCTGGTTTTTGTGCACAAAGTCCTGATTAGATTTGCTGGCATTCGCTGAGAGTGGATCAATTGTCAAATTTCCAATGCTATGGAGATAATTCTCCTTAAATTCCTGAGATTCAAAATCAGTAGTTGACAGAATTGAGTCGTCTACAACAACTTTGCTCTCCTTAGGGTTTTGCGGAATGATATGTTCCAGTGAGAGTTTTGACCGTGGCTTAGCATTGGTGAATTCGTCGTAGGACATATCAGGATAACCATTCCGATCTCTGAGATAATTCTCGTATTTCCAAAAGAGGTACCGCTGATCATTTAGATTGACATCAGAATGAAAGGTGGGTGATTTAAGATCACGTTCAAAAGCAAAATCACTGCAGTTTGATGTAATAAAACTCCGCAATTTTCTTATAAGTTGCTGAAAATTTCCTGTGAAATCCCTCGCTAGTCCGTAAAGGAATTCACGTCCTTTGTCTGCTCTAGATCCGATAATACTGAGACGGAAGCAAATAATTTCCACCAATTGAGCAACCCGTTTGAAATTATCCTTACCATCCGAGTTGTCCAATCCGTAGGTTTTGATAAGCAGAGGATAAAATGTCGCGGGTCGGCTGAGGGAAAATATGTCAAGAAGATAAGATTCGCGACTGGTAAACAGTGTCCTTACAATTTCAAAACTCTCTTTTAATTTTCTACTATACTTGTCTATGAATCTCCATACCTCCGCTTTATCTTCCAGATCGACTAACTGATTCACTTTCTGCTTAATCATTTGGACTGACTTTTGGTACTCACTCTTATTTTTCCATTCTTCAAAAGCGATGAAGTGATACTGCAAAATCGAATCTTCATCTACGCGAGATTCAATTTCCTCATAGTTTCGATAGATTTCGCTGAACCGCTCTTGAAGAATGTTTAAGTCAGGTTCAGGGTTGTTTGATACAATATAACTTTTTTGCATCAGAAAACTTTTGGTTTTCTCTAAGCTAGTCAGCGATTTTCCCCGGTCATTAGTTGTTTCAAAGATGAGAGTCGCCTCGGCCTTATCCTCAACTGAATAAGTCAGGACCTTCATATTTTCAATTGTGTCTATGAACTTCTCAATCTTATCTGAACGTGCTTCTATCGAGCGACTAAGAAAGTCCTTTGCTTCAAGTAATCGCCTTTGGGATGGGGTGTACACCTGACTAACGGCGGGTCGATTATCCTGTAAGATGTAGGATGTGAAGAAGTCATTATCAGTATCCAAAACGCGAAGTTTGTACCTACTGTAAATCTGGATATAGGTATCCTTTAGCATCTGAACATTGTTACATGCTTTTGCTAAAAGCAGCTTCATAAAGATAATGAGTGTTGTAATCCGTTGTTGACCATCAACGATGTCAATTATTTCAAACCCTTGATCCCGCGGTTGTGCCTGAAACAGAATTGTACCGAAGAAGTAACTTCGGTCGGGTCTCTGATTTTCTATATCCTCAACAAAATCTTTGAGTTGTTGTTTTTCCCAAGCGTAAGCACGCTGATATTTTGGGATGTTAAAAATTTTCCTTCCATCAAACAACTCGCTAATTTTCTTTTGTCCGTTTTCCAATTGTTGCCTCCTTACTTTTCCTGATTATTTAGGACAGCTTTCATTTTTTCCAACCCGATTTGCGCGACTTCTGCGGGATCTTGTTCCCAATAGCTTGGATTGAACAATTCTAATGAGATGACACCTTCATATCCAGCGTCTTTTAGAATAGAGATCATCTCTCTGAGGTCAAGAATTCCATCGCCCGGATAAACTCTGTCAGCGTCTGTTTGTTCCGCACGCGCAGGTTGGGCAGGCGCGTCATTGAAATGGAAGACAGCGATTTTATTGCCGGGGATGCCTTGCATATCGTCTATTTCCCCACCACCGCGATAGATATGGAACGGATCGAGGACAATCGTACTATCCGGGTGATCTGCCACTTCCATTACTTCCCATGCATGCTTGACTTGATTGACCCCATCAACGAAACCGAGAAATTCCATAGCAGGTTTAACGCCGAATTCCCGTCCGAGTTCAAGCAGTTCTCGGTAATTCTCACCACCTAACTGGAGATCTGCGACTTCACGCGGTGGGCTTGAGATAATATAGGTTGAACCGACAGCGGCGGCTTGTGCCATGCGCCGTTTCGCTTCTTCAATGGCTTCCTGATGTTCGGTGCCTGTTGTGTTGAGCCAACCGTGTAAGGCGATAACGGTGGGGACTGAAAGCCCGTGGTCATCGAGTGCTTTTTTGACATCGGTGAGCGAACCGCCCTGCTCCTCGTAAGCGGTTAAATCGTCGTTCCATAACTCAATCGCTGTGTAGCCGGTTTCGGCAGTGATCCGAATTTTATCCATGAGTTCAGCGGGACGAATTGTACTGGTATTTAAACCTAATTGAAATTGTGCCATGCTTTTTAGCGAAGCTTGCAAGCCAAAACTTGCTCTTCAAAACCCCCTTATTTGTCCAACAAGTTTTTAATGAACCGGACATCTATACGCGCGAGGTCTATAACAGTGTCCACAGGCTCTCCACTGTATTCGCTGTGGAAACTTACGGGACCTGAAAAACCGATTGTTTGCAGCGTAGCCACTGCCGTTTCCCAATCAACAAAGCCTTTTCCCATTCGGACAACCCTGCCGCCACTCATACCGGGCGAACGCGCCAGATCCTTGAAGGCCATAACTGCAAGATGAGATTTGACGATATCCAATGCCATGTTGATCGGTTCCCCAACGATGGACAGATGTCCTGTATCGGCAAAAACACCGATGTGCTGCGCGTCGAAACCTTTCACAAGGTTCATCACCGCACACGAATTCAGCCCCATGGAGGTCCCAGAATGGTTGTGGATACAGGTCCGGGGTCCGTATTGGGCAGAGAGTTTCGCAAACTCGTCCAATTGCTTACGGATAAAATCGACCTGTGCCCAATAGCCGCCATCCTCTACGTGCCAATGCCAATATCCCAGTTTAATGTTTTCAACACCAGCTTCACCCGCAGCGGCGTAGACTCGGCGCGTCTCTTCCTGTCCCGGATCAAGAAAATCACCTGGGGTTGTGACAAGTGGGATGGATAAACCTGCAGCTGCGAAATGTTTTGCGGCGGCAGGTAATGCTTCCGTCGCGTTTTCTGGGTTCACAGGATAGCCCGGACGAACACACAGATCGGCACCGCTCACACCGACCGATTGTAACGCGGTGATAATATCTGGAATTTCTAAGCCTTCCAGATGTTTGGTGAACATAATAAATTTCATAATAGTCTTTAGTTTTCGGTTTTAGGTTTTTCGTTAAGAGAGGGCATGAAATGTCAACACCCTCTACCAATCGACAACAGAGCCGTCGTCGGGGTGGTATGTCACGGGATTCTGCCAATCGTGATCAATCTTATCTTCGAGTGCGTCTTCGTCGAGTTCGATGCCGAGTCCGGGACCGGTGGGCAATTCAACGAATCCATCTTTAAAGACAAATGGGTTCTTGAGATACCCCTCACCCAGGGTCGTATGTTCCTGCATCAGAAAGTTTGGAATTGACGCATCTAACTGAATACACGCCGCTAAAGAGATGGGGCCGAGAGGGTTGTGCGGAGCAATCCCACCGTAGTAAGCTTCTGCCATACCGGCGATGATGCGTACTTCGTTGATACCCCCAGCGTGACAGAGGTCGGGTTGGAGAATAGATGCTGCCTGTTTCTCTAAAATTTCACGGAAACCCCATTTTGTGAATACCCGTTCACCCGTCGCAATTGGAATGTGAGTACCCCGCGCTATTTCAGCGAGGGTGTCCACATTTTGGCATTGGATTGGCTCTTCAATGAACATCGGTTGATAGGGTTCTAACGCTTTAATCAGGACTTTTGCGGTTTGCGGGCTGACTGCACCATGGAAATCAATCGCGAGGTCAACTTCTGTGCCTGCGGCTTCGCGCAACGCTGCAAAGTGGTCCACGGCTCTGTCGATAAAGGCTTTATTTTCGATGATGCGTGCGGGTCTGCCACCTGCAGGACCTGTCTTAAATGCAGTGAACCCTTTGTCAATCCATTCTTTAATCCCATCTGGATCACCTCCACCTTTATAGAGCCTGATACGGTCGCGTGTTGGTCCACCGAAGAGTTGATAGACGGGAACACCAAGCGATTTCCCTGCGAGATCCCAGAGGGCTTGCTCTACACCGCTCAATGCGCTGGTCAGAATGGGACCGCCGCGATAGAATGCGTGGCGGTACATCGCTTGCCAGTGATGGACAACGCGTCTCGGATCTTGACCGATGAGGTAGGGGGCGAGTTCGTCTACGGCTTGCGCACACGTTTTCGCACGTCCTTCTAAAATAGGCTCGCCGAGTCCGACTAAGCCCTCATCCGTGTGTATTTTCAGAAAGAGCCAGCGCGGTTGCACCAGAAAAGTTTCCAATTTTGTTATCTTCATTTTTTAATGATTCCTTGCGGTTAAATGACGCGGGTGTGGACGTTAGCGTTCCTTTCTCGAATCCGCTCTCCATTTCATTACGGGTTACGGTTTTCCATTTTATGGATACCTCGAAAGTGAATAGGTCAGGACTTACGTAATTTTGACCAGAGGACGTTGTGTGAGAGGGAGCCCTCCAAAAACACAGATGTTCTGGTGGCACACCTTCATAGGTGATCCGACAAAAGAGCAGCACGCGTAAGTCCTATAGGTGTTTGCAAGCGGCAATTCCCCACTTGAAATGGATTGCTCTGTGGACTTCGATGTTAAGTTACCATTTTCCTTGAATTTTGTCAACAACTGCAAAATAGAGACACCAAGCTATTTATGGTAGATTTTAGAATTAATTGTATCCTACAGGCGATCGGTCAACTTTCAGAGTATTCAGAGTGAACAGAGGGTATTAAGGTTATGCAGTCTGAAGCAGGATGGATAGGGTTATTTGTATAAGATTTTTTCGCAAAAAAACAAATGTGATATTGGATAACTTTTTCCGTGTTCTTCTTTTCGCTTAGAGACAGGATGTCGCAGCATTGATGGATAGTCGCGGTATGTGATAAGCGTAGATTTTTTGGACAAATCCCGAGATAAATCTTAAAATCGCCTATTTTTTCAATTTTGTTGAAAAAAATACACTTTTACTATTAACTTTTTTGGTTTGGGTGTCATATATAGTACTAAAGTGTTACAGATTGTTTTATGGTATCACACTTCCAGAGTAGATTGTGAGGTGCTTCGGTTCGCACCTGATACAATCACAACAGGATTGCCAACGGACGCAACACCTATCACTTTTTGCCTTCCCCAAAGCAATCCCTGAAAAAGAGAGGTTCTCTGATGCTACAGTATCTACTTTCCAGCCGATTGATCCAAACGGGTCTCGTGTTCTGTGTCCTCTCGGTGAGCGGGAGCTTCCTCTATTCTGGGCACGTCAAACGCACCACAGACAAAGAGTTGGCACAACACCAACGATTTTTGGAGGGACTCCCGATACAGAACGAGATCCGCACTGCAGCAGACACGAGAGATACCAGTGAAGTGGACGTTTCCGAAACCCAAACGCTCCTTTTCACCGATGCCTCGCAGGACGCAAACGCCACCGAGGTGTCACCGAGTGATGATGTGGCGTTTGATGACCTCGCAGATGCTTTCCTCCCCGATGATGTCGTTTTAGAGGAAGAACCTCTCGAAGATGTCCCCGTCTCGCCTTATGGCTTTGGTCCGTATCCAGAGGTGCCCGTAGGATTTTCTGAACATCTGATGCCTGTTTGGACGATGTCTGAAGACGAGAAGGAGAGACTGGCTGGACGCTTGGTGGATTTTGAGTTGATGTCTCGAGTGCTCATTAAACTTTGGAATCAAGGCGATCGGGATTTTGTTGGTGTCCTTCGGAGAGACAATGATGGTAAGGTGTACCCAACCTATCCAAACACAATGTATGTTTCAGAGTGGTCTGAGATGGACACGAAATATGGTATTGTCCGCTACCCATCCGCGTGTTTTGGTGCTGCTCGAATTCCCCCAATCTTCCCGTATGTTATGAAACACGGACGCGTGCCTGAGGATGTCAAATTTATAGATTAACGTGAGTTTGAAAAAAGTTTATGGCTTAGAAAGCCTTGGGACATCGTTGATTTGCTGAAGGTCAGAGACCTTCAGCGAAGGTTTGGTTTCCAACA
>RKRR01000105.1 GCA_007571305.1 Candidatus Poribacteria bacterium | reverse complement strand
CGTCAGAAAACACGACGAGTAATTTCTGACGAATGGATGAATTACTTAAGGGTATAGCAAAAATCATGCCATCACAGAGATGCCAACAGGGAAGAATAAGGGAGAAAAATGTGTGTAATTAAACACAGTAGCACAAAAAATATACGCGTATGTAGCAGAATGGAAACATCTGATATGACGTGTTTCGAGATGAACCCTTTAAAAAAAAACAGATTAAACAGGGTGTTCGAGAGAATTGCCGGAGAGACTTTAGTCAAGCATCGCAAGAATACTGGGCGGTACGAGGTGTTCAATGGATTCGCCCCGCTTTAACAGTTCGCGAACCTCTGTTGAGGACATATAAGCATAAACATTGGGCAGTAGAAGACTCGAAACATACGGGACATATCGGAGAATTTCTGGTTGGTTCATGAAGGACTCTATTGTCTTAATATCTGACTCTGCCCGATTCGCGACAACGAAACGGGCTTCTGTAAACAATTCTCCTAATTCGGCGTGGAAATTTGTATAGTACTTCGAGTCGAAGATTCGCACGAGCGTATCGTATCCTACGATAAAGTGAAACTCGGTTTCTGGTGGGAAAATAACTTTTAAAGCGGTGACCTTATCAATATACCTACCGTGGCTCGATACACCGACGGAAAATCTCTCTCGGCTCTTCGTATACCTTTCGAGCGTCAAGAGCCTTGCAGCAAGCGGTAAGCCGAACACCGTTTTATCTACATTCGCTTTTGCAAGGAGTAGGAGCAGTTCATCCAACTCGTACTCAGCAACTGTATCCTCGATCATCTTGGTGTGTGCGAGCGTTAGCGGATTGAAGGAACCTGAAAAAATTCCGAGCTTCTTACCGCGTTCAGATACTGACAGTTCTGCGCGGTGCACCAGTTCTATCCGTGGTGATGCTGTTGGATCCAACCGATTAAAGAGTTCGGTGTACCGTTCATAGTCCGGATAGCTTTCGCATTTTTGTATCAACAGATCCAACAATGAATTTGCCATTTATCCACCTGTGCTCCCGTTTCGGATTTTAAATTTCTGTGTCAGGAGACTTGTATAAAGATAGAATCAATCCGTGTCAACTTCCGTTTTCTTTGCTTCTTCCCAAATTGCATCGAGACTCTCTAAATTTTGCGATTCAAAATTTGTGCCGCGGCGTTCTAATTCTGCTTCCATCCATTTAAAGCGTGTCATAAATTTTCGGTTCGCCCCTCGTAGCGTTTCTTCGGCTTGAATTTCCATAAAACGACATAGATTGACGATGGCAAAAAACAGATCACCGAGCTCCATCGAAACTTCTTCCGGTTTATCGGCACTGATACTCGCCTTGACCTCTTGGAGTTCTTCGTCGACTTTAGCGACAACATCGGCGAGCTCATCCCAATCGAAGCCGACACGCGCCGCTCGGTTCTGTATCTTCTGGGCGCGAAGAAGTGTCGGAAGCGCGTCCGGAATCCCATCAAGCACTGATTTCCGATCCTCATAGCCAGCCTCTTGGCGTTTAATCTGCTCCCAGTTTTTCACAACTTCATCTGAATCTTCAACATCGACATCACCAAAGACGTGCGGATGTCGACGAATGAGTTTCTCCGTCAGTGTTTCAATCACAGCGTAGATGTCAAAATCCTTATGCTCTGCTGCGATCTGTGCTTGGAGCATGATGTTTAGCAGGAGATCGCCCAATTCTTCTTTCAATTTTTGGGGGGCACCTGCATCTATCGCTTCAAGTGTCTCGTAAGTTTCCTCAATAAGGGTGGATTTCAGGCTTTCATGTGTCTGTTCTCGATCCCATGGACATCCATTTTTACTTCTCAAGGTCGCTATGACACCGACAAGTTCTTCAAACAATTCTTTTTCCATAGAGTCCTCCTTACTGCAAAACCGTTTTGTTTCTCAAAGTTTTTACATGTTTTTGGACTTCCGAGTAGCGTTTTGCGCTTGGGAAGTAGGTAAGATAGAGTTTGTAGAGTTGCAGCGCACGATCATAGTTTTTCTGTGCTTCTGCTTCGCGAGCTCGACCTTCTAACGCATCTGCCTTGGCATTTAGCAACTCACTGAGCAGTTGCCCTGCGTGCTCCTCAAAGACGCTGCCGGCATACTTATCGCGGAATGCTTCTAACGCCCTTACTGTCTCATTGTACGGTTTCTCATCGGCTGTCTTTTTTAGCCGATTGAATTGTGTTTCGGCCTGAGTCCTGATATGTATTGTCGACTCTTTCGCTCTGCGGCAGAGTTCTGTATCAGGTAAAATCTCCGCAATTTGGGTATAAAGTATAAATGCCTCTCCGAGTCTACCCTCCTTTTCAGCGATTTCTGCCTTTTCAAGCCCAGATTCAGCCTGCTTCATGGATCCGTAAGTGATAAGCCACTCCCGCATTTTTGTTTTCCTCATCCACTGTGAGGAGAGCTTGTGCGTTTCACCCTCCCAACCCTCAAATGTCACATCTGCTCCCCATTCTGTGTAAAGCTGTGCGGAGCGTTTTGCGCGTGGGTAATGTGGGTCATCTAACTCTCCCACGCCGTAGAAAACTGGATGTCCACGAATGAGTTCCGCCGGTGGTGGGTTCATATCCACATCGCGCCTACCTGCCCCAAGGACAAGCCTTCCCGCTAAAAGATCTAACATCTGTTCTCCGAGAACGGTACTTGAGTAGCCACCTTGGCTATAACCACCCATGAAAATGTAGTCTTTGGCAATTCTTACCCGTGTTGAGATAATTTTTAATACCTCGTCGAAGAAGATTTTCTCCGGTGCCGTTTTGGTGGGTCGGAGCCCCTTATAATAGTCCTCGGTTGCATAATTCATGCCGACGACGATAAACCCTTGTCCTTTTGTTACCTGTTTGAAGGGCCAGGTTGTAGCCGTCCCGCGGTAGCCGTGGTAGCAAAAAATAACCGGAAATGGCCGGTTGTCGGTGTAATCAACGGGGACGTAAAGCAGAAATGTTTTCCGTGTTTTTGGAGACGTAATACGGACCTCTGTGCCCGGGGACACGGTAGGTATCTCGGAGGCGAACGCGCTATGGAGTAGAAGTAGCAGGAACGTGTTGCAGCATATAATCCGGATGCTGCCGAAGAAATTATTGGAACGTAGACCTCTGATAGCAAGTTTCGGAGACCTGCAAGCTGCGCCAAAAAGACGTATTTTCATCTGTCCGTTCCGTTCCCTTGATCTTGAAGGGTTTCTAATTGGATGATCAACTGACCGAGTTGAAGTCGTAGCAGTAACGTATAGATTTGCATCAGGAGCGTAATCTGTGCTTCTGTCGGTAAATCGCTGGCATGAACGACCGTGAGCAATCTATCCGTCCGTTCTCGGATCTGCTCGGCTTTTTCTAAGTCATCGTCCTCTGCTTCGACCGTGCTCTCTTTGATAAACTGCCAAATGCGATCCTGAATCTCCAGCATATAATTTTTTGTCATTGCGGTGCGTGCCCGCTTCGCAGAGTCTACCCAGATCGTATTTGCCTTCCAATTGAGCATAAAAGCCACACTATTGATGAGCACATCGCGGAGGGTATCTTCGCCAGAAAGGAGTTCCTCAATATTGGTGATTCCCTCTGCCTCTGCAGAGAAAGTCCGCACGCGGGTATACGCTTTCAGATTTTTCAGCATCAACTCGTTTTCAGCAATGAGATGCCAAAGGTCTGAACTCGTTGAAAGCAAGATCTCCACACGATTGCAAACCGGAGCCGGAACCTGCGTACGGATGCAGTAATAATGGAGGCTGTGGAGCCGACTCCTGAGGTATTGCAAACTTTCAGTCGTCTGGAGTTCCGACAGATGGGCGATGTACGGGAGCACCTCCTCCCGAATCTGATTCAAAAGTGTAAGGATAGTGCGTTCAGCATTCATGTTACGAGCCTTATAATAGGAAAGCGTTTGTCAGCACGATTTTCTTCCCTAATAGCGTAGCAGGTTTCATGGGAAAAGTCAATTTGACATTTGTCCCCAGAACGTGTTAGAATGTGGCTAAGAGATGTAAGGAACCGAGGAATGCCATGAAACTGTTTATCGCTTCTGTCATTAGTATTATCTTCTTCGGAGTGCTCGTGGCTTTCGCCAATGAAAAATCAGAAACAGCACCACCAAAAGTAGGCGACACAGCACCGGATTGGACACTCCAAGACGCGGAGGAGAAGGAGCACAGACTGAAAAAATTGCGGGGCAAGGTCGTTTTTCTCATTATGGGCAATCGCAAGATTCGGAAGGAAGACGACAAGTGGGCAGAAGCATTCCAGAAGGAATACGGAGAGAACGAACAGGTTGTTGCCTATATCATTGGAGATTTACGGAGCGTTCCCGGATTTATACCGAAAGGGTTTATCAGAGGTCAACTAAAGAAAAATCCGCCTGCTGTGAAATTCCTACTGGATTGGAAAGGAGAGGTACATAAGCGGTATCGGACAGAAAAAAAGAAACCAACGCTCTACCTTATCTCACAGAAAGGCACGATCGCGTTTCATCGAAAAGCGAATTTCGATTCAGAAACTTACGCCGAACTCAAGAAAGAGATCGACAGGCTTTTAGCAACACCCGACCCACATTAATCTCTATGTTTGACTTTGTCCCGATTTTATAATGCCCTCTTTGATGGAGGGAGATATGTATGTCCACAAGAATTAAGATAGAACCCTATTTGTCTCATCCAATCTTTGCCCTTGTTGCAGGGTTGCTTCTCAGTGGATTCGGTTTCTTAGCAATTCGCGTGGCGATGAATGACGGGGTTTTTCAGATCTTAGCGTCTATTCTTCTAACCCTTTGCGGTTTGTTTGCCGCAGTATATGGGTTCATAGGGCTGTTGGAAGGGAAACAGATTAGAAAACCGACCAGAGACGACTCGCAGGAAATGCAGGTCCTTTCTCAGAGTCTCAAGGTGCGTTATCCTACCTACATTTTGAAGGTTCAGAAATTAAAAGAGAAATATGAGGCACTTCATAAGAAGTTCCCTGAAGTCCGATCCCATTCCGAGGAATTCAAACGTCGTATCAAGACGTTTCAAGCCGAGTTAATTGAATTGGAAACACAACTTCACGATAACCTACAGAAACATGCACCTGTTATAGATAGCGATAACGTAGACGGTGTCGCGAAAAAGATTCTCTGGTCGGATAAGCAGATTCAATTGACCGAGTTAGGGGCGACTTTAAAAACGCTCGCCGAAACAGAAAACCCGATGGGACCTGAGCATTACCGTGGCATGTTGAACCAGATACACCACGATTTCAAAAGACTTGATGGCGGCGTGACACGCTATCACGAATTGCTGACAGCGTGCACCAGTGAAACCACAGTATTTGAAACTACCCTCGTATTGAAACGGGAAGTTGAGGAAATTGACATGCTACTGTCGCAAGACGAAACCGAATTACAAAAGTTAGAAACGGATACCCAAACACAATATGAATTGTCAAACATGGCATTGTCAATGTTTCAAGAACGTTTTAAAGAGCTCAAATCAAATTGCGAGTTTTGAGGACAAGCTTCGCCAAAAGGACGCAAGAGAACAAATATGAAATATTTTGTCACGGGTTGTGCTGGGTTTATTGGGTGGAAAGTGACCGAGTTCTTGTTAGAAGCGGGGCATACCGTCGTTGGGATCGACAACTTAAACGCCGCGTATGATACACAGGTCAAGCAGTGGAGACTCAATCAACTTGAAGGCACCCCAAACTTCCACTTCCACCGAGCCGACATTTGCGACCGAGAATCACTTCGCACAATATTCAATACCTCTTATGATGCGGTGATTAACCTCGCGGCGCGTGCTGGCGTAAGGCATTCTGTTGAAGATCCGTGGGTCTACATTGATACGAACATAACAGGCACGTTGAATCTGTTGGAGTTATGCCGCGAATTTGAAGTGAAGAAATTTGTGCTGGCATCCACATCCAGCCTATACGGTTCAAATAACAGGCTTCCATTCAGCGAAGAAACGAATACAGATGGACCATTATCGCCTTATGCTGCCTCGAAGAAAGGTGCTGAATCACTCTGTCATAGTTACCACCATCTCTACGGCATCGACGTGACAATCTTCCGTTTTTTCACTGTGTATGGACCCGCTGGCAGACCCGATATGAGCGCGTTTCGCTTTGTCCATTGGATTAGCGAAGGGAAACCGGTTACCGTCTATGGCGATGGCAAAGAATCATCACGAGATTATACCTATCTTGAGGACATTGCCCGTGGTGTGATTGCGGGACTGAAACCGCTCCAGTACGAAGTGATTAATCTGGGTTCAGACAGTCCCATTGTGCTAATTGATACGATCCGACTGATAGAGGAACTGGTTGGCAAAGAAGCGATACTTTCGCATCATCCGTTCCATCCGGCGGATGCCCGAGCGACATGGGCAGACATCCGAAAAGCGGAAAAATTGTTGGGATGGCACCCACAAGTTAGTTTTCGCGAAGGCATCACTGCACTTGTAGAGTGGTATCAGGCGAATCGCGAATGGACAAAGCACATCCAGACAGACTAAACTGCAGTTGCACCTCGCGGTCTCTCATCGTTAAGTCAGTAGAGGCACCGCTTTTTTTAATGCCTCTGCGTCCACCTTTATTTTTGCTATCCCTACCTCGCGTTGAACATAGGTGAGCGTATGTTCCGGACTCATCGGGGCGGCAATGTCCTGAACAATCTTATGGAGCCGCTTTACATCGGCTTTCTTGATGCCAGTCTGTGCTTCGATACGGGTGTGCAGAGCGGCTGGTGTTTCAGATTCTTCAACGGGTGCAGCACGTTTGGAAGGTGCTCTACCGGTTTTGGACTTCAATTTCGGTGAGCCAGATGTCGGTGTCTTCGAACGGCGGGTTCGTTTTCGAGATGCTCCCTGTTTAGATCCCTGAATTTTTCCTGTCTCCAGTGATTTGATCCCACACTCCTTACAGAGTTTCGCCGTGACATCAGCCAAGGTCATTGTTACAATCATTTCCGTGATTGCGCCGCAGAACTCGCATTCGGCGAGATTTTCGATGCTTTTAAAGATCTCGGCATGTATCATGAGCATTTTCTCTTTATCAGTTTTTGTTTGTTTCTCTTTCTGACAGAGTATGATCAATTTCTGTGCTGCTTTTTCAATTGTGTCTAAATGTCCCATATTTTCCCCCAAAGATGTGAGGCACGGTGCCCTCAAAATAAGATATTTTTGAACTTTATTTGTAGGCGAGACTTTTGAGAGGAGACACCCTTAACGAGGAGAGGCGCGTCCGTAGGACACTACGATACAGGTGTCCTTTCACAATTATTTGGTTTGCGTCGAAGCAACAGAAGTTTTGTCCGTATAGAGTTTATACTCGAAACTATCTATCAGTGCCTCGCAACTTGCGGAGATGATATTCTCTGAAACACCGACGGTTCCCCAAGTCCTCTCTCCGTCACTTGCCTCGATCAGCACCCGGACTTTTGAACCGGTCCCGGCTTTTGTATCCAGCACCCGAACTTTGTAGTCCACGAGTCGAACTGTCTGTAAGGCGGGATAGAACTGCTCAAGTGCTTTTCGGAGCGCAGTATCAAGCGCGTTGACGGGGCCATCTCCATCAGCGGCAGTATGTGCTGTAAGACCGTCTGGAGTTGTAACCCTTATGGTTGCTTCAGAACGCATGGCGAAATCACTAAACTGTTCGATAATCACGCGGAAACCAACAGGATCAAAGAAGGGTTCGTATCCGTTAAATACCTTATGTGTCAAAAGTTCAAACGATGCTTCGGAGGCTTCGTATTGGTAGCCATCCTGCTCTGCTTCTTTGAGACGTTTGAAGAGTTCCAGCACCTGGGGAGAATCCTTGTCGTAATCGGGATACTCCTTTTCGATCTTTTTCATGATGGTGCCGCGTCCTGCTTGGTCAGAAACGAGAATCCTTTGCGTATTACCGACCGTTTCTGGCACGATATGCTCATAGGTAAGGCGGTTTTTACGGATAGCATCCGTATGTAGCCCCCCTTTGTGAGCAAAGGCAGAACGCCCAACATAGGGTTGACGTTCATCATGCGGGAGGTTCGCTAATTCACTGATGAGTCGGGACACGTTTGTTATCGCTTGTAATTGTGTATCGCTGAGGCACTTTATTCCGAGTTTGAGTTGAATTGTTGGGATGATAGAGGCAAGGTTCGCGTTTCCGCACCGTTCACCGTAGCCGTTGAAAGTGCCTTGCACGTGGGTTGCACCTGCTTGCACGGCGAGTACTGAGTTTGCGGCACCCATTCCTGTGTCGTTGTGGGTATGGATACCGACAGGCAATGACAGATCGGAAAGAACGACTTCGACTCCTTTCTGAATTTCTAAGGGTAATCTGCCGCCATTCGTATCACAGAGAACGAGACAACTCGCGCCTCCAGCAGCAGCTGCCCGTAGCGTTTCGATTGCATATTCAGTATCGTCGGCGTAGCCATCAAAGAAATGCTCAGCATCGTAGATGACCTCGCGACCATTTTCCACAAGATAACGGACAGAACTCTCAATTAATTCCAAGTTCTCTTCTGCTGTGACACGCAGGACATCAGTGGCATGGAGTCGCCAACTCTTCCCAAAAATTGTAACAATCCTCGCACCAGTATCCAACAAAGCGGTTAAATTTGGATCAGTATCAGCAGTATAGGTAGGATAGCACGTGCTACCGAATGGTACGATCGTTGCGGTTTCCAAGGTCATACCTTTTGCACGCTTGAAAAATTCTATATCCTTCGGATTGGAACCCGGATAACCACCCTCGATGTAGCGGATGCCCAACTTATCCAGTACCTCTATGATGATAAGTTTATCTTCAACAGAAAATGCCACGCCCTCTGCTTGGCTGCCATCCCTGAGTGTTGTGTCATAAAATTCAACCATGTGCTTTTCACGGCAAGTTTTGGCTTCAGGCTCCGCCAAAATTCGGTGTCTCCTTTTGTATTATCATGTCGTAATTCCCATCCAACTCTCCCACCGATATTTTATCACATTTCAGGGGAAAAGTCAAATTTTATCTATGTTTTACGGAGTGCCTACGGAAGAAAAAACACCTCTCACTGCGTCCTTTTTGAACCCTCAAAATAGAAGTTTATTGTTAATTATAATCGGTTTGTATTTTGACAATTCGCTCAATTGTGATAAGATGAGTGATCATGAAGTCTTTTGCTATCTTTCTATTATGTGGTGCGATATTGCTTGCAGGTTGCGGGATATTTGTCACCAAACCGATTCGAACCGAACCGCCGACACCCCTTGTAGATCCTCTCGAAAAACTACACACCGATATTGATGCCGTTTTGGAGGGAGTGTTGTTCACGAATGCCAATATCGGTATCAAAGTGGTTGCCGTTGAAACGGGAGAAGTGATTTACGAAAAAAATAGCCACAAGTTACACCATCCCGCCTCTACAACAAAACTCTTCACAGCAGCAACTGCCTTAGCGAAACTGGGGTCAGACTACCGATTTGAAACAACACTCTATACTGATACTATTGTAAAGGGTGAAGTCGTAGGAAACATCTATCTAAAAGGCAGGGCTGATCCAGTCCTCCAACCTCAAGACGTTGTAAAATTGGGTGATGCCTTGCTTCAAAGCGGCGTGAAGTCGATACAGGGTCAGATCGTCGTTGATGAAACATATCTCGATGCCGTTTGGGAAGGTCCGGGGTGGATGCGGGACGATAGACCTTTGTGGATCAGTGCTTTGAGTATCCGAGAAGTCGAACCGAATGCAGTCACAATGAGCAGAGCCCTCGCCTGTGGACATCTCTTGAAAACTGTGCTGATAGAAAAAGGCGTTCACATGACAGGTGAAATCGTCTCTGGTCCAGTTCCATCGGATGCACACAGCATCGCCAAGCATCTATCACCACCACTCACCGACATTCTCATACTGATGAACAAACCGAGTGACAACTGGGTCGCTGAATTACTTTTCAAGACAATAGGTGCTGAGGTGATGGGTGAACCGGGGACGTGGAAAAAGGGGAGAGAAGCCATCGCCGAATTTTTAGCGGAAATTATGGACGAGCCGCCGGCATACCGATTCGTTGACGGTTCTGGACTTTCTCGGTACAACCTCCTCAATGCGGAATTGCTCACGAAGTTGCTCATCTATATGTACCACAAGTTTGAATTGATGCCGGAGTTTCTGGCATCTCTTCCGATCGCTGGTGTCGATGGCACCTTGAAAAATCGGATGCAAGGCGTGTCCGCCGAGAAGGTATTGCGCGCGAAAACAGGGACGTTGAGTGGTGTTTCTGCACTCGCTGGCTATACCGTGACTGCAGACGATGAGGTGTTTGCGTTCGGCATTCTCGTCAGTCATTATGTCGGCACAGCGAGCCTCGCGCGAAGTATCCAAGATAAGATCGGGACTTATTTGACTGGATTTAGTCGTCTTCAGGGAGGAAGAAAGGAAAAAGAATAGATGAAACTGAATCGGTCACTCAGGAATTACAACCCCCGATTCCCCGTAGGCGCGGTTTATAGTAAAATCCGAAAACAGGTTCACACGTGTAGCATAGCCTGTTAGGCTGTGCCAGTCAAAACAGATAACTTCAGAGTTCACACGCCGCTATAAATGTCCAAGTAATTACGGAATCTACTATAAAACCACGCCTACAATTGAACCAAAGGTTAGTTGAATCGCGATTTAATATCGGGGAGTGGATCTCCGACAGCCGACTTGCCATCACGTAACAACGGCTCGGCATTGCCCCATAAACGGCTCCCGTCGTGTGAAAGGAGAGGCTCTGCAGAATACTGAGCAAGATACGCACGCCGTAAGTTGTCCGTGTAGTTCGTACCGCTGCAGTGGAAATTGACACTCGTGAATGCCACAATGCTCCCTGCAGGCACGACAGCGGGTACACCCTTCTCCGATCCGAAATAACCCACCATGTCGTTACTGCCCTCTTCGCGGATATGCTTTACCCACGAGCGGATACCGATATGCGAAAACGGCATTACATAGACCGTTCCATTCTCTTCAGACATGTCATCAAGGGCACACCAACAGGTAAGATACGGCTTGTGATCAGGATAACCAACGTACCCCGAGTCTTGGTGCCAGCTGAATTTCATCCCCTCTTCTGCCCCTTTGACGACGTACTGCTCCCAGAAGAGATACGCAGTATCACCCAAGGTGGCACGGCAGACATCAGCCATCAAATCGCTGAACAGAAATTCGCGAAGTTTCGGCTGTTTCCTGAAGCAGTTTGAGACGAAATACCGCTTGTGACGATGATTGAGACCGAGGACATCTGTGTCCTGCCGATCCATATCAGCGTCCATCTGACTGATAAAGTTTCCGCATTCACCGCGGAGCAGCTCCAGAAGCGATTCCGGAATAACATTCTCTAAAATGAAGTAGCCTTCCTCTTGGAATTGCTGTTTCTGTTCATCGGTTATGTTCATATTTTCAATTATTAAGTTTTTGTTCTGCCCTCCACTTCGTTTCGGGCAGGTTTCTGGTTAAGTAAGAGATCGCTCCCACAGTGAGGGTTCGGGAATCGAGGTATTTTGCTTGGGTGTTTCCCTCTTCTACGGAAAAACTGAACGCACGAAGAGATTTCTATTCGATATTGACTTGCCGGACGACCTGACCATTGCTCTCCCAGTAAGTGTGCTTTCCAGTGATGTAGTCGGAATCACCTGCGGGTTGGATGTTCCCCTTCGTATCAATCGCTCTGGAAACGACGGTGTGTTCCCCTTTCGAAGGACTGTTCCAGTCCAGATGCCAGATATTCCAAGCGAATTCCGCATCCTCTTCCGGATCTATTACAGCCTTTTGCCACGCGCCGCCGTCAATGCTCACTTCAACCCTTTGGATGGGAGCACCCCACGCGGCACCATAGATACGGTATTCATCGCCACTGCGGGTCACCTTCGCCGCTAACGATTTTAACTTTGTTCTACCAACTGAAGTCTCCATCCAGACCGATTCACCATCCGGACGCTTCTCCTCACGTATCGTGACATAATCACGTCCCATAAATCTTCCCATAAACCGTGTGTCTCGCACCTCGATGCGTTTGAGCCATTTGACGCATGCAATGCCGTACCAACCCGGAGCGATCAAGCGGAGTGGCGCACCGTTCGGGTGCGGTAAGGGTTCACCATTCATTTCATAGCAGAGGAGGTTCGTCTCCTGTAGTGCATCTTCAATGGACATACTTCGAGCAAAATTCTGACGCATTTTCACACCGCGCCGTTCCTCCTCTCCGACATCGTGTCCGAAGAAGATGACCTCAATGCCGTTTTCCTCAATGCCGGATTCTTTGAGGATCGGTGCAAGCGGTGTACCTACCCATTTTGCGTTGCCTATTCCGCCTGTGAACGTTGGAAATCCATGGTTACCGGAGCATTCCAGTGTAAAAGTCACCTCACGGCGGGGGCGCGCTTTGATGTCCTCAATCGTGAGCATCAATGGATTTTCAACCAACCCGCTTACTTCCAGTTTCCACATCGTGAGGTCCACTTCAGGTTTGCCGTAATGCGAAACGTTGAAGAACTTATCGTTCGGTGTGATAAAGGAAGCAAACTGATCCCAATCCAATAAACCGCGCTTTGAAGGCGGTTCCGGTGGCTGATCGGTGAATGGGATAAGTATTTCCCCCTCGCGACTTGGGAAGGCATAGACCGCCCACGGGCTCAGCAACAACCCAGTGAGCGTTAAACCGCTCCGCCGCAAAAAATCTCTACGCTCCATGGTGCCTCCTCTTTTTTTATCCGGTGCGACTTGTAGCCAAGTTTAAGTTTTCATTGCCGCAAGATAGTTGGCGTTGACCTGTTCCCAATTGACGACTTTGCTCCACGCGTCAATGTAATCGGCGCGTCGGTTCTGATATTTGAGGTAATAGGCGTGTTCCCAGACATCGAGACCAAGGACAGGTGTGTGTCCCTTCATCAGCGGGCTATCCTGATTTGATGTCGAATAGATCTGCAACTTCTTGTTTTCATCGACGACCAGCCAGGCCCACCCTGATCCAAAATGCGTTTTCGCCGCTTTGACGAACATTTCGCTGCTAGCCTCGAATGATCCGAACGTAGACTGTATGGCTTCGGCAACCTTGCCCGTCGGTTCACTGCCACCGGGGGTCATGATGTTCCAGAAGAGCGTATGATTCGCATGTCCACCGCCACTGTTAATAACGGCTTGTCGGAGGTGCTTCGGCACTTTCTCAATATTTTGGAGCATGTCCTCAAGTGTCATGTGTTGCAGGTCATGACCGCGGGCAATCGCCGCGTTAAGTTTATTGACGTAGCCTTGGTGGTGTTTTCCGTGATGGATCTCCATTGTACGTTTGTCAATATGAGGTTCAAGTGCATCATACGCGTAGGGCAGTGACGGCAATTTCTGATATGCTTGGTGGTCATGCTGAGCAGCAACACGTAGGGGGCTGCTCGCGAGAAGGATACCCGCCAAGGTAGTGCTTCCCTGAATTAAAAAATGTCTACGGTTCATGAGTTCTCCTTGTCGCCTTATTTTAAAATAGCAGTTTAACAGAAGTTACGGATTTGTGTCAAGTGATAAAATTCAGTTGATTTTGGCGAGGAAGTAAGGAGGCTGCGGACCTCATACCGCAGAAGCGAATGATCTCCACATCTATATCCTGTGCGAACGGATAACGGGCGTTTTAAAAAACCTTGCTTTTTTTAAAAAATTGTGCTACACTTACCTCAGAATACCAAAATACCGAATTTTGAGTGCCGCACCCCTGACAGGCGAGGTTATGGAAATCGACAAAACACGAGAAGTCATAGATTTTTTCGATGTGCCTCTTGAACACTTCCCTGACAGAAGCATCCGATGGCTACTCCAGAACAAAGCAAACGTTCAAGGGTTGA
>RKRR01000176.1 GCA_007571305.1 Candidatus Poribacteria bacterium | reverse complement strand
CACAGTGACTCGACACTCGGATGTTAATTGCTTTACCGATCGCTTTCAACATTGAATCAGAACGTAAAAGCCCCGGGGTTCCTTGGTGAGTTCTATAATCTCCTAAACACACCAATTCGCCATTCTTTAACTCCCAATTCCAGACGATAGACATTTTTACCTCAAAAATAACTAAAATATCTTCTGGATTTAAATGAACACTCCTCTTTCGCGCAATAACGACATCCGCTGGTGAGCTGTTAGTTAGAGCAATTTCCTCACACACTGCCCCTCGCACTGCGAATAGATTTTGGGGTTTTACCGAATTTTGAATTAGTTCATTTATCCAAGTTTCTGTAAATTGTCCTATAAGGGAATTCCTACTTTGCAACGTTGATTTTTTACCTTTGTAGTTTTTAGGCCAATACGCCAGAAATCTATTATCCTCGGAACAATAAAAAAGTTGTTCTCGTGAAGCAAAACCGCTCAGTGCTTTTTGAAAAAAACTTCGTTCAATTTCCTGATTCCATAAACTCTGCATTCTCTTTTCCTCGTAAAATGTCGACATAAAACACAAACATTGACTTATAGATTTTGTTTTCTCAGTACTGATCTGGAGACCAAAATATGACATCGCGCTTCGGAAATAGCATCGCCAAAAATGCTGAAATTTCAGCGGATACTGAAGCAGCGGAGTTTATCTGTTCCCACCCTATTGTACCAAATAGAAGTTGCCAGAAATCTGCTTCAGTTAAATCTACTCCTAACTCAACAGTATCAGCATCTTCAGGAACGATTTGCAGCGTACCATTGGGATTGTACCGCAGGGCTACTTGCTGGTTGTTGAGAGCCGGCAATTGGAGGGTGAATGGTGAAAACGTCTCTTCGGCATCCGCAATTCGCGATTCCCATCCCACGACAAGGCGCCGCAAAAGCACAGGTAGGTTCACAGCGTAGAGCATCATCTTCGTGTCAGTTGTCGGCGTTAACCCACCATTGGTCTCTGCTGTGAGTCGTTCTACAAATGGGTGCTGAGGTGAGAATGTCCCTTCTATCCTTTCTACCTCTTGTGCTTCACACACTTTCAGCAAGTGGGACACAAGAGCACCCAAGACTTCTGGGCTACTGGGAACGTATCCTACCTCACGCACCTCCGCGGTCTTTGTGGGAGGGGTTTGTAATCCCGAATCATGTATCCCATAGTTGAGATACCCACCAATGCGTCCACCTTGGCGTGCGACAACGGTTGGGAGGACCTCGCGGATACGGCAGGGAGCCATATCCCAATACGCGCGCGTCCGAGCAATCGTTCCGCTCTGCTGAGCATTGGCAAGATCGTACAGTGCCGCGACGGCGTTCAAATCCGTTTCTAAGTTAAAATCGGTTAGTTGCCACGCCGACGAATCTACCGTCCGCGTTGTTGACTCGCACGCCATATTGAAGCCGTGTAGAGGCAAGGTAGTCCATCCCAAACGGCGATAAAAAGCTGCTGGAATGATAGTGAACAGGGCCCCGATGTCACATCCCGTCATCCGTAGATAGTCAATTGTATCCCGCATGAGGGCAGATGCGTATCCAACTCCGCGATACTTCGGATGCGTGCAAACACCACCGATGCCCCCCATCGTCACGAAGGATGTCCCGACCCGTATCCGCCGCTCCCAAACGCGCAAGGTCGAAATAACCGTGTCGTTCACTACGACAACACGAGTTTGTGAAAGTCTATAGCTGCTATCGCCTTTTATGTACTGCCAGTAGCGTTCGTGTCCTTCGGGATTAAACGCCAGGCAGCAAAGTTCAACGACCTGTTCTAATTCTGATTCGCGAGCTGCTCTAATTTCCATATTTTTAATGATTAGGACTTACGCCTGCTGCTCTTTTGTAGCATAACCTGTGAGGGTGTGCCACGAGAACATCTGTGTTTCTTTGGGGATCTCTCTGTTACAAAGCGTCAGAGGGTCAAAACTGCGTAAGTCTTGATGATTATAGAGTGCCTTAAGTTGCTACTCACAAGGCTTTAGGTATCCCGTCCCATTTTTCACTGAAACAGTTTCATGATTCGGAGGTATTTCGTAGCGTAGGAAACCGTGGGTCTCCTGCGTGCTTAAGCTGCACAACCGAACAGGTTATGCTACAAACTGGCAACTTGGGTCAGAATAGCTGTCAGTACAAGAGGCCGTTTTGCTTGGGTGTCTTCCATGCGAAACGAAAACCCCTTTAACGCGCACTGCCTAGCAACCGAGCACTAATTATTGCATTAAGAAAACAACACCTAACGCTTCATTCGGGGTTTGGATCAATTTTTCACACCCTTCAGGGGCTTGATCAATCGGAATAATATCTGTAATCAGCGGTCTCACTTGGACTTTGCCTTCCGACATCAGGCGTAGTGATAGTTCTAAGTTGCGTTGTGTGGGCCAAGGGACAAACACGGGTGGGTAATCCGCGCCGTGTTCATAATCCTCGTCGTGGTAACCGGGTCCAGTGCGTGCCGCACTAATCACATCAACATTACCAAGCCCTGCTGCAAAACCGTGTGTAATATTCGCACCACCGACGATGACAATCCGTCCAACTTTGTGGGTATCTGGAGCGGTTTTCAGCATCGCGCGGATCTGCTGAAACGCGCTCGTCGCATCACCACCGAAGGCGATAATACCGCAATCCATACCGTAACCATTCGAAAATTCATTCGCAATTGGAATCGGATCTGTGTCCGAGACATTTATCGCACGGTGTATTCCTGCGGTTTCCGCAATACCTATCCGGAGCGACAACCTATCCAATCCAATAACATAGGCCCCCGCGGCTCTGGCTATTTGGCAGGCAAACTGTCCAACAATACCCAATCCAGCAACGACAACGTTCTCTCCGATACGGACGTGCCCGCGTTGCACCGCGTGGAGTGCGGTTGCAGCAAGATGAATAGATGCGGCTTCCTCGTAGCTGACATCATTTGGAATCTTCGCGCACAAGTTATGTGGGACACAAGCGTACGTGGCGTGAAGTGCATATCCTCCACCCATACCAGCTACCCTGTCGCCGATCTCAAATTCATCGCAATCACCTTCTTTACCGATGACCACCCCCGCGTTCGTATAACCGAACGGACGTTGTCTGGCTTCGGATCCCGGATTCTCGCGTCGCCGCTTAACCCCACCAAGTTCCGTGCCAGGACTCACCATCGAAGCGTGAACTTCAACCAGAAGTTGCCCCGATTTCGGTGCAGGCGTTTCTTGCTCCTCCGTCCAGATACGACCCGCTTCATTCATCATCAAAACTTTTCTCGTTTTACTCATAAACAGTCCTTTCTGATTCTACTTTCGGTAAGGTTCCAGATCGATTCCCGGATATGCCTGTTCAAGACGTACCAGGGCTTCCGGTGTATAATATGCATCACCAAGAGCGGGCCAACCCAAAACACGTCGCACAGCGGGGGTCGTTTGAGCGACAAATTTCATATACTGTGGGCTACCCCAGCCGGGCACAGGACGCGTCGTTTTACACCAATCGGCATTGTCGGCTCGATGAAAGTGATACCCCATCCATCCACGTTGTCTGTTCTTGTTCTGAAACGGCTGTGCTGCGTGAACCAAATAACTGGAGCGGAATGCAACACTTCCGGCTTTCGCCGTAAGGGGAACCGGATCTGCGAGTTCTTCTTGAAATTCACGTAGGTCAGGAATACCCATTCCGCCTGCTCTACCCGGATACTTCGCCCAAATTTTATCCAATTGGTCATGTGAACCCGGACAGACGAGCATCGGCGCACCATCCGCCTCAATGTCGTGTAGGAAGATTGCGGACAAAATATATCCGTAACGTTGCCAATCCGGATGCGGTGGCAAGGCAGAATTCGTCGCATTGTCAATATGATACCCTTGCCATGGGTGTTCGCTATGACGGCTATCGGTTAGCCCCTCTCGAAGGAAGATTTGTCCATAACTGAGCCGAATTTCCTCCGTGCCTAAGAGTTGCTGTGCGGTTGAGAGATACCTCTCGTTTTCTATGAGCTTATCCACGGCTTCCAAGCCTGTCGGAAAATGCAGGACTTTACCAAAGGGCCCGGCGAGTCGTTGCATATCGCTGTTCTTCTCATAGAGCTTTTTCAACGCATCCGGTTGCGGATCCCATTTCGCTCTATATTCGGCGTAAGTCAAACCCTCGTAAGCATTTCCTTCAACTTCTTTCAACGCGGGTGCAATTGCTTCCTGTGGAAACACGTTTGGCACCACAATTATTCCATCACGTTTCCATGCTGCCAGTTGTTCCGTTGTGAGTTGCATAGTGTTACCTCTCTGATAACGTTTCCCATTTGTCCTCTTGCACTGCTTCAGTATCTGCCTTTTGTTGAATTGCCTGCCACCATTTCCGGTTTTCTATGTACCACTGGATTGTCTCGCGCATCCCATCTTCAAATGCAATAACAGGTTTCCAACCCACATCACAAGCGATCTTGCTTGAATCCAAGAGATAACGACAATCGTGCCCGGGTCGGTCAGGAACATATGTTTTCAGATGTTGCGGTTTGCTGAGAATATCCAATATGAAGTCGCTAATCTCTTCAATACTCTTCTCAACACCACTTCCGACGTTGTAGGTTTCGCCAACTGTGCCGTGCTCAAGAACTGCCGCGATTGCCCGACAATGGTCCTCAACGTGCAACCATTCCCTTCGGTTATGACTGCTTCGGTAGAGCGTCAAGGGTATGTTTTGGATTGCATTTGTTGTAAAAAGCGGAATGAGCTTCTCTGGATGCTGATACGGACCGTAGTTGTTCGCACAATTGGAAATCGTTATCGGCATACCGAAACTATGGAAGTACGCATTCACGAGATGATCCGCTGCTGCCTTAGAGGCGTTGTAGGGTGACTGTGGACGGTACGGTGCGTTTTCACTGAATCTATCGGGTGAATCCAAAGGCAGTTCACCATATACTTCGCACGTAGAGATGTGATGAAATCGGTGCACGTTGTATTTCCGAGACGCATCCAGTAACACCTGCGTTCCGATCACATTCGTTTCAAAGAACCGTCGCGGATGCAGAATGGCACGACTGTTGTGGGATTCCGCAGCGAAATTGACGATTACGTCTGGGCGTTCTTTTTTCAGAACGTTTTCCACAAGAGCAGAGTCCAGAATATTGCCCTGTGCAAATTTGTATCGTTTTGGGTAGTGCGCCGCTATGTCCGTTAGATTGGAGAGATTTCCAGCGTACGTCAGCAGGTCAAAATTGACGATAACATCGTCCGAATCGCGTTGTAGCCAATACCGGATGAAGTTGGTACCGATAAATCCAGCACCACCTGTGACCAATAATTTCATCAAAATTTCCCTTCTAAAAGGTCCAATGTTATAGCCTGATATAGCTGTATCTTTTTACTCGCGATAAGGACATTACCAGATGTTTTATTTTTTCTCTTTGCAGTTGTCTCTTCCAAGTTCGCCTCCGTTAAAATCTCTCCAAATATCATCTTATTTTTATTCCTAATCCCATTCAGACAGAACCCATAAAGTTTTCAGATCCCAGTTTTTTCTGTTCAATGAATGACTATATTTTATCAAAAATCGGCACAGTCTGTCAATCTAAATTCGTTTTTATGAACGGAGATTCTGATTTCAGAAAAAATAAAATTGTTGACAAATAACTGTGAATCTCATAAGATGGAGGATAAATCCAAATCGTAATACTTTATCAGTGCAGGGGCCCGTGCCTTGCGAAAGGGAACATAATGCACCAACGTAAATTGGGAGATACAGGGTTAACCGTCTCTGAAATCGGCATGGGAACATGGGAACTCGGAGGGCGCGAATGGGGAGACATCGGTGAAACCGATGCTGTGGACCTCCTCCGATACGCCTTTGAAAGTGGTGTCACCTATTACGATACAGCAGACCAATACGGTGGCGGTCGCGCCGAACGTTTGCTTGGTGAAGCCTTCTCGGCACTCGGCAATAGAGTTGTCATTGCAACGAAACTTGGCTATGAATTGGACTCCGACGGATGGATTAGCCACGGATGGGAACATCCGTCGTTCAACGTCTCCCCCGATTATATTCGTGTGGCAGTTGAAGGGAGTCTCACACGGTTGAAGCGCGATGTTATAGACATCTATCAATTCCATTCGCCTCCGCCTGCAGACGCATGGGACGACGCTTTCGGGACAATGGAGGAACTCAAAACCGAAGGTAAGATTCGCTTTTATGGATTGGCTCTCGGCAGTGAGGCAGACGCGCTGAAGGCAATAGCAGAAACTGGTATATCTTCATTAATGCTCACCTACAATATTCTCACCCAAGAGATGGCAACCTCTGTAATGGCAACCGCCGCTGAGAACGGTATCGCTGTTGTTGTCCGACAACCGTTGTCGTCAGGCTTGCTCTCCGGACAACTCGGTCCGGATACCGTTTTTGCCGAGAACGACTATCGGAAAACTTGGTCCCGTGAGAAATTTCTCGCAGATCTCGAGCGGGTGGAACAGGTTAAGTCGATCATTGGGAATAAAGTGCGTAGTCTCCCACAAGCCGCTCTCAAATTCATCCTAGCACATCCAGCCGTCTCTTGCGTCGTTCCGGGAATGATGACCCCTGCA
This sequence comes from Candidatus Poribacteria bacterium, assembly GCA_007571305.1. Classification (GTDB taxonomy): domain Bacteria; phylum Poribacteria; class WGA-4E; order WGA-4E; family WGA-3G; genus WGA-3G. Next base: position 7,239 of record RKRR01000176.1, on the reverse strand, counting down.
CAAGTTAACGATGGGGTTGCGACTTCAGGGGCATCGGCTTTGTCCGCCAACATTTTGGAACAATTACGCAACGACTGAAGGAGACTCTATGAAGGTTATCGCAGATCTCTGCGTTGTTCCAATGGGAGTGGGTGTCTCGGTCTCGAAATATGTTACCGCGTGTGAAAAAGTGCTGAAAGCGGAGGGTTTAGAGACGAAACTGCACGCTTACGGCACCAACATTGAAGGCGAATGGGATGTTGTATTCGCAGCAATTCGCCGATGCCATGAAGTCCTTCATGAGATGGGAGCACCCCGAATCACAACCACGCTCAAGTTTGGCACACGGGTCGACAGAGCGCAGACAATGGACGATGAGGTTCGCAGCGTCCAAAAGCAGTTGCAGGAATGACCGATGGGGATCTTTAAAATGCGATTGAAAAAAATAACAACGTAAGTTTGAAAAAAGTTTAGTTTTTAGAAAAAGACAGATAAATCGCTGAACTTCAGCAAATCAATGATTGACACCGGTTTTCTGCTATAAGTATAATTACCGCAGTGAGAACATCTTCGAGAGGTTTCTCTCAGAAACTGTAGAGGTGTGAGGTGAAACATTTGTAGATTTTTCTCAAGTTTTAATCTCTTAAGTCCAAAACGACTAAGTCCGTTAAGAAACTATCGAAAAAATTGCCTTCGGTACTGTCTTTAGCACATCACTGGCGATGAGTCCATGTCTTCCTAACCTCTCGGCGGCGATGTCTCCTGCTAAGCCATGTAAGTAGACCCCAAGCGCAGCTGCATTTTCACTCGGTATGCCTTGTGCCATCATCCCCGCGATGATCCCTGTTAGTACATCGCCCATACCCCCTGTTGCCATGCCAGGGTTCCCCGTTGAATTTACCCATAGGTTACCGTTTGGAGTGCTGGTGACAGTCGGTGCCCCTTTAAATACAAGCGTTACGCCGTATTTGCTTGCAAACTGTTGAGTTGTGCTGATCCTGTCTTTTTCTAATGCAGGTACTGAGGTGCTTGTTAATCGTGCCATCTCGCCGGGATGCGGTGTGAGCACGGCATCACTATTGAGTAGTGAGAGGGTTTCTCTACCTTGCGCGAGGGCATTCAATCCATCCGCATCAATAACCATCCGTAGATCGAGTCCCTGTTCCTGGTTCTCGCGTATCAGTTGATGGACGAATGATACTGTTTCAGGGTGTTGGGAAAGTCCGGGACCGATTGCCAGAATAGATTTCGTTTTTCCTGCAAACTCGAGGATAGTTGAGGTCGCTGATACTGATAAACTCCCCGCGTCCGTTTCAGGTAGCGGTAGAGTCATCACCTCAGGCAAAAGACCTTCTAAAATTGGGTTGAGATGTTTCGGTGTTGCAAGCGTCACCAACCCCGCCCCAGTCCGCAAAGCCGCTTCACTTGCGAGTGCAGCAGCTCCTGTCATACCTGTAGAGCCAGCAACCACGAGAACACGCCCATAACTCCCTTTATGAGAAGATGGTGGACGTGATGGCATCCATTGCGCCGCTTGTGCTGCCGTTGTCCAGTGTGCCTTGATGTTTTGCGCCTCTATAACCTGTTCTGGGAAACCGACATCGACGACTTCCAATTTTCCGGCGAATTCGGCACCTGGATGCATTAACAACCCTCTTTTAGGCAAACCTATCGTTACCGTTCGATCCGCTCGAACACACCGACCTAATGGGTGCCCCGTGTCGGCATCCAGCCCGGAGGGTAGGTCGACAGAAAGGATGGGGGCGGGAAGCCTATTGATAGCATTAATTATGGCGGCGATTGGATTTCGCACGGTGCCGCGCAAGCCTGTGCCGAAAATCGCATCTACAAGGAGTTCACAACTTTTGAGATGATTTAAAAAGGTATCAGATTCAAGGTCTGCCTCCGTTAAGATTTCCTCGATCCGCAGCCCACCTTTTGACGCAGCTTGCAAGCCAAAACTTGCTGTTAAACGTTTCGCAATTTGAAGATTGGTCTGTGCCTCATTGGTGAAACTATCTGATGGGGAAACGAGGAAGAGATGCACATCGCGCCCTATATGAGCAAGTTGGCGTGCGATAACGATGCCATCGCCGCCGTTGTTACCCTTACCAGCAAAAATGCCAATCCGTTGGCATGTCGGGTAGTGTTGTTCGATTGCGCGAACGATGGCACTCCCAGCGGTTTCCATAAGAACGATGCCGGGAATGCCAATACCTTCAATGGTGTCCTGATCGATCTGGAGCATTTCCGCCGCGGTCACAATTTTCATGTTTTCTGTCCTGCGCCAAGCGAGAAACAACGGAATCGGTTCAACCGCGGTTTTACACAAATTCCGCAAGCCTCCGTTGTTGGCTTGCTATTTGCATGTTTTATCTCATAACTACTGCTGCAGCTTTTCAGCCAGCACTAACAGGTGTGCTTCCATTTGGTGGGTTGCCTGTTCTAAGGTTTCATGCTCTATTTGCATTTCTTGAACCCTTTCATCTTGGTGGGTTTGGAGACAGAAATTCAAATTTGTGCGGAGATCGAACAGGCTCTGCTGAATATGGTCTTGAAAAGAGCCGTCCGGGTACATCCACCGCCTACCCCGTGTCTGCCGCAGATTAAAATGGCAATGCCCATTATCACCACCGAAGCAGTCGAAACGCATGATCTCATCGTCATAAACAAATAACGAAGCCGCAGGACCGCGTCCACCAGCATCGTCACGCCAATATGATTCTAATCGGACGTTCTCCTGGATGGGATATTCAACCAGGTCGTGTTTTTCATTCGCCATCTGTAGTACCTCCTTGGGTGTTTCTGCGTGGTTAAAAGAACCGCGCCTACAGTAGGAGTTAAAAAGTGCTTGCCAAATACATCTTGACAGTCAACCACATTTGCGGTAAAGTATAACAAACCAAAAAATAGAAGTCAATAAGCAAATTATATTATGAGGGATGGAACGACAACGTGCATATTTCCATTGCTGATGCGCGACAACTCGCGGAAACTTTTTTGGCAAAGGGTGGCATAACCCCAACGGATGCCGCTATTATTGCAGATATCCTATTGGAAGCAGAACTCCGCGGGCGAAAAACACACGGCTTTATCCGATTGACCGGAATTAAAAGCCGCTATGAACAAAGTGAACGAGTGGACATTCGGGTTGACGAGGAGAAAGGACCGTGCGTCCGAATTGATGGTGGAAATCAGCCCGGCTACCTCGTCGCTTATCGTGCAATGGAATTTGCCATTGAACGTGCAAAACAGAGCGGTGCAAGCATCGTAGGTGTTCACAATACATCGCATTGTGGCATGGCAGGATACTACGTTGATATGGCGCGAAAAGCGGATATCATTGGACTTCTCTTCGTTGACTGTTTGCCCCGAATTACGCCTCAGGGCGGAACCGAAGCCATTTTAGGCACCAATCCAATCGCTGTTGGAATTCCATCTAACACAGTCCCACTCCTATTTGATATGTCCACTGCTGCGATTACCAATGGAGATCTACTTGTTGCCATGCAGGAGGGCACTCCAATTGCTGAAGGGATCGCCTTTGATCCGGAGGGTGAACCAACTACAGATGCTGATGCAGCGTTGAAGGGGAGCGTGCGTCCATTTGGTGGACATAAAGGTTTTGGGCTTGCTCTCATTACCCAAATTCTTGCTGGTGCTTTGGTCAACGCCGCTACAATCCCACCTCCCGGCAAAAACTACGGTTTACTCATTGTTGCGATAGACCCAACGAATTTTGTTCCATTGACCCAGTTCAAAACGGAAGTCGATAGCCTTGTTGCGCGCCTGAAAGAGAATAGACGAGAAGCAGGGATTTCAGAAATCCTTATCCCAGGCGAACGCGCGTACCGTCAAAGGAAAGTACACCTCGCTAAGGGTATCCATTTAGAGGATACACTTGTAAATCAATTAACCTGAACGCATAGATAAGAGCGATCTCATGGTCGCGATAAAAGGAAATTAATATGGGAACCACTTTTAAAGCAGGAGTTATCGGTTGTGGCGGACGTGGACGCTCGCATGCGCGTGGGTATCAGGCATCCCCAGATGTGGACATTGTCGCCTGCTCTGATCCTGTTGAAGATGCCCGAAACGCCTTTGCTGAGGCGTTTAAAGTGCCTAACACCTATGAAAGTTATCAAGAGATGCTGGATACAGAATCCCTTGATTTCGTCAGCGTCTGCACTTGGATTGAACTCCATAGGGACATGGTAATCGCTGCCGCCAATAGTGGGATTAGAGCCATCCATTGTGAGAAACCGATGGCACCTACTTGGGGCGATGCTAAGGAACTCTATCAAGCATGCATTGATAACAACGTAGTGATAACGTTCTGTCATCAACGCCGTTTCGGTGCGCAGTTCGTCAAAGCGAAACGTTTGGCAAATGAAGGCGCGATCGGTGAGTTGTGTCGACTCGAAGCCGCCTGCCCGAACTTGCTTGACTGGGGGACGCACTGGTTCGATATGTTCTTTTTCTACAATAATGACGAACCCGTTGACTGGGTTATCGGTCAAATAGATGTAGCCGAAGAAAAGACGGTCTTCGGTGTTCAGGTTGAAACGAGTGGAGTCTCGTGGATTCGCTGGAAGAACGGCGTAGAAGGTTTGCTCGCGACGGGTGACACGTCTTTAGGAGGTTTCGCCAATCGTCTCATCGGTACGAAAGGCATCATTGATGTTGGTGGCGGTGGTACACCGTTACGGATGCTCCGGGAGGATGGAGATGGATGGGAGGAACCGGATTTAAGCGGCTTAGTCGCTGAGAGTGACGCGACGATACTCTCTGTACTTGACCTTATCCACGGTGTAAAGACGGGACGTGAGCCGGAACTCAGCGGTCGCAAGGCACTTCAGGCAACTGAACTCATTTTTGCAACGTATCAATCGAGCCGGCAGCGTGCAAAGGTTAATTTGCCGCTCACAGTGAACGATTCCGCGTTGTTGACTATGGTTGCCAATGGCGATATCGGTTAAACCTTATTTCTACAGGTTACATACACTGTTTGCGGCCAATCGCGCCTTGTAGCAGCGTTACGCTGTAGAGCTTCTATTATTTTATCAACCTAATTGAAATTTCTGCGTCTAATCAAAATAGAGGGGATTCTTAACGTCTGTTCCCCGAGAACGTGAAATTAAATAAAGGCAGTCCCGAAGCAACGAATTAAAAATCGGACTCGCGATAAGCAGGGAGAAACGAGTGTCAAAAAATAAAGATATGTACGGCGCAGCTCGCAGGAGCCAACCGATCCCCAATCCCAGTCCCGAATTAACCGAAAACTTGCCTGAAACATTGTCTCGCAGGTTTCCTATAGGAGCTGGCACAAGGAAGGCGTTCCAGAAGCAATCAATTAAAAAAGCTAATTTTCTCTTTTTTTTCAGTTTTGTCTCTCTCGTAGTCTTAACAATACCTACGATCCTTTGGGCGGACCTCACAAGTCTGAGAGTTGATTCAAATGGAGATACCGTTTTCAGAGGCGGGGTGGATAGGCTACGTATTATTTTTTCTGTTGATGATAGTGACGACGAAGCCCCGTATGTCGTTGAAGTGGGGAATATCACCGGTGCGGGTGACCAGGCAAGGTTCAACAGTTTGGGGGTCATTGCTCAGGGTACCGTGTCCGCAGATGAGACCGTTGATAACGTTTTTTGGGACGGAACTGTTAATGATGGACAACTCCCTGATGGAGTGTATACGATCCGTGTTGTTGTTGATAATGAGGAAGATAAGGCTCGGTTTGCAACAGCAACTTTAGATTCGAGGGCCCCGCGTGTTTCTAATGTCTTTGCAAACGGTGATGAAGCGATACAAATTACCGATGGTAGTTTTATCAAGGATCGACTCGAAACAATTACAGTAAAAGGGACAGATGAAGAAGCGGATGGCGAAGAGGCGGATAATAGAAACAAGATTGATTTTGGACACCGGCAAACAGCTGTCTACTTGAGAAATGAACAGGGATCTGTGGTGCGCGGAACCTTCGTTTATAACGAGGAAAGTCTCACCTTTACTTTAGTAAATCCGTTAGACGAGGCTTCTGAGAATGGACAATACACCCTTCTTCTCATCTTAATAGATAAAGCCGGTAATGTCTCACAAAGCATGACTGGATTTACCTTTGATAACGTGGGACCCAAATTGACAGGGGTCGCTACCAACGGAGGGGCACTTGTTCCCGGTGGTGGTGTTAGCCAACGACTCAGTTTCGTTGAAGCGACACTCACGGATAACGTTGAAAACAATATAGATTTTTTAGCATCCACCATACGTCTGACCGGGCCCGATGGTGTTGTTGTACCGGGAGACCAAACAGTGGATTCAAGGAGAGGTAGAATCCGGTGGAACCTTCTATCACCATTGTTGGGTAGGGACGATTCCCAAGATGGTGCCTATACCATTAAGGTTCTGGTAGTTGACAAGGCAAGTAACCTAACTGAAGAAATTCAGGTATCGTTTCTTTATGATAATACTGCGCCGATACTTAATTCGTTGAGTCCACTTCAAAGCAATGAGCCGTTTAATTTTCTTGACAATGCAGTTGCTGAAACCATTTATTATAATCTTCCAATTACGGGGTTTGTCGCCACCTTTAATGATGGTGAGCAAGGGGCAGGCGTTGACCTTACCGGTGGGCGGCAATCTACCCGTATTCTGTTTGGTACACCGAAGGAAGCAGGAGATGGATTGAACGTCCGTGCCGGGCGCGCATTACCGGATAGCACGAATGATACATTGACTTACGTCCTCAATAAGCCGATCGTGAGTCAGGATGGCACTCAAGATGGACATTATATACTTAATGTTCAGGCTACAGATACCGCCGGCAATACCAGTACTTACAATTACCAGCTTATCTATGATACGCAGGTTCCAGCACTCGCTTCTACAACGCCAACCTCCAATGAAACCGTATCAGAGTTATCACAGGTTCAAGTGAAACTTGATGAGGCAACCAGCGGCATAGATTTCGTTCAGAGTAGTTTTCAACTGACTCGTGATGGAGCCGATGTGCCTGTGAATGTTACAAGTAACGGCATAGATACCGCTACGTTGACGCTCACGACACCGATTGCGTTAGACGGTTCAGACGATGGCACTTACGCAGTTAGAATTATTCCGACCGACCTTGCAGGCAACACCGGTGTTGTTGCTGAGCGAGAGTTCTATCTCGTCAGTCAGAAGCATGAACCCGAAATCCGGTTGGCACTGCCCGAAACGCCAAGGGTCAATAGTTTGATGACGGTTGGTGTTGAGTTG
>RKRR01000022.1 GCA_007571305.1 Candidatus Poribacteria bacterium | reverse complement strand
TCCTTTTGGTTATGGAATTGAGAGAACTTCATTATAACAAAATGGTTCTCTTTCTTCATAAAATTCGTAAAATAATTATCAAACTCACTTTATTTAAAATTTAAAAATTTGGGGTGCATAATGAAGAAATATGCATTTTGGAACAATAAAGGCGGGACCGGAAAAACAAGTTTAGCTTTTCAAGCCCTGACAATGTACGCGGAAAATAATGAAAATGAGAAAATTCTTGCAGTGGATCTTTGTCCACAAGCAAACTTCTCAGAACTGTTACTTGGTGGGTTACTAGGAGATGGAAGTACTAATTTACTCAGGCTACAACAGGAGTCTCCTCGAAAAAGCATCGGTGGGTACTTTCAACAGAGGCTCCCTTCACCATATTCAATGCCTGCCAACATGGACCCTTCTGCTTTTGTCTCTGTTCCAAGCAGGTACAATGATAGGATCCCAAACAATATTAAACTATTAGCTGGAGATGCGCTCGTTGAACTTCAGGCTAACTCAATCTCAACACTGGCAAATACGCAAATCCCGGGGACTAACACTTGGTTAAGTGTTATAGACTGGCTTAATGATTTCCTAGAGAAACTATCAACTCAGTTTGATTGTCTGTTCGTTGATACTAATCCGAGCTTTTCCATCTATACTCAAATTGCTTTAGCTGCCGTAGACTTAATAGTTTTGCCGGTTATGGCGGATGATTCTTCCCGACGCGCCGTACAAAACGCTCTTGCCTTGGTTCAAGGAATTAATCTGCCTTCGAAAATATACAAACAGCATAACTTTGATTCACGATTGCGAGAGGCGGACAGACAAGTGCCCAGATTTCACTTATTTCCTAAAAACCGACTCACACAGTACATGGGGCCTGCTTCAGCTTACCACTCCGTGCTTACATCAATAGATGAAATAATTGCAACGGTTTTGGATGAAAACCCAGAAGTCTTTTCCTTTACTAATGTCCCAGATGGAATTGTAGATATTAGAGATTTTCAGACAACAGGTGTGGTTGCATTTGCAAAAGGATTGCCCTTCACCCAACTAAAACCTGGTAAGTATCCAATGCCAGGGCGCGAAACCCAAATAGCTGCGAACTACTTGCAAAACTGCGTTAACGCAATGAATAAACTGGTCAAAAAAATTTAAGATAGTAAATGCTGTTGTTAATTATAATCCATTCAGTTTTCGATGCTTCGGTAGCAAGAAAAAAGTCGTCAATCGGACAGAAAAGTGATAGGATAGGCACTGGAGAACTCCTTCTGAGTGTAGAATGGTGATAACCTCATTATACCAAGAAGGTTCTCTTTCTTCAAAAAATTCGGAAATTAATTATCAAACTCACGTTTGGGTAAGTTGGTATAATTTGTGGAGAGCAGTCCAGGAACCCATAGGTAAAAAGTGAAAAACGATACGCTTTTTCCACTCTATAATAAAAGTGAAGGCGCAGACGCACCGCATCCGCCTCCAAAAGTATCGCAAGATGGAAGGTCTGCTCGTGGAACACCAACACATGTCCGTCGTGTCTACATCGAAACCTACGGATGTCAGATGAACGTCAGCGACAGTGAACTGATGGCAGGCATTTTGACGCAGAGTGGACACCAGACCGTTTCACACCTCGACGATGCGGATGTTGTCCTCGTTAATACCTGCGCAATACGGGAAAACGCAGAAACGAAAGTCATTAATCGGCTGAAGCACCTGAATCATCGGAAACGCCGTCACCCAGAACTCATTATCGGGGTCTGTGGTTGTATGGCGCAACACCTCCGAGACCGACTCTTGGACGCCGCACCGTATGTCGATCTCGTCATGGGACCGGATGCGTATCGGAATCTGCCTGTGGCTTTGGATTCTTTGGCCCGTGATATCGAGTCACAGGTGTCTCTGACCGATCGCGACCCGTTTGTCGGGTTACGGTTGGACAAAAATGAGGATTACGCCGACATCGCTCCTATCCGAAAAGAGGGGATTCGGGCGTGGCTCACCATTCAGCGTGGGTGTGATAAGATGTGCACCTTCTGTGTTGTCCCATTCGTCCGTGGTAGAGAACGGAGTCTCCCACTAAAGCTCCTCGTTGAAGATGTCGAAAAACTCGTTGATCAAGGGTTCAAAGAGGTTGTGCTCCTTGGCCAGACCGTTAACTCCTATCACGATGACAGTGCCGATTTTGGTGACCTCCTCTACGCTGTCGGCGAAGTGAACGGGTTGGAACGCGTGCGATTTACCTCTCCACATCCTGCGGACGCGACAGACAGTATGATTGCTGCCCTGGCGAATTCGCCTGCTGTCTGTAAACATCTGCATCTCCCACTACAATCCGGTTCAACCGAAGTCCTTGAGCGGATGCGCCGCACCTATACAGCGGAAGAGTACCGCACGCTCGTCTTAAAACTCCGCGAACGCGTCCCGGATATTTCCCTTACAACCGATATTATTGTCGGCTTCTGTGGTGAAACCGACGAGGAATTTATGGAAACGTATCAGATGATGGCAGATATCCGATACGATTCAGCGTTCATGTTCAAGTATTCCGAACGTGAAGGGACACTCGCACACAGAGCCTTACCCGACGATGTTCCTGAAAAAGTAAAGGGAGAACGTCTCAAACAGATTATTGAACTCCAGGAAAACATTTCCGCGGACATCAACACTGCTGCAATCGGTGATACTGTTGCAGTGCTCGTAGAAGGCGAATCCCGTCGCGATGCTGATAGATACCACGGAAAAACGGATGGCTTCAAGACAACTGTATTCCCCAAAGCGGACAGCCATATCGGCGAAATAGTCAACGTTCGCATTCACAGCACAACAGCGCATACCTTAATTGGGGAGAGAGTCTGATGGACAAAGTTAGGATCAAGAACAAGGTCGAAATTGAGAAAATGAAGCGGAGTGGCCAGGCGGCAGCGACGGTACTAAAACGCGTCGGAGAGGCAATTGTACCGGGGGTATCAACTATAGACTTAGAACGCATCTCACGCGATACAATTGCGGAAGTCAACGCCACATCTTCCTTCTTAGGCTACCAGCTCCCCGAGCATGAGCCGTATCCCGCCACGATATGTACCTCGATCAATGACATCGTCATCCATGGAATCCCAGATGAAAGTGAAGTGCTACAAGAAGGCGACATCATCGGGATTGATACAGCTGTCAGCATTGACGGCTACCACGGTGACAACGCATACACCTTCCCTGTTGGGAACATCTCACCGCCAGCTGCACGGTTGCTTGAGGTAACTCGAAGTTCTCTCTACGACGCGATTGCCGAAGCGAAACCCGGAAACCGTATTGGGGATATCTCTTCTAAGTTACAGAATAGAGCAGAGACTGAAGGGTTCTCTGTCCTTCAGAATTTTGCTGGACACGGTATCGGGCGGAATCTCCATGAAGCACCAGAGGTGCCTTGTATGGGACTCGCTGGGCGCGGTTTACGTCTGAGACCGGGTATGGTCCTCGCGATTGAGACGATGGTGAACGTTGGGCTTCCTGATGTCCAAATATTGGAAGACGGTTGGAGCGTCGCGACGCTTGATGGCACTTTATCCGCCCTCTTTGAGCATACGGTGGCGATCCTCTCCGACGGCCCCGAAATTCTAACGGGAAGTTCATTGTGGGATCTTTAAGCAATTGAGGTTGGTTCATTATTCATGACATCTTTGTACCGCTTTTTGGAAAATATATTGTTTTTCGCGCAATTTACGTATGTCCTAATGGTTTAAAAAATGAAAATTATAGGCATTCTCACTGCTATCCTCATCTTTATCTCCCTCTACCTTATCTTCGGATACGCACACATTGAAGGTACAATGCTCGAAGTCCAAAAAATCTTCTACTATCACGTCTCTGCCGCGCTCACCGTTTTTGTAGCCTTTGGTGTCAACTGTGTATTTAGTATCAAATACCTCATCCAACGGAAACGCAACGACGATCTCCTCGCAGTCGCTGCGGCGGAGCTGGGTCTCGTTTTTTGCACGATCGCGCTGCTATCGGGTCCAATCTGGGCGCGATACGCGTGGAATACGTGGTGGAATTGGGAAGCGCGTCTCACAAGTACACTCGTCCTCTGGCTTATGTATGTCGGTTATTTTATTCTCCGCTCCGCGCTGGAAGGCGACAAACGGAGGCTGTATTCCGCTGTCCTCGGTATCATTGCCTATCTTGACGTACCCATTGTCTATTATGCCGTGGACATCTGGCACGGAGGCTTGCATCCAGACCGTGGAACCAAGTGGAACCTTGAAACGACAATGCGGCAGACATGGATGGTGGCACTGCTTGCACTCATTATGCTGTTCACACTGCTGCTCATCGTGCGGTATCGAATGAAGAAAGCGGAATCGCGTTATGAAATCGTCCGGCAGAAATACTTAGGGGAGGTATCTCAATGAAAATAGCGGTTCTTGTGAGTTGTTTGGTGGTCTTGGGGTTGTTCATCTTCGCAACCCAAGTTCCGATCACCTTGACAGAAGATGAGGTCGCGAAGGCTATTGGGGAAGCAGGTGCGGAAGCCGAATTGCCTGTGGATGAAGACATCTTAGCACAGGCAGTGCAACTGTCCGTCGCAAAACTGGAGAAAGCGCAGAGCACACGTCTCAAATACCTTGCCTCCGCCTATTTCGTCATTTGGTTAGTCTTTATTTTGTACATATTCCACTTAGATCGGCAGCAGCAAGAACTCGACAAACGCCTTGCGCAATTAGAGAATGAAAACGTTCCTCTTTAAAACACAACAGACGTTGGAAAAGCCTCTGACAGAGGTTTTTGATTTTTTTTCTGATGCACATAACCTCGCTGAAATTACACCACCGTGGCTCCATTTTGAGGTATTAACCCCCGCCCCGATTGAAATGACAGTCGGAACTCGTATAGACTATCGGTTGAAACTACGTGGCTTCCCGATCCGTTGGCAGAGTGAGATTACGGAGTGGCATCCACCACACTTTTTTGCAGATAAACAACGCCGCGGTCCATATCGGCTCTGGCATCATAGACATACCTTTGATGAAACGGAAGAAGGGGTTGTTGTGAGGGATGTAGTAGAATATGCGGTTTGGGGAAATGAACTTATTGGTAGGCTTTTCGTGCGTCCGGATATAGAAAAAATCTTCGCTTACCGCGCCGAACAATTAAATGGAATCTTCCAGGAGACGTGATGCCTTAATTTAACCCAAGTTGCTACTCACAAGATTTTAGGCATCCCGTCCCATTTTTCACTGAATTCGGAGTCGTTTCGTAGCGTAGGAGACCGTTAGCCTGCGTGCTTATAGTAGATTCCGTAATTACTTGGAGACTTGTAGTGCCGTGTGAATTCTGAAGTTATATGTTTTGATGGCACAGCCTAACAGGCTATGCTACAAGTGTAAATTTATTTTCGGATTCTACTATAAGAGCACAATCTAACAGGTGATACTACAAAGGTGGCAACTTGGGTTGATTTAGACAATAAACACACTAAAACAGATAACCCATCTGAATCGAGAGGCGGTGTGCTTGGTGTGCCGATCCTTTACGATGCTCAGCATTTTGTGTGTAGTGCCATACGTATAAGAACGCAGCATTCCATCCATTCAATGGACGGTAGGAGAACTGTCCACCGATTTCTGTGGTCCGGGCAACAATACCCGTCGGAAACGGGAGCGTCCTGAAATCTTCCCCGTAAAACCGATCTGCAATTCTGCCTTCACCTTGTCGGGTGAACACAGCGCGAATCTCTGCTGCGGAGGAGACAGTCAATTGATAGGTGGCTGAAAATCGAACAGCGTCTGAATCGGTACTGATTGGGTGTCCGATAACATAGCCGAAGTGTGTGAACTGATTATCAGGGACCAGATGTGTGTAAGCCCAGCGGTTGATGCGTGCGTATTCGCTGTGAATTCCGAGATGGCGATCAAGGTATTGCGGATACCATGTCACTCCCAAGAGCCACGCGACTGCGTGTGGATCGTTCGCACCGGGAACGTATTGGATGTCGTCGATGACCCATTCACCATATAGTCGTACACCATCAATAGGGCGGATTGCGGCATCGAAGGCGAACATAACGTTATCGTCGGCTTTCGCGTTGTATTGTAGCGCGTAATAAAGCGTGATCGGGTTTGCGTATTTCCATTCGAGTGTCTGGGCATCGCCCCCGTAAAGTACCCATTCCGCGACACCGATTTCCACGCGATCGTTGAATTGGTAATCGAGTCGGTGTCCGCTGATATAACGTTTTGCGAGATAGCGTTTTTCGCCGTCATCATACCAAGTAGAGTCGAGTTGCGCCGTAAAAGCCGTCGCTTTGAGTCGTTTTCCGAGTCTACTGGTGAGTCGGACCTGGTCAAACGGTGGCGAGTTATCAGAGATGCCAACAGTTTTATATGGACTCGCACCCCAGAAAAGCCAATCTCTACCGACAAGCAGATCGAGGTGTGCACTATTGATTTGCAAGTACCCTCTTTTAAAATCGCCAGTGTAGTCTCCCCGCCAACGTTCAAGACGTTGACCGGCTGTCTTTCCATCCAACGGTGGACTCTGAAAATTATGTCCCTCAAATTCAGAATAGAGCGTTAGGCGGGGTGCTTCTCGTTTTTCAAGTTTCCCAAGCGTGTAGTGAAGTCCCCATTCAAATGCTGGAGCTGCTTGTTCCGCTGTCGTCCGGAGTTGTGGCAGGAATCGCATCCGCTGTCCGTCTTGGATTATGAGCGCTTTCGCGAATTCCCGCTTTAATTTTTCTAAGAGTTTCCGATCTATCGCTGATGGAGCAACAACGCCTCTGCAAATTCGGGATTCAGCTTGCCGTATTATTGTTGCTACATTCGCTCTTGAAAGCGGTGCTGTGTGTCGATGGAATCCGCCTGTGATACCATCGGTTTCCAACTTTGCGAGTGCCTCAGCGACCCAACCATCGAAATTCAATGGGACATCGGGCGCGCCGAACGCCGTACTCATAACGAGCGTAGAAACGAGGAGGATATATAAGATATTCAACTGTTGGCGAGGTTTCCTAACCTCACCTGTCCATGCTGTACCCTTAATTGTATATTTCACTATGCGTGTATAAGATCTTCAGTCCTAAAAAAAGAGGAATGTAAGCACCAGCAATTCTTCCTACGTTTGCGTGGATGGAAAAATTCACTATGGCTCCGCCTCCAATTTCTTAACAGAGGCATCGATACGTCGGAACTGCCACGTCCATTGAACGTTGTAGAGGAACTGCCGTAGGTCGAAGCGATTGTCGTCTGGTGAATAAGATTCGGCATGGTAGGAAGGCGTGAGCGTTGTCATTTTGTGTCGATTGATGGCGTAATATCTAAAGAACCTTTTGACCTTCTCTGCAACCTCGTGCGGTGGCAGATGGTCCCATTCCTGTGCCAGTTTTTCAAACATGCTGACAGGACCACACTGCTCCATTTTTCGGAGTTGTCCGAAACGACTCAATTCGGCGTAAGTCATCCCCATATCCTCTTCATCGATTTGCGTATAGGTTTCGGTGATAGGTTCCAGTTCTGCTGTCGGTGGTGCATCAACAATTTCCGAGAGAACGGTATAACCGAGATGGTCTTTGGCCCAATTCAGGAATCTTCGTAAGTCATGTTTGCTAATTCCACCGATTGGGTTGATGTCCCCGCTGCTGCAATCATATTTAGTGAGATAGCCTCGCAATGCTTCATCGACATTACCCGTCCCCAATACAAGGAGCGTGCCTTCCCGACTCCGCACCCACGGCATCATCTGGGCGAACAGGTAACTCAGCACCATCCGCAACCGTGCTTGTATGTTCTGAAGTGCCTGATTCTCTCTGTAGCTGCCACCTTCAACCTTGAATCGAGGGGTTTTCTGCGTGATACGGATAAAGAGCGTCTGTAGTGCCTTGACGAGTCCATCCATATTGATGTTGAGATGATATGCTCCGATCTGCTCCGCGAGCAGTTTCGCGCGTTTTTGCGTATCGCGAGAACTATTCTCTGTGCCGATGTAACACGTATAGAGTAGACGATTGGCGAGCACACGTGGATCCGTGAAAGCATCTGGCGTTTCACTATCATCTAACCAGCGCGCGACATCACGAATAACTACGGCATTTTTGTTGTGTATCGCTTCTGCTACCAATTGACACATTGAACCTACAAGTGTCGCAACAGCACCGCTATCAGCACCGCCAGAAAGCGGAATGAAATACCCCGCCGCTCCGGATCTGCGTAGATAATCCCAGAGCCAGCACGCTGGACCCAAAGCGATCTCTTCCTCCGGTCCGTGCGTATGCGGCTCGATTTTTCTGCTCACTTTCAGGACACTGTTCCCAGGTGCAGGCTCAAAATCGAAGTCAATATCTATCTGCGGCAACGGCTCCATTTTACTCGCTTGTACAGCCCGACTCGCCTTCGCACCTCGATACGCCCGCACGTCCTGGAGGTTCACCGTCGCGGTGACGACCTCTACATCTTTGAGCGAGAATTGGGAACCTTGCGCTAAGATCTCACCGTTTTGGGCAATCAGCGCACAGCCATCAAAATAGAGTCTCCCCCCGTCACACCCTTGTTGGTTAGCATAGAGGTAGACACCCCCGTTTTTGGCACTTGCGTTTCTTATGAGTGCGATACGTGTGTCTAATTTCCGTAACTCGTGGTGAGAACCTGATCCGTTCGCTATGATTTCAACACCGGCGTTGCCGAAGTAGATGTGCGGACTCATCGGCACAAAGAGTTCCTCACAGGTCTCTGATGCCAAGAGTGTATCGGTGGTGGCAATCGCCGCGATACCGATAGGGACCGTCCGTTGTCCAGTTAGTTCGGCAATCTCACGGGGCAGTGTATACGGTTCCGTGCTCCAACCCCGTTCCCATGCGACGAACCAGCGATGTTCTCGGTAATTACCATCGCTCGCCAGGACCATCTTAGGACGAATTAACAGGAGTTTGCTGTCTAATACGAAGACCCGACAGTTATACCGAACATTTTTATGCATAACGGGCATTCCAATGTCACACAGGATACCGTCTGTGTGCCCGCCTTTGAGGATACGTGCAAGTGATTCCCAACTGTGCAGGAGCGTGTCCAATTCCAAAAAATGGTCTTCGCAGGAGTACCCTGTGATCTCCAATTCCGGTCCCAATCGATACCGAGCCCCGCGTTCTTTCGCAATCTCTATGGATTCAATGATACGCGCAGTGTTCCCTTCAAAATCGAGACTCCATTGATTCAGGTTGCACGTTGCAAGGACTGTTTTCATTTTTTACTTTTACCTTGCGGTTAAATGATGTAGGTCCTATCTTTGGAGTGCCTTTCTCCTATCCGCCCCCACTCTGTTACGGACTACGGTCTTTTAATTTTCCTTGTCGGGAAGGATATACCTTAGAATTATAGAATGTGCTCCTTCAACTGACCACCACTTACGTCTTCTGTGGTTTCTTGCGAGCGGCTGGAAACAGGATATTGTTCAGGATAAGTCGATACCCCGGTGAGTGTTTGTGCAAATCAAGATTCGTCGGTATTTTGCCCTCACCGACGAGATGACGATAATCTTCCGGATCATGTCCACCGAGGAACGTAAAGGTTCCTTTCCCTAATTTACCGTGGATGTATTTTGCGTAGTTGCTACCTTCTATCTGCCCTAAGATGGTGACAGACCCACGGATCTTGTCCATGTTAAACGATGTCGTCTGTCCGAGGTATCCCGACACAACGCTTACGTGATTCTGTGTGAGCATCGTCGGGATCGGGTCGTGCTTTGCGGCGAATTCAAAAAGTTTGAAGTCCTCGACCCCGCTCTGTGCGTCCCGATCAGGATTCGGGTTGTCTATGTCTGAGAATTCGTATCGGTATGGATTCGTGTAAAGGCTAAAATTTTCAAATGCCAAAGTGCGCTGAAAGTCGAGTCGAGTCTCGGCATCCGAATCGATCGGTGTTCCATCTAATTCAGGTGCAACGATATCGACTGCGCCACCGAGTGTCGCCAAAGCAATATCGAGGGTTTCTGGGGCAGAGCACATTGCGAATATAAAGCCACCGTTGATGATATAGTCAGCGATCATCTGTGCAGTCTGTCCTTTATGCTGTGCCACCCTTCGAAATCCTGCTTCTGTGGAGGCTTTTTCAAACATCAGCATCCGCTGCTGATACCAGATTTGGGCAGAAAATGCGGCGTGGAACTTGCCGTGCTGACCGGTAAAGTCTTCATGATGAAGGTGTAGCCAATCGTAATCCTCTATCTCTAACACACCACTTTGGACCTCTTTGTCCCAAATTTCATCGTAAGGGATCTGTGCGTAATCCAAGGCGATTTTGACTGCATCGTCCCAAGGATCTCGGTAGGGGGATGCCTCTGATGGCGCATATACAGCGATTTTGGGGGCTTTTTCCAATAGGATCTCGTCCATGTTGCTACCTTCGAGGATAGATTCCTTTATACTGAGGTAGTCAGCGTGGTTCATCGGTTCAAAACGCACACCCATCAGTGCTGCACGCATCCGGACATCTTGCGAATCCGGTAGGACGAACGCGCCACCTCGATAGTTAAGCCACCAGTAGCATCGGTACTCACGCGGTACCTCTAATGCCCAGTACGTCAAGCCGTAAGCCTTCAGATGATTGGTTTGTGCCCCGATCTCCATGGGTATCAGAAGCCATTCAGCCAGAGCCACGTTTACTGTAATAACGCACAATATTAATATAAAAACTAAGATTTTTAAACTATTCAATCTGGTCACCGTTCCAATTGGTTTCAAGGAGTCGTTGTCGGGGCTATGTGTGAGTTCGATAAAGCAGCACATTTAGTTCTTCTGTAGATCCTAACTGCTTTTATAACCCAAACTGCTACTTTTGTAGCATAATCTGTGAGGTTGTGCAGCTTCGGGCACAGGCTGACAGGCACTGCTACACGTGTGAACCTGTTTTCGGATTTTACTATAAAGCCCCGAAATAAAGGGCAAGAATGCCATAAGCCATTCATACCGTTGATTCTTTAGGGGTTCACTGACTACTGACCGGTGGTTGCGGGTTCGTGTCCAAAGACGACCTGTCCGTTGGACATGAGGGGTGCTTCAGTCGTTTCCGGGTTCTGCGTATCAATCTTCCAGAGTTGTCCGTTATTCTCATAGAGAATCCAGCGTCCCTCCGGCGGTACCCATACCGGATGCGAGCCACCTTTTTGTGTTAACCGCCGCTCCGTCGGTACTCCTTCATCTGAATAGGTAATGAGCCAAATCTGTTGATAGGTGTTTTCTGTTCGCGTGAACGCCAACTGGTTCGAATTCGCAGGTGACCATGTCGGTTCCGTATCGTCAGCAGGAGACACCACAATCGGTTCCACACTTGATGTCACCTGATCAAAAGCGTAAATGTTTCGGTTTTGCCCATCGTCGTCCGGATTTTCTATCGTTCCAGCTGTGGCGTAAGCAAGCACTGAACCGTCTTTGTTCCATGCAGGTGTGAAACTCTGTAACGCCGTTGATGGCACAATAAACTCAGATTCAGTCGAAAGATGCCGTATGACAACGCGACTCCGATTTCCATATTCGGGACGTATATAGGCGACATATTCTGCATTGGGCGATATTGCGGCATCTCTTGCCATTTGTCGACTGTCAAGTAGTAAAGCACTTTTGGGTTTCTCACGACTCCGAGCGATAACGTTGCCTTCCCTATCCTGAAAGATAAGCGTCCCGTCGTCCGAGACTGCTGGGTTGTGTCCGGCACCCAATGGAGCATTCGTTCCGTCCGGGGCAAGTCCCCAGATTATGTCGTCATAGGCAAAGTAGATATGCGCTGGTCCTGGTAACTGTTTGGTTGTTGGCGCCTTTTCTGAAATGATGTCTGCTTTCGGAGTGAAACGCTCTTCATTACCGAATTCCCAACCTGCCCCGTTAGTTCTCCAGAGAAAACCGATCCCCTTTGTCCAATATTTCCATTCCTCGTTCATGCGTCCATTACGGGTGAGATTAAAAATATCTTCAGGTTCACCGTACTGTTTTTTGATTTCCCAACGTCCGCCGTCCTCAATCTCTGCCATATTCCCCTTTTCGTCGATATAACTGGCAAGGATATCGATGTCAATATGCTGCGTTGTCTGTCCTGAAAATACACTGACCGCGGTGGGTTCACCGCGCGTCGGACGACGTGTACCATATATCCCAACTCCATCGGTAATTCCCGTTGTTCCGTCATTGTTTGCGTCCATCACTGCCATGACGTAATAGGTCCCTGGTAGGACGCTCACCTGATAACTGCCGTCTCCTATTAGAGAAATTGGTATGGCGATCGGCGAACTGAAATCAGGGCTATAAGAGAGGGTCAAAATTCCCCGTTGAACGGAATGTCCATCCCACATTATTCGTCCTGCGATTCCACCCTGTTCAATATGTGCTTCAATGCCGGGAGGGGCGGCGTGGAGATGTCCGTTCGCGTCGTAACGCGCGCTTATCACAAGTTCGATATCGAGGTTCTCGCCCTCTGTCAGTACGATCGGAGCCGGTGGTTGTGTCGTGATGTCCACTGTCCCGTAACCGCCTAAGCCGTCGCCGTCACTGTATCTACCGTTTTTATCTGCATCGAAATTAACGATGACGTAGTATTCACCCGCCGGAAGTGCGATACGGAATATACCGCCAGCCGCGGTTTCTCCACTCGCAATCGGCGTGACTAAAGCCGGTTCAGCGTAGACTTCAATTTGTGCCGTTGCGTCTTCAGGAAGCGATACATGTCCCGTCAGAATACTCGTGTTTTTGGTCGTTGTCTTTTTGCGGGTCTGATAAGTTGCCGTAATCGTTATTTCAATATCTTCGGTGAACTTATTGGGCGAAATTAGCACGGGTTCAGGGAATTCGCCGCGTTTCCGCATATTTTCCACACCGTAGAACCCGAAATCATCGCCTGTATCCAATTTATTCGTATTGTTATTGTCAACAATTGCCATGAGGTAGTACTTCCCCGGCAATAGGTTCAATGTCCATGCACCTGTATCCGTCACTGGGGCGATACCCGCGCGATATTTCCAAGACAGATCTGTATAGGCGAGAATCAATGCTTTTCGGTTTCCAAGCGAAGTTTGAGGATTCACAGGCCCTTGACTAACCCTAAGTGTGCCTCGGCAACCGGATGTCACAGTCCGCAACGCCGTCTGGAATTGCTGAAGTTGACTCGGCTCATATTGAGAAGTTGGAACAATTTTGATTTCTCCTTGGGTGTACGTCGCTCGCGCAGTGATCGGGATCTCTAAACCCCGCACCTTCTGGCCTTTATCTACTTCAATTAACTCGTACTTTTGTGCTTGGTCGGTCCAATCGGTGATACCGAGGATACCCAAACCGTCGCCTGCATCGAAGTTCCCCGATTTATCGACATCAACGTAAGCAACGATATAATAGCGACCCGGTTCAACGCGGAGCGTGAATTGACCATCTCCAAGCTGTGGTATCCCGCTGATATACAATTCTCTGAGTTCCTCATCTCGGTAGACCGACACACTTGTGTGGGATAGGTCGTGTCCCTCCCAGATAACGTTTCCTGATAGGGTTGCTGTCATCCTTCTGGCGGCGTTTTCTTGGGCAGAAGGCTGCTGACAAAGGACATCACCGATAAATCCAATGCTGATGACGAGTAGTAACGGTATCAGTCGTTTCATTTTGTATTCCTGTGCACCTGTTTCTTTTTGTTGCTATTATTTTACGTTACTCCAATACTAACACATCCTTGTAGGATCGAACTTCAGTTCTCTGTTTCTATACTAATCCAAATTGCTACTCACAAATTTTGAAGGTTCAAGGAGATTTCTTGCGCACTTCCCTCATCCCAGAGGATTGATATGTCTATAGAATTAGATGATTATATGGTAACAC
>RKRR01000167.1 GCA_007571305.1 Candidatus Poribacteria bacterium | reverse complement strand
TATCAAAACCATCCAGTTTTCAGTTGTCAGAATCAAGATTTATAGGTATAGAGAAAATTCTACAATGACTTGGACACTGTAGGACGAGGAAAATCCGAATAAATTGAGGAAGAGAATGGAAATCTGGGAACCCAGTAGAGGTGAACGTCCAAATTGCACTGTGCAGGCATTTCACGATGGGATAGAGATCGGGATTTGTCAGTCCATATCAGGCGGAGAGTTTTCTGACTCCCCTGACGCGCAAAATTGGTTCCATACGAAGTGGCTTGGTATAACAGATAAATTTCAAGGGCAGGATTTAGGTCGCTATCTGCTTCAGCAGACACTCCAAGAGAGGCATGGCATCGGATATTGGCACACTGCGATTAGCACCGATTGGGAAAACTATCGTGCTTTTCTCTTCTACAGCAACTTCGGTTATCAGGTTTCGGATTGGACCTATGGGCTCTTGAAAACTCAAGCGTAGCAGTCATCTATGGCACCAGAGATTTTGTTTCGTCAACAATCCAGCGAGCATCTGCTATCCGTGTAGAGGCTTCTGATAATTCGGGTTGATAGGTTGCAAATTTCACCATATCACAATTGGCGAGTAGTTGCTGTGTCCGTTCAATATACGGAGTGGCTATTTCAGCACGTAGCATCGCCTGTAACAATCCTGTCGTTGTCAACTCTAATGCTGGAATATGATAACGTGCGTCAATGTATTGGCGAAGGGCATAAGCAATTTGGGTATGATATGCCTCCATGTCGCCATGTTTTAGCCAGTCAGAGGCTTCAATTGCCGCCAGTTTTTCGTATGCTACCTCATGTGCCAAAGGTGTGTCATTCTCATCTGTTATAGGGATAGGCAGCGGTTGACTACGTTTTTGGAGATAGTACCACACCAAAACAGCTACAAAACCGAGTATCACTGTCCCACTGACAAAATAAGGCAACAGGCTCTGCGGCACCTCTAAGGGCGGTTTGATATCGCGTAGGTCTTGCCCTCCTACAGTACTCTGCATAAGTATTTGTACAAGTACAGACATGTTTCTTTCGGAACGGTGCGAAATACAATAGTCAATAGGCCCCACCTTACTCAGCGAGAGGCACAATCACTATCGACTTTGGTGAAGTTGGACAGGCGTATTGACAGACCCCACATCCCGTGCATCCAGCATCAAGCACCTCTACAATGCCATCTAACGTGAAGTGAATTGCGTCCTCGCCAATAGGACACGTATCAACACAGTAAGTACACTCCACATCTTTTGTCCGCAAACAGGTTTCAGCACTGAACACAGCCAAACCGATTTTAATGTCTTCGGCATAAACGGTTTGCAATGCTCCGCTCGGACAAACGTACATGCATGCCAACGAATCGCAGATGACGCATGGTTGCTCCTCAGGATCGATATAAGGTGTATTTGCAATGTCAGGCTGGGTAGTCTGTAAAGGGAAAATAGCGTTTGCTGGACAGTTTTTGACGCAGTTGCCACACCGGTGACACTTTTCTAAGAATTCCGCTTCAGGCAACGCTCCGGGAGGTCGGAAAAGTGGACGGGCACTCGGCTCCTCAACAGGCAAATGCTCGCTTATCCGGTCATCAAGGAATTCGGCAACAGGTTGGATGAGTTGGTTCAAGGCTTCCTTGAAAAAGCCGCGTCTCCCCGTTTCATCAGACATTTTCACGTTCCATCCATGAGAGTCGTGTCCCGTGTTGCACGGAGTCTTACACTTTGCTGGCTTTAGGGATCCGATAACAACATTTATGGCTGCCTTGCATGAGATGCTCTACGCGAACGACTTTCGCCCCTAACGATTGCCGGAAAAGTGCAGTCTCAATTTCGCAGACGTGTGGGTATTCTTGTGCGATCAAGGCAATAGGGCAGTTATGCTCGGTTAAGACGTAGTCGTCTTTATCTTCGTCAAAACGTGCCATGTACCCTTCTTCGTCACGGATACGGGCGAGCTCTTTGACGCGTTCGGACAGCGTCTTCCCTTGAAGCCGTTGTTGATATATCTGCAACTGCGATTTCATCCGCCCTCGAAAGACTTTGTTGATGAAACCGGGCCCGTTGAATTTGGCAACTTCCTGCATTAAACCAACAGCAAAATTAGCATAAGTCGTGGGAAAAAGACCGTTTGCTTCATCTGTTAATTGATAAACGTGAGGCGGACGACCACGTCCCTGCTTTTCTTGGTGGTGCTCGACCAATCCCTCTGATTCCAGTATGGTAAGGTGTTGTCGGACTCCCATCTGGCTGATATGTAAAGCATCTGTTAGCTGGCCTACAGTCATGTTCGCGCGCATCTTCAACAACTGCAGGATTCGCATTCGTGTTTCGCTCATTTCGCAATTCATGTGATTTCCTCACTCTAAAGCATCTTGCTTATATTATGGCACATTTTCGGACAGAAGTCAATAGAAATTTTTTATGTAGCACAAACTTTTCGTTTGTGTTTTATAGTAAAATCCGAAAACAGGTTCATACGTGTAGCATAGCCTGTTAGGCTGTGCCAGTCAGAACAGATAACTTCAGAGTTCACACGACGCTATAAATGTCCAAGTCATTACGGAATCTACTATAAACATTTGATTTTTTGCGAGCGATTAGGTATGATAACCCAAGCCGCTATATGAGATTTCCTCCGTTTTTGTATCGTGACTTGTTCGTTTATGAACACATAGACACAGCTTAACAGGCTATGCTACGAAAACAACCTGAGACACAGCCTAACACATATAGACCGAGGGTTTGCAAACCCGAACTTACCGAAGTCTTTCACAAGGAAACCGATATGTCAGAAACAACACAAACCTATCTCGCCCTCGGAACTGAAAGCGAAGAAACAGATAATGGCTTCTACACCGCACTCAATTACATCCGCGAGAACGCCAACACACAATACGGAAAAGGCAGACTCTTTGAACGGCTCATCAAGACATATCTCCTTGAAGACCCCTTTTACCAAAAACGGTTTTCTGAAGTCTATCTTTGGTCGGAATGGGCAGAACTCCGACCCGAATTTGACGCAGTTGACATCGGCATCGACCTCATAGCACAAGAACGCGATGGCGGATATTGTGCCATCCAATGTAAATGCTATGCGGAAAGCGCACGAATTTCAAAAGGAGATCTTGATTCGTTCATCTCTGCCTCTGCCCGCGAACCCTTTACCGCCCGGATGTTCGTAGACACAGCCCACGACTGGAGTAGCAACCTCTACAGAACCCTCGACGGGTTGCAACCTCCGTGCCAACGGATCAGTGCCGCTGACCTCGCAAGTCGCCCTGTGAAATGGCCCGACTTAAGCACGGAAGCAGCAGAACAACTCGACTACCAACAAGAGACATTCAGTCTACGTCCACACCAAAAAGATGCGTTTGATGACGTTATCAACGGGTTTAAAGAGTTTGACCGCGGCAAACTTATCATGGCATGCGGGACAGGCAAGACCTTCGAGGCACTCCGCATCGCCGAGAAAATCGTGGGTATCGGTGGTAGAGTCCTATATCTTGTTCCTTCCATTGGTCTCTTCGCGCAGGCAATGCGAGAATGGACAGAACAACAAGGTATTCCACATCGCTATATCGGCATCTGCTCTGACACAAAGGCAGGGAAAACCTCCGAGGACGCATCTATTCTGGAACTGGAGATTCCTGTCACTACGGATACCGCTGCGATCTCGGCGGCACTTCAGAAAACCGATGGGGCAGCTATGAAGGTCGTCTTCTGCACTTATCACTCTCTTCCTATTGTTGAAGCCGCGCAAGACGCAGGCGCGCCAGTTTTTGATCTCGTCATCTGTGATGAGGCACACAGAACCACGGGGATTGAAGACAGCGACAACAAGACATCTCCATTCGTTCTTGTCCACAACGCACATCGCATCCGTGCCAAAAAACGGCTCTATATGACAGCCACCTCACGTCTCTATACGGAGGGAGCGAAGACAAAAGCAGCACGCCACGACGTGGAGGTCTTCTCAATGGACGATCCAGAGACCTACGGACCTGAATTTCATCGACTCCCGTTCTCCAGGGCCGTCGAGCAAGACCTTCTCTCCGATTACAAAGTCGTTGTGCTTGCCATGTCTGAGCAGGATGCAGACGCTGCCCTGCAGACCTATCATACTGCCGGTGGTAAAGAAATCAGCATCAATGATGCGACGAAGATAGTTGGCTGTTGGCGTGCACTCCAAAATCCTGAACGGAAATCGCTTGACGACCCCGAAATCAGACCGCTCACCCGTGCTATTGCCTTCACGAATACCATTGCTGCTTCAAAAAATCTCGTACATCACTGGAACGGTGTTATCGAAAGTGCCATGGAACGGGTGTCCGAAGACCAACGCCCAGTTAATTTCACCTGTGAAACTGAGCACGTGGATGGAAAGACAAATGCACTCGGACGGAAGAAACGGATTGAATGGCTAAAAGGGAATGCTAATGGGGTTTGCCGTATCCTTTCTAATGCCAGATGTCTTTCGGAAGGCATTGATGTTCCCGCCCTCGATGCCGTGCTTTTCATGACACCCCGAAATTCGCATATTGACATCGTTCAGGCTGTCGGGCGCGTCATGCGGAAAGCAGAAGGAAAAAAGTACGGTTATATCGTCCTCCCGGTCGCGATCCCCGCAGGTGCGGATCCCGCAGATATTCTCAACGACAACCAACGGTTTGCTGGTGTATGGAGTGTCCTCCGCGCACTCCGCTCCCATGATGACAGATTCGACGCGGAGATCAACAGGATCGATCTCAATACCACACCGACAGATAGGGTCATCTTCAGCGGCTATGGCATACAGAAGAATAATGGTAACGGTGAAAGCACGCCTGCTACCTTGAACGAACAACTTTTTCTCCCAATGGATATTCCACCGGATGCGATATTTGCTAAAATTGTGGAGAAATGCGGCGATAGAAAATACTGGGAGAGCTGGGCGAAAGATGTCGCTGATATTTTTCGACGCGTCGTGGGACGGATCCAAGGATTATTGGACACCCCGGAAAACGAGGCACTCCGCGAATGGTTTGACGATTTCCACGGCGAACTAAAAAATGCCATCAACGACGCAATCACCCGTGACAACGCCATTGATATGATGGCGCAGCACATCTTGACGCGCCCCGTCTTTGAAGCACTCTTTGAGCATTACGACTTCGCATCCGGGAACCCCGTCGCGAAGGCACTCGATAAACTCCAAAGCGATTTCGGTGAATTCGGACTTGAAGATGAGACACGAGACTTAGAGAAATTCTATGAAAGCGTTCGACTGCGGGCCCGCGGGATTGACAACACCGAAGGCAGGCAACGGGTTCTGTTAGAGCTCTACGAGAAGTTCTTTGCTACAGCACTAAAAAAAGACGCTGAACGTCTCGGTATCGTCTACACGCCTATTGAAGTCGTGGACTTCATCTTGCAGAGTGCCAACGAGGTGTTACAAGACGAATTCGGAAAGAGCCTCACGGATGAAGGCGTGCATATTTTGGATCCGTTCACAGGTGCAGGTATTTTCCTTGCGCGGCTGCTCCAATCCGATCTTATTCACCTTTCCGATCGCAAGCGAAAGTATCGCAAGGAACTCCATGCCAACGAGATTGTGCTGCTTGCCTACTACATCGCCGCCATCAACATTGAAGAGGCATTTCGAAGTGCCGCCACGATTCACCCTGCAAGCAGAGGAGTAGATTACGAACCCTTCAACGGCATTGTCCTCACCGACACGTTCAACCTAAACACGTCAGAGAACCCGACGCTCTTTCCAAAAGAGTGGTTACCTGATAACAATGAACGCGCCGAGCATCAACAGCAATTCCCGATCCAGGTTATCGTTGGCAATCCGCCGTGGTCTGCTGGACAGCGGAGTTCTACAGATGACAACCCCAATGTGGATTATCCTGCACTTGAAAAACGGATTAGAGAAACCTATGCAGAATACTCTACGGCGACATTGAAAAATAGCCTTTACGATACCTATAAAATGGCAATCCGTTGGGCATCCGATCGAATTGAAACATCAGGAATTATAGCTTTTGTTACCAATGGGTCGTGGATTGATGGAAATGTGGATTCGGGAGTTCGGGCGTGCTTAACAGAGGAGTTCAGTTCAATCCACGTCCTAAATTTGCGTGGGAATGCAAGAACATCTGGCGAGCAGCGGCGGGCCGAGGGCGGTAATGTATTCGGTAGTGGTTCACGGGCACCCGTCGCTATTACACTCTTGGTCAAGAATCCAAATGCGTCTACCTGCCGTATCTACTACCACGACATCGGCGACTACCTCACCCGCGAAGATAAATTGGAGGCACTCCGCGAAGCAGTATCCATAAAAGGCATTAGCAGTTGGCAAACAATCACGCCTAATACACATCACGATTGGATTGACCAACGCAATGATGCTTTTGCCGAATTCTATCCCATTAGCACAAAAGAGGCGAAGGCAGGCAAGGCAGATAATGCAATTTTCAAACTATTCAGCAGCGGCTACAAGACTAGTAGAGACGCGTATGTCTACAATTTCTCGCGTGAGGCTTGTGCCGAAAATGCAGAGCGAATGACACAAGCATATCTCGATGCATTATCAGAAATGCAAACTAATCCTGAACTCACAGCGAGTGTAGCGGCAGGTAGGCACACATCAATATCAGATGGGATCGGGAACTTGAAAACCAACTGGAACGGCGAAGAAAACCTCAATTTAGGAAAAAATACATCCGAAAATCCGCGTACCGACCATTCGTAAAAACAAACTGCTATACCGACTATACATTTGCGAATTGCAAGTACCAACAGGACTTAATTTTTCCTGACAACTTCAGTGAGAACCGTGTGATATGTATCCCGGGCCTCGGAGGCAAAAAACCGTTTTCTATACTGATGACTGATACAATTCCAGACCTCGGCTTTAATGAAGCTTGTCAGTGTTTCCCACGGTGGCGATACCTGCAGGAGACAGATGCCTCCCAAACATCTGCAGAATTACTTAACATAAATGAAGAAACGGAGGGAAATCGCATTGACAACATATCGGACACGGCTCTCCGGACTTTTCGAGAGCATTATAGCGATGATTCCATCACCAAAGATGCCATCTTTGATTATGTCTATGGCATTCTACACGCACGGCGTTATCGAGAGGAATTCGCAAATGACCTCTCCAAGATGCTACCCCGTATCCCTTATGCCCCTGACTTTCACGCCTTCGCCGAAGCAGGCGCGTTGCTCGCCTCCCTCCATCTCAATTACGAGACGTGCGAGCAATACCCTCTGCAACTCGTATTTTCACACCCAGGCGAGCCACAACCGCAACATTATCGGTTAAGTCAAAAAGCGATGCGTTACGGAAATAAAGACACAAAAGAGACGCTCATCATCAACGAGCATATCCGCTTGGCTGGTATTCCAGAGGAGGCACATCGTTACGTCGTTAATGGCAGAACCCCGTTGGAGTGGTTTATCGACCGTTACAAAATCACACAAGACAAAGAGAGCGGCATCGTCAACGACCCGAACGGTTGGTTTGCGGATCCCTGCGATCTTGTTACGGCAATAGAGCGGATTGTTTATGTAAGCGTGGAGTCTACGCGGATTATTGAAGGCTTGCCTGCCGAAGTGGTTGACCCATAAGGTTATCAGCATCTTCTTCGGCAATAACGCTCTTGAAAAAGTATCTCAAATGTGTTAAAATTGAGGATGGTTTGTACGGGTAATAGTGTTCAAGGGATTAGTACCGGAGGCAATAAACATGAAATCTATCGCAGTATTCAACAATAAAGGCGGTGTCGGGAAAACGACCTTGACCTACCACCTTGGGTACGCCCTTGCTGAATTGGGCTATAAAACGCTTCTCGTCGATTTAGACCCGCAGTCGAATCTGACGTTATTTGGCTTGGCTCCAGAAGAATTACACGAAATTTGGCAGGTTGAGGAGGCATTTATAGACGACTTTGTGCAAGCACGTGATGAGAAATCTCCGAGTAAATTTGAGGATATTGTCGGTGGAGTCCGTTCTATCCATTTCCTCTTGAAACCGACTGAAGATGGCACAGACGTACCGAAACTATTTGCGAAACCCCTTGAACTACATGATAACTTAGGAATGATTCCGGGCAGGCTTTCTATACATACTTACGAAGACAAAATTGCGAGTCGATGGAACGATGTCTATGGCGGGGACCCACTCGCTATTCGGACCGTAACCCAAATCCGCAATTTTTGTGAATTGTATGCAGAACATTACTGCTATGACTACGTTGTAATTGATACGTCGCCGAGTCTTGGCATACTTAATAAAGTCATCATATCCACTGTAGATGGATTTCTGATTCCTTGTATGCCAGATATGTTTTCCATGTACGGCATAGAGAATATCGGTAAATCCCTGAAACGGTGGAAGCAAGATTTTGACACTATTTTTAATTTACTCTCCGATGCGAAATTAAGCCATTTTCCCAAGAAATTTGTCAGTTTTTTGGGGTTCACAATTTTCAATGCCAAGAAATACACTGGATCTAGCGAATGGGATTTAGCCCAGGCACATTATAACTACGCCGAACAGATTCCGACTACGATTCGAGAATATATTGATAATAACCACAGGAAACACCTAACGGAAATACAACTGGAAGAGCCTATCGGTCAAACAGCCATCATGCACACCTATTCAACCCTGCCGAATATGGCTCAAAAATACAGAATACCGATGTGGAAAGTTCCAAATTTTGGAAACCTGGAAAAAGAAGACAAAAGCACTATTTTGGGCAATAAAAACTCATACGAGAGCACTCAAACAGGTTTCAAGATTTTTGCTAAAGACCTCTTGACACGGTTGGACCAGCTGGGGGGCGGTAATGGTAGATGACGCAAGTATGGAAATTATTATAGAGCAGGTGCAGACTCAACTTCACGATATAAACCTATTTCGAGAATACACAGTGCGCTTCTTTGAAACACATCCAAACTTAACGCAATCGCCACAAATTGTTCATTCTGTTAAAAGTAGATTGAAGGATTTACAACATCTTCGTGAGAAAATACAACGTAAGTCGTCCCCTGAAAATCCTATCACGCCAGAGAATATCTTCGATCGGGTAACCGACATCGCCGGGGTTAGAGTGCTCCATCTGTATCAAACACAATTCACACAAATTCACGGGGCAATACACGAAAAATTAGACAACCAAGACTGGGTACTTTATGAGAAACCGAAAGCTTACACTTGGGATCCGGAATCACAAGGTTTCTTTGCAGATCACGGTTTGAACGTCGAGGTGAAGGAAAGTCTATACACCAGCATTCACTATGTGATTAAACCCAGAAAGAATTCACCTGTTTCTTGTGAAATTCAGGTTAGGACCCTTTTTGAGGAAATCTGGGGCGAAATTGATCACTTAGTTAATTATCCTGAACCAACTAACAATGTGGCTTGTCGGGAGCAGATTGGGGTTTTAGCACGGCTGGTTGGCGCGGGTAGCCGTCTCGCAGACTCAATTTACCGTGTCTATTCTGAAGAACAACCTAAGTAAAACGAGGCTTTGTCTATAGAGCTCCAGGGGGTTTGTTCTGAACGGACATGTCTCACCCCTCTAAACGAATTAAATGAATTCGCTTGCAAGTCCATAACCCAAGGAACTGAAAGGAGAAGGTCGAGGATGCAGAACGAACTCACCGAATCACAAATCAATTTTTATCAAGAGAACGGTTTTCTTGTCATTGAGAACTTTTTGGATGCCGAAGAATTGGCGGAATGGCGACGTTGCACCGATGAATCCGTTGAGGATCGACTCGGAAATTCCGTGGAATTCATGACGAACCAGATGGATGCCAAGCAGTTTTACGCTCGCGTTTTTACACAGTGTCTTCGCTTGTCAGACACCCACACGGGTATGCGGAAACTGGTGCATGATCCGAGACTCGGTAAAATGGCAGCCCAATTAGCCGGTGTCGATGGCATGCGAATTTGGCACGACCAAGCTTTGATTAAACCGCCCCACGGTAACCCGACCGCATGGCACCTCGATGTCCCGTATTGGTCATTTGATTCACGGGACGCTGTCTCGTTCTGGGTTGCACTGGACGATGCTACACTTGCAAACGGATGTATGTGGTACCTCCCCGGCACACAGAAAACAGCCCGTTTTGATAACGTCGGCATTGGGATAAATATCGGTGAGCTGTTTAACGTATACCCAGACTGGAAACAGATTGAACCGCAGTGTGCCCCTTGTCCGGCAGGCTCTATTGCATGGCACAACGGACTCGTTGCACACGGTGCCGGCGCGAATATGACGATCCACCACCGCAGAGCGATGACGTGCGGTTTCATGCCTGATGGATGCACCTTTAACGGAAAACGAAACATCCTACCGGAAGACTATTTCAACACACTCGAAATTGGTGATGTGCTTAATGACGATATTCAGAATACGCTTATTTGGCATCAGGATTGGGAAACATAGAACGGACGCACACAGACAGCAGAGGAGAGCTGCAATATGGCAAAACAACCAAATATTGTATTGCTGGGAGTTGATTCACTCCTCGCAACACACATGAGTTGCTACGGGTATCACCGACTGACGACACCTCACATTGATCGGTTTGCGGAAGGTGGTACACTCTTTGAGAAAACTTATAGCCCACACATTCCGACAACAAGTGCCTACGCATCTATGCTGACAGGATTGGATACATTTAGCACACAGGTCGTCGCGTTACGGCATCAAGGGCCGCTCCGCGAAGATGTCAAAACGTTGGCTGAAATCCTCCGAGACGAAGGCTACGATACCACCTGCGTTGGGTTCGGTGGACCGAGTGCCCGTGGATTTGACACCTACCTTGACTATTCCGGATGGGGCCCTGACGACACTGGACGGAGTCCGAAAGCGGAAAATCTCAACAAAACAACCCTCCCAGAATTGAACCGACTCATCGATCAGAGCGACGAAAAACCGTTTTTTCTATTCCTGCGCCACATGGACCCACACTCCCCCTATCTACCGCCTGCTCCTTATGAACGGATGTTCTACCACGGTGACGAATGCGACCCAAGCAATAAATCTATGGAACCGGTGATGACGTTTAAACCGTTTTGCGATTACTTCGCTACCTGGATGCCACCCGGCATTACCGATAAAGATTATGTCATCGCGCAATACGACGGTGCTATCGCTTATATGGATGCTTGTATTCAGACGCTCTTCAATGCCCTCGAAACGCGTGGCGTGTTGGACGAGACAATCGTTGTTCTCAATGGAGACCACGGCGAAACCCTTTATGACCACGAGTGTTGGTTCGATCATCACGGACTCTACGATGTCACGCTACATGTGCCGCTCATTATCCGTTACCCTGGTCGAGTACCTGCCGGGGAACGGGTTGCTGGATACAATCAACATAAAGATCTTGTACCGACACTTCTTGAATTAGCAGACATAGAATCAGACATCGCATTCGATGGAGAGAGCCTTACCCCTTTAATGAACGGCGAGGTAACCTCTTACGAGAGCGAATTCTATATTACAGAATGCACGTGGATGCGGAAGCATGGCTGGCGGACTCCTGAATGGAAACTCATCGCCGCGCTTGAACCCGACTTCCATTTTAAACCTCCTGTAGAACTCTATAACCTTATCCAAGATCCCGATGAGAATAACAATCTCGTTGACGTACATCCGGACATTGTCAACGTGCTCGAAACACGGATGAAAAGTTGGATTCTTCAACGGGAACAAGAGACAGGCTTAACGAACCCGATTATGACCCAGGGCGATTGGCACGGGCACAAGGGTGTCGGTCCATTCAAGACCTCTGAACAAGCATACAACACGATGCACATCGGGGATGCAGGGGCAGCGGCACGTTTACAGGCGAAATCAAGAGATGAATAGCAGTCAACAGTCGACAGTTGGCTATCAGCGGTCAGCACCGAACCGCACGGAATGATTAAAAAGTAGACCCAAGCGCGTAGCCTGCAACATCGGCGCAGGCGGATATACGTCAATGAACGTTATGAACCCAATTCATCTAACCGAACCGCAAGGAAAATTAAAAGATGCCAGATTATAGACGAGATCAGGTTTTAGAACGACTGAAGACAGAGTTGGATAGAGATAAACCCTTACTCGCTGTAGGTGCAGGAACAGGTATCACTGCGAAATTTGCGGAGCAAGGTGGCGCGGACCTGATTGTGATTTACAATTCAGGCCGCTATCGGATGTCAGGGTTTGGCTCCTGTGCAGGACTTTTAGCTTACGGTGATGCGAATGCCATCGTCATGGAGATGGGTGAACGTGAAGTTTTACCCGTCGTTAAAGAGACTCCTGTTATCGCTGGTGTTAACGGCACAGATCCAACGCGCAGGATGAGCAATTTCCTCAAACAGATCCGCGATGTCGGTTTTGATGGTGTTAATAATTTCCCGACCGTTGGTGTGATTGATGGAACTTTTCGGGTAACGCTTGAAGAAACGGGGATGGGTTTCTACAAAGAGGTCGAAATGGTCGGTATTGCTCATGAGATGGATCTCTTCTCCATCGTCTACGTCTTCAACCCGGAAGAATCGGAGAACATGGCAAAAGTCGGAGCGGATGTTATCATCGCGCACATGGGTACCACGATAGGCGGCACTATCGGCGCGGAAACAGCTTTTACGCTTGAAGACGCGGCTGTGCGCGTGCAGGAAATTTGCGATGCCGCAAGAGTCGTGAACCCAAATGTCATCTGCTTGGCACACGGCGGTCCTATTTCAAAAGCACCGGAGGCGGCGTTTATCAATGAGAAAACAGATGCTGTCGGTTTCGTTGGTGCTTCCAGTATTGAACGGTTCGCTTGTGAGGAGAGTATCCCGCGGGTCACGGCTTCGTTTAAGGAGTAGAGTAAAATTAAAGCCTTTGACTTAACCCAAAACGATTGAAATTATAGTAGATTCCGTGATGACTTGGACACTTGTGGTGCTGTGTGGACTCTGAAATTATATGTTCTGATGGCACAGCCTAACAGGCTATGCTACAAGTGTAAATTTATTGTCGGATTCTACTATAACCAAAAACATGCCCAAAATTTTCTAACTATAACCTCCTGGGCACCATTCCATTACATTACGTGGTGATTTTCGGTGAAAAAGAGTTTTCAACTTGAGCACACAGGATGTCAAAGACTTATTAATCCGCAAGGTAAAATTAAAAATGTCCAGCAAGGTCAAAGAAATAGAGATTTTAACTGCCGATGAGACAGAACTCATGCGTATCAGTCGAGAAGGGACACTGTCTCTGAATCTAAACGAGATGCAAGCGATCCAGACCCACTTCGGAACCCTCGGACGCAACCCCACTGATGTAGAAATAGAGACCATCGCCCAAACCTGGTCTGAGCATTGCGTTCATAAAACATTCAAAAGTACCATCCTCTATTCCGAAGAAGGAAAAGCACCAGAGCAGATTGACGGCTTGTTTCCAAGCTTCATCCAACGTGCGACTGAGGAGATAGCGAAACCTTGGTGTGTCTCCGTCTTTTCAGACAACGCTGGTATCATCGAATTTGACGAGAAATTCAACCTCGTTTTCAAAGTAGAAACACACAACCATCCGTCAGCGATTGAACCGTATGGGGGTGCTGGGACCGGAATAGGGGGTGTAATTCGCGACTCACTCGGCACAGGACTTGGTGCGAAGCCGATTTTAAACACCGACGTATTCTGTTTCGGGATGCCGGACACGCCGTATGCGCAACTACCGAAAGGTACACTTCACCCGAAGCGCGTATTTAAAGGCGTTGTCGCTGGGGTACGCGATTATGGCAACCGAATGGGTATCCCCACAGCGAACGGTGCAATCCTTTTTGACTCCCGT
>RKRR01000168.1 GCA_007571305.1 Candidatus Poribacteria bacterium | reverse complement strand
TACCCCCCTTTATCCCCCCGCAAGCAGGGGGAAATCAAAGGAGTGGGAGGAAAACGTTAGAATGAAAGTGTGTCAAATTTTATTGTCAAACTCACGTTAACATTGCTAAGCGATCAATTTCAGTCGAACGCCGTCCAAGCCCTAAGGCCTGCCCTTGAAACTATCGACGATGTAGAACGCCTCAAGCAACTCTTACGTGCAGTTCCAAAAGCTGCTAATCTGGAAGCGTTCATGGAAATCCTGAACCAATAGATTCACAGCCTGCATAGACAACGGTGCAGCAAATTTGTTTGCAGACACACTTACAAAATGTCGAGAACACCTCCAGATCACCCTATGAGAAGGTGTGTGACTCTGGTTCAGGTTTTTGGTGTAACCCATGTAGAGCAAACTATCTAAATAAGGCAGAAACAGAAAAATGGAAGCATTCAAAGAACACGTTGGACGTGTCGTCCCACTTGACCGAATTAATATTGATACCGACCAGATCATTCCGAAGCAATTCCTCAAACGCATTGAGCGGACCGGTTTCGGTGAATTTCTCTTTAACGACTGGCGTTACCTCGAAAATGGTGATCCGAACCCAGAGTTCGTGCTAAATCTTCCACGTTACACAGGCGCGAGCATTCTCATTGCTGGCGCGAATTTCGGATGCGGAAGCTCCCGCGAGCACGCGCCGTGGGCTCTCCAACAGTACGGCTTCAAAGCGATCCTCGCGCCCTCGTTTGCCGATATCTTCCGCAACAATTGCTACAAGAACGGCATCCTCCCGATAGTTTTGTCTGCAGACGTTATTGCATCACTCTGTCAAGAGGCACATGACACTGAAGGATACCAGTTGATGATAGATCTGGATCAACAATCAGTGATCTCTCCTGATGGCACCGCACACACTTTTGAAATCGGCGATTTTGAGAAGTACTGTCTACTGAATGGACTTGACGAAATCGGCTGGACTTTGCAATATGAAGCAGACATTGCCGCTTATGAAAATCAGAGTTCTTCATAGGGCCATTACCCTCCTGTCCGTAGGCATCAATCGGGTTTTCCAGTAGTGTTTCCTAGCCCTCCAATTAGGTAGTGCGGAATGTAATACAAGGGATGGATTTGGTCTATTCCGAGACCAAATCCCCTAACCCCACCGGACCTTTATTGCAGTCTGAAGTGTGAACACGTTGGTTTCTACTATGCCCCACCCAATCTACGAACTATCCAACTTTCCCCGGGTATTTCTTAAAAATCTGAAAAAACCAAAGTTCTGTCGGTTAACTATAAGATACCTGTTGTCACCTAAAGAATCACCCACATATTAGCATAAGGGAGGAATGAACGATGGCTTATTTTTTTTCAGAAGCAAGCCGGACTTTCAGTGAATATTTGCTTTTACCTAACCTAACAACAAAGGATTGTAGCCCTGAAAATGTTGTCATGAGAACGCCTCTCGTGAAGTTTAAGAAGGGACAACAACCACCTCTCGGAGTGAATATCCCGTTTGCTTCTGCGATCATGCAAGCTGTTTCGGATCATAACTTGGCGATTGCGCTGGCGAGGCAGGGTGGTATATCCTTTGTTTATGGGTCCCAAAGTATTGAAGAACAGGCAGCAATGGTCCGGGCAGTTAAAAACCACAAGGCAGGTTTTGTCGTCAGCGACTCAAATTTAAAGTGTGATAGCACAATAGAAGATGTCGTGAGGTTAACCCAAGAGACAGGTCACTCGACAATTCCCATAACTAAAGATGGTTCGGCTTCAGGAGAGTTATTTGGACTGATAACGGATAAGGATTATAGACTGAGTCGAGTGGATTTAAATACAAAAGTAAGCGAATTGATGACCCCATTTCCCAAACTGATTGTTGGTCGAAAGGGAATTACGATTGAAGATGCCAACGATCTTATTTGGAAGTACAAAATAAATTGTCTACCCATTGTTGATGAAAATCGTAAATTGGTACATTTGGTTTTCAGGAAAGATTACGATGACCATAAGAAAAATCCCCTTGAATCAGTAGATTCTCAGAAAAGACTTGTCGTCGGTGCTGGCATCAATACAAGAGATTATAAAGACAGGCTACCCGCCTTAGTAGATGCGGGCGTTGATATTATTTGTGTTGATTCTTCTGAAGGGTATACAGAATGGCAATCGGATACCATTCGATTCATTAAAGAGAAATACGATGATACTGTGAAAGTGGGCGGCGGGAATGTAGTTCACGGAGATGCATTTATGTATTTGGTAGAAGCCGGTGCTGATTTTATAAAAGTAGGTATCGGTGGAGGTGCTATTTGTATAACACGGGAACAGAAAGGAATAGGTTGTGGTCAAGCGACCGCTGTCATTGAAGTCGCTCGGCAAAGGGACTTGTATTTGAAGGAAACCGGTGTTTACGTGCCGATTTGCTCAGATGGTGGTATATTCCAAGATTATCACATCGGTTTGGCACTTGCTATGGGTGCTGATTTCGTGATGATGGGTAGATATTTTGCAAGGTTTGATGAGAGTCCAAGTAAGGTCAGAAAGTTGGGTATGAATACAGTGAAAGAGTATTGGGGTGAAGGAACAAAACGAGCCTCCAATTGGCAGCGTTACCACGAAGGAGGCGGTCCAGAATTATTGTTCGAGGAGGGTGCTGATGCCTATGTCCCTTATGCAGGAAAGATGAACGATAGTTTGAAAACGACCCTCGCAAAAATCCGAGCCCTCATGTGCAATTGTGGAGCGGTATCCCTACCGGAATTTCGTCAAAAAGCGAGATTCGTGTTAGTCTCTTCCGCGAGTATTCGAGAAGGCGGTGTTCACGATATCATTCCAAGAACGACCCAAGATGGGTAAAAGTCAATCAAGGAATACCAGAGATTTCTCCTATCGCCTTTTCGAGAAATTCCATCGGACAGAAGCAGCGATGATAGGGTGCCATTGATGATATATTGAAAAGCGTTCAGGAGCCGCAGCAGTTCGTAGCGTAAGAAACCTTTGGTCTCCTGCGCCCGAAGATGCACACCCTAACAGGTTATGCTACAAAGTGGCAACTTAGGTTAATTTAAATCAGGGAATACACAGATGAAAAAATTATCAAATAAAATCAATCTCAATCTTGACGATGGCGCCGAAGTCTCTGTCAAAGCTGTTATCGAGCCGATTGAGCACATGAACCCTAACTTTCATGAAGAATGGGAAGCGTTGGCAAATATGCGCGTTACTGAACCAGAAAAGGTATATTCTGCTTCAATTTTCCGAGCGTTTCTCCCAGATAAGCCCGTTTCCGTTGGGGACTACTGGGGGATTGACGACCAAGGCGCGCTTGCCTTACTGAAGCAGTTTCAACCCAATCCGAATCTGGATATGCACATTAACGCAGGGGATTCCCGTGGCTTATGGGCATGCCTACGCGCTTACAACGATAGATTCGCAGATATTATGTTCCGCATCCATGCGGCATTTGCATTGGAGGACGGTTGGTTCACGCCTTCTCAGTTTGCTGGGCATCTGATTATTGATCGTATCAAAAAAAGTATAGCCTTTTTCCAGATGCGCGTTCCTGAAGGGACCCTGTTCGACGTTAATTGGAGAAAACAGAAAGACGATCCTAACTATTTTTATAGCGCAGGTGGTGGCGTTTGTCCGAAAATTGAGCTTCTTGGGGAAATGCCAGATGCCACTCAGGAAACCGAGTTCACAACATCAAGCACGCGAGAAGAGGCTGAACGCATACTGATACAACGTTTCTATAAATCGCAGCAAATCAACTGGGCGCCGTTCGAAGAAGCATCAGAAATATCACAAGCACAGCAAAAACCAATCCATGCCATTTCAATAGATGGACCGCTCACGGACGAGGCCTGCTGAGGGAGCGGCAAAAACTTGAGGGCAGGTGTCCTCTCTGACCAACGAATCATCGAATTCCTGAACGAAAATTTTGTTAATACATGGGCGCGTAATGCCGATCTTAGATGCATGCGTGATTCCCAAGGATTTGAGGAGATGCCTCCCTTGGCACGTACAATCATTGGGCACAAATGGCGAAGAAGTCCAGTAGATACATGGGTTATATCTCCTGAACTTGAAGTGGTAGGACACGTAGCAGTCAATGATTATCTTGACAACAACCGCCGTGAGGATGGGACTTTGGAGAGTGAGAATTACCTCCTATTTCTCGCGGAATCCTTACAAGGAAAACTCCCCGGACTTGGGAACACTGTTCTCACATCCGAGCAGCCCTCACAACGGATATTGGACGTTTTTCGCACCGCAGAATATGGACATCAAGACTACACAGTTATCGTAATTGATACCACAGCGTTTGAAAGAGGTGGGACGCTCATCATTGATATTGAAGTGGGTGATGAAAAGGCTTATGGATCATTTCATCTGCTGGATGCTGATCACAAACTTACCTTTGATGCGGCTCGTAAGTATCCCAAGGGAGTCCTTCTTGAAGCATCGCACGACATAGGTTGGTTGGGGCCCAATGAAACGGGACAGATGACATATCGTTTTGAGCGAGGAGAGGTCTTTAAATTGGTCGCTCTGGGATGGATATCTAATGAGAAAGGGAGTGTGAACGCTTTCCAGGCAAGGATTTCTATAGAATCAGCGGAAAAGTCTGAAAAGGAAGTGCATAACGAAAAATGAAAACTTTCAACAACAAAATTACACTTACTCTTGATGGTAATGCAGAAGTGTCCGTCACGGGCTTCATCGCGCCGATTGAATATACACAATACAACTTTCACGTAGACTGGGACACGTTGGCAAACCTACGCGTCGATGAACCAGAAAAACAGTATCCCACCTCAATCTTCTGCGACTTTCTTCCTAAGGAAGCTGTCTCTGTCGGCACACCTTGGGAGATTGAGCAGGCTGGTGCTCTGGAGTTACTGAAGCAATTTCATCCGAGTTCATCCGTGATTATGGGTTGGGATCTGCATCACCATAAAACCGAATCTCAAGGACTGTGGGCGTGCCTCCGTGCCTACGACGCTGAGTTCGCTGATATTGTGTTCCGCATCCACGCCCAATTTGCCCTAAAAGATGGGTGGTTCACGCCTTCCCAGTTCACGGGGCATCTTGTTATTGATAGAACTAAAAGGTCGGTTGCCTTCTTTCAGATGTACGTTCCTAACGGCACCATAAATTTTGACGCTTGGTGGAAAACCGATCCAGACATGAAGAGTCATATTACGGATAGCGGCTTCTGCCCGCAAATAGAACTCCGCGCTGGAACAGAAGACATCGTGCGAAACACTCGATATGTTGAATCCATTACAACAGAAGAAGTAGAACACAAATTGGCTCTCTGCTTCTACAAATCACAGCAAATTAACTGGGTATCGCTGGAAGAAGCGTTGGAGATAGCACCCGCACAACAGAAACCGATCCATGCTATCTCAATAAATGGACCGCTCTTGGACGAAGCCTGCTGAGGGAGTGGCAAAGGCTTGAGGGCAGGTGTCCTCTCAAAAGACGGAGTTATTGAATTTTTGAACGAAAATTTCATCAATGTATGGAACCTCAACTGTGAATTAGGACGTATTCAGAGTTTGCGAGAACCGATTGCCAAAAGACGCAAGTACGAAGGTAAGATGTTTGACACGACACACCCTTTAGCACAAACGATTATTAAGGGATGGAAAACTGGATCAAAAAAGGGCTCACCGGTAGATTGCTTTGTTATATCGCCAGCATGTGAACTCATGGGTAGACAGATGGTCAATAGCCTCAGCGAAGACAGTGAGCATAGGGCACTCCGGGAGCCTGCGTATTATCTTGCATTTCTCAAGGATGCCTTGGAAGGAAAACAGCCCGGGTTAGGCAATATTGTACTCAGCCATGAGCAGCCATCGCAAAAGGTGTTGGATATTTTTCGGACACCGACCAGGGAGCATCGGGACTGGACTGTTGTCGTGATTGATGCCACAGCCTTTGAAAACGGCGGCACGCTCATCATTGACATTGAAATTGGTAGAGAAGATGGTGAAGCTGCGTTCTACCTTTTGGATGGCGATAAAGTACTTTCCGCGAAAGAGGGCTTCCCTAAAAACTACATTACGACTTGGGTATGGGGAGAACCCGGGGACACTCGCCAAATTAAGCATCGTTTCGACAAAGGTCAATTATTTAAGTTAGGTGTTATTGGAGCTTCGGTGAGAGAAGAACTGTGTATCAACGCTTTTCACGCAAAAATTTCTGTAGAGCCACCAGACTGAAGAGCAGTTGCCAGTTCACAATGGAAGTCCGTCCCGAAGTTCATCCGACATCTGACAACCGCGCAAATTGGTATCCATCTTGTTTTAGCACTGTGATGATTTTATGAGTCGCCTCAATCGTTCCTGAACGGTTCGCATCCTTATTCTCTGCCTTCCCATCGTGTAGAACAATAATCGAACCCGGCTTTGTCTTCTTCAATACCTTTTCGGTGATTCTATCGGGATTCTGTGTCGTCCAATCCCAACTCCACACATTGCAACTGATATGCGCTCGGTTACCTTTCGCGAGCACCCATGCCACCGGCAAAAACCTTGTCAGCACCGGAGCGCGAAACTCGATTTCACCTGTAATATGGAACCGCTGAAGCAGGTTGTCTGTGCGTTCAATTTCCCGTTGGACATAGGCTGGCGGCAGGAAGCCAAGTAGCGAGTGGCTGTAGGAATGATTGCCGATTTGGTGTCCCTCAGCAATAATCCGATTTACTGTTTCCGGATGCTTCTCTATCCGATTTCCGACCAAGAAGAAGGTGGCTTTAACATCGTGTTTCGCAAGAATATCCAGCAATTGATCGGTGTAAGGTGGATTCGGTCCATCATCGTAAGTGAGCGCGACAACCCGCTGATCCGTGTTCAAGCGAACAATATTCTTTCCGAAAGGGGGTCTAAAGTACAGCCATAGCAGCATCACCGCGGCAAATGGTACAGCAACTGGAATTATAACGTTCATTGGAGGTGCGTCCTTATCCTACGTATGGCTGGCAGATATGTCCCAAAATAAAATAACCCAAGTTGCTACGGATACAATTTTAGAGATTCACCTGCTATTTTTCATTGAAAAACGCTCAGGATCCGCAGCATTCCGTAGCGTAGGAAACCGTGGGTCTCCTGCGCCTGAAGCTGCACAACCTAACAGGTTATGCTACAAAGATGGCAACTTGAGTTAAAATAACTGCCTTGTGCTAAGGATGACTGGAAAAAGCCAAAACATTTCATCCTTCAATACCTGCTTTGTGTGGAAGTTCTAATTTTTTAAAATTTCCCAAAGACTCGCACAAAAATTTCCATGTAATTCTGGTCATTAACATCTCCGATCGCACGCTGATC
Source organism: Candidatus Poribacteria bacterium (assembly GCA_007571305.1). GTDB lineage: Bacteria > Poribacteria > WGA-4E > WGA-4E > WGA-3G > WGA-3G. The sequence continues at coordinate 6,623 of RKRR01000168.1, read as the reverse complement.
TATGTAACGCGCGCCGATATGCAGAAAGAGACGTTTCTCGTAGGCAACAAAACTCTTTTCCATCTCAGCCAACAACGCTTGACGGACAAAATCGTTATCGTTCTTCAGCATATCGTTGAACAGGAGGATTTGACCGCCACCGGTGAGTTTGATGGTTTTTGTGAACTGATAAACGACCTTAAGGATAAGTGCCGAGGCCATATCTCGGACATTCGCACGTTCAATTTCGCGTAATCGAAATCGACGAGAGACCTCCCTACCGTCAATTTCCGCAACTAAGGACAGATATTCAAGCTGATCCTCAGCCATTCGGAAACCGTTGCGAACGGTGGTTTTGAACATCGGGCTGATTTCCAGCGATTTGGAAGGACGCAAACGGTACAGGGATTTGAAGATACCGACTTCGTAATGTTCGTTATCCTTTTCAAAATCGTAGTCGTATTGAATCTTCGCGCGAGCCGTCGTGACCATCCGGTCAATTCCCAAGTATTCATACGTGAACTTGGCAGTGTTAATCAGGTCGTTCTGCATAAATAATGGATCTCTGCGCCGTTTTTCGACTTCGGTGCCCCCATCAATATAGAAGAACTCCACTTCCCCATCCCTTTCCATTTTCCGAACTTCCGGCTGCGCTCTATACAACCCTTCCTCCGTCCCGCTCAGGAATCCAGCATAATACCACGTCTCATCAGGAATCCGGTCTTTCACCAATTTCAGTTCATTCTCGAAAACAACCGAAGATGCACGTGCGAGTTCTTTCCGATAAATAAGATTCGCGAATGCTTTCGTTGAGGATGGCGTATTTCTGAGTCTGAGGTTTTCTTCGATCTGTAACCCAAGATCCAGGTCAACGACACTTGCCTGCTGACTTATTTTACGGTTCATGAAAAGCCGCAAGCCTTGCAATCCAACATCGAATTCGTAATTCGGATCTTTATCGTTCTCCTCCTCGTCCCGAATACCATTGTTGTTTCGATCGCTTTCATCAAGAAAATCCTCATCGACATCGAAAAGCAGAATATCATCCTCGTAGTCGAAAGTACCGTTGTTATTTTTATCCAGATCTCCGGGAATAATAAGGGAGGGAGGGTCTAGCGGTGTGTTATCGGAGTAGCGGTCTTGGTCATCGTTATCGCCGACGGATCGAGAAGCATCAAACCGCGGGCCGACGCGATACGCTTCCGCCTGAAAAATCGTATCCCCAACGGTTTGGAACGCTTTGAGAACTGTTGTTGTCGCATCGAAACGTGAACTTAAGTTTTTCTGCAACGCACTCTTCGGTGTGACGGCCAGCTCTGCTTTTACACCGTAGTTGGTGAAATTGGTTTCCACATCTACTGACCACACAGGTGTCTCGCGGAAGTACCAAGAGAGACCTAATTGGGATCTACCGAATTTTGTGACTTCCCGCAAGCCGATACCAGATCTTTCGCCTCTTCCCTCACGTCCATTCAGTCGATTGAGCAACCCCGGTACCATTAGGATTGTCCAATCTGTGCGGTTAGAACGGACCTCCCAACGGACACCGCTGAGGTCAATCTGATCGAAGGTGAATTTCGTGAAGGTCGTCGGGACCTCTCCGAGACTCAAGATATTTTTGACACTCCCTGCGGTTTCCTCAATTACCATGACACTATGGAAGCCACGCCGGAAGAGACGGTCGAAATCGAAACTGTCTTGCCTCACACGTTCCTCTTCTGTATCCGCGAGGAAATTCCGTCTATTTGTGAAATCGTATTCGACACGTCCGGATAGGAACAACTTACCAAATAGACTGTACGCATCCTCTGCCTCAGCGCGGAATGAGAGAGAGCAGCAGAGCAAGACCTTCAACAGCAAAATCAGACTTTTAACAGGAAAACGGGCACGGGTTCGAGACTTTTGGTTGTCCGTATTTGTTTCCATAAATTTGTTTTCAAATCGTTACCAATTGCCAGTCATCAGTGACAAAAAACATCTCTAAACTGAAAACTGATAACCATCCTTCACCTCAAAATATCCTCGGGTCCGTAGGATTCTGTGAAGGTCGTCCAGATACCTGTGCGTTTATCGTAACGGCTCAATCCACGATACGTCCCAAACCAGACGTAGGGACTGTCTACAGCCATGGAAAGGATACCATTATGCGCCAAACCGTCCTCTCGGGTGTAAGTTGTCCACCTATTTGTCAACTGGTCAAACCGACTGACCCCCGCATTATAGGTACCAATCCACACCTCTGTTCCATCAACACCAATATTGGTAACCTTGTTGCTGGCGAGACCATCCTCGGTTGTATAGGCAGCCCAAACCTCTGTCTTTTCGTTATAGAGTGTTACACCACGGTCACTGCCAAACCAGACGTTGTCCCCATCGATAGCGATACAACTGACTTCATCGCTCGCGAGGCCATCTTCCATTGTGATTGTTTTCCAGATGTCTCTGCCGATGTCGTAACGACTGACACCTCGGCGGGTGCCTACCCAAACGTGTTTCTTGCTCGCCGTGATGCACCAAATTTGATCGGTAACCAACGATTCAGCAAACTCTTTGGATACGGCAGAGGGTTGGATTTCGGTACCCGATGTATAGGTAATCCAGGCATTGCGATCGTCCGCTGTGCGAGGGTACTTTCCAATCCCGGAATTAGTCCCAATCCAGATACTATCGGCATCACTGCTCACAGAAGTTACATTATTCGCAGGCAATCCATGCTCAGTTTTGTACTGATCCCACCGCAGGGCGATCTTATCAAAGCGATTTGCCCCATCGCGTGTGCCGACCCAGACGTATTGTTCATCAACCACAATAGAACTCACAACGTCATCGGAGAGACAATCTTTCTTTTTTCGGCTATGTCGGTGCCAATGACCCCCGTGGGTTTCTATGTTTTCGGAGCCGCCCTCCTGCCGATAATTCTTCCAGGTCCCTAAAATCTTGTCGTAGCGGGACATACCTTCCTCAGTACCAACCCAGACGAAACGTTCATCTGCATCTACCGTCCGAATAGTGCGTCCCACAAGGGTGGGAAGTGCTGTCAAAGGAGTCCAAGATTCCTTGCGTTTGTCATAACGGGAAAGCCCTCGTAAAGTCCCCACCCATACATAGTCCTCATCCACTGCAAGCCCATATTCTCCGACATGGTTATGGAGCAACCCTTTTATATCTCTAAACGATGCCCAAGTGCCAGAAGCGAAATGAAATCGCCGAAGCCCGTCGTTGGGAACAGCTAACCATAGATAGTCGTCATCGGCTGCCAATTCGAGCGTTCCACGTCCGGATCTAATTGTTGTCCATTCCTTTGTACGCCTGTCGTATCGGGTAACACCCGCATCTTCCCAAGGTCTATAGAGAATCCATACATCCTTCTCTGTGGCAATAATGCGTCTAATTGTCCTTGAAGCAAGCACATCGTTCGTCGAAAACGTCGACCATTTTTTTGTCTTTTTATCGTATCGTGACAATGGGCGGTTGCTATCTCTATCCCACTCCGAGCGCGCAACCCAGATGAAATCCTCATCTACAGTAATCCACTCAGCACCCCTGCCTGCCAGTCCATCCCTTGGTCCAAAATCTTTCCATTCACCTGTGATTTCATTATATCTACTGAGGGTGCGCCCAGATCCAAACCAAACGTTCGGTCCATCAACTCCAAGTGCGTTTAAACGTTCAATCTGGGTCCCTTCGTCAGGAACGACCACATTCCATGTCCCAGTCGCTTTACTATAATGGCTCAATTCCAAACCTATCATTGGGATGACCCAGACGCTCTGTTCACTCACAGCAATCTTGTCCACATCATTTGTAGAGAGACCGTCCTCTGTCGTAAAATGCTGCCATGTATCCGAAGTTTTATCGTAACGGAGAACGCCGTAGTCTGTTGTGAACCAGACTGCGGCGGTGTCAATATGTGTCCAACGGATGAGCGTCATCGCTCTTTTCTGGGTAGACTGCAGGATATCTACGCGCGTGAAACGTCGCCACGTCTCTGTTGGACGATGAAACCGAACAAGAGCTCCATTTGGCGAATCACCCCAACTATTGAACCAGATATAGTCTCCATCAAATTTGATGTTCGAAACCCTTGTTTCAAGGAACGGCTCCCGTTCCGGACGGGATTGGTGTAGTACTTCTCTACCGCTTTGCGTGTCATATTCAACGAGACCAATATCCGTCGCCAGCCAAAGTGTTTCATCAGCATCACATAGAATGTCACGAATATTGTACGGCACATTTGAGAGGGAATTCCAGGAATCTGAAGCAATCGTGTAACTTCCCAGACCCTGCGGTGTGCCAATCCAGAGAGTCCCATCTCGAAAGGCGAGTGCGGTGACATTGGGCGACGGCAATTGATCATTAAAGGACAGTGGGACCCAATGCTGGCGGGTTTCGTCATATTTTGCCAGCCCCTGACGTGTTCCCGCCCAAAGCACTCGTTCTGTCGGACGTTGGCTATCGGCGGTCGGCTCTTGGTCTTCAGTTAAGAGGTTATGGGAGCTGGGCTTTTGCTTGGGTGTATCCCCGATTTCTCTCTTGCTGACTGTTGACTGCTGATTGCTGATTAACCCTGAATCTGTAGAAAGCAGCACATTGACATAGGAATTGGGAAGACCATCGGCAATGCGGTGCATCTGCTTATCGGCGGTCGAGTATCGCCAAATACCCTCTGCACCACCAAACCAGATATTCTCATCGTGGGCAAGCACAGCTGATATAAGCGGATTTTTCGGCGTGTCCGGGAGTGCCAGTTGTATCCACTCTTGAGACGTTGTATCATACACAGCGGGACCGGAACTCGTCCCAATCCAGACACGGTGATCCTGCGGTGCAGTATCCGTGTCAACAGATGTCACAAAAGCCTCGCTTTGTGTCTCTGTTTGAGGTGGGACATGAAATGTCCACTCTTCACCTAAGTATGCTCGCGTCCCAAGCCCTCGGTCACATCCAATCCAGATCCGCGCGGAGTCCATGTCGATTTTCGACTCTTGGCTATCAGTCTGTGGCAGTTGTGTATTACTTTCTGCTGCAAACTGCTCTTGCTGATTACTGATGTGTATTGACGTGACGTAGGGAGTTGGTAGCCCATCTTCTCTGGAAATGATTTCCCAGCTGCGCGTTTGAGGAGAGTAAATCGAAATCCCCGCAACCGTCGCCATCCAAAGGTTCCCATCGGAATCACGGGTGAGATGACGGACATCGTTATCCGCAAGAAATTCGGCTTGCTTGTAGATGGTCCACTCGCCGCTCACTTTATCAAATCGACTCACCCCATCTTCCTTACTGCCAAACCAAACATCGTTGCCTTGTGTCGTAATCCAACTCACATGGTTGCTGGACAATCCATCTGCCTTGGTATAATGTACCCACGTATTGACGGGCTTAATGAATCGGTGTACACCCGCATTGGCAGTCCCGAACCAGACCTGGAATCCATCTGCACGGATACAGGAGATGATATTGCTTTTCAACAGATCCGTTTTCGTATATGTTTTGATGAACGTCTGGTCAACTTGGTTGTACTGACTAACACCCTCCTTCTGGGTGCCAAACCAGACGCTGTCATCGTCCACCGCAATCGTAGCGATTTCGCTGTCTATCAAACCATCTGATTTCGTATAGTTATTCCAAGAATCGGTGTCTCGATGGTAACGACTCACCCCACCTCTACTGAATCTCGGATCTTCGTCCCATCCATGTGGATCCGGGTTTATTTCTCTACCGGTGCCGACCCAAACATATTCTGGCTCAACAGCGATAGTTGTAATTACTTTACTGACTAAGCCGTCCTTCCGGGTACGCACTGCCCAACTGTCAATCGTTTTATCGTAACGGTTCAATCCCTCGGATGTCCCAAACCACACGTAGTTCCCATCCACCGCAATAGAGGAAACCTGGTCACTTGCTAGCCCATCAAGGGTTCGGAAGGTCGTAAAGGTGTCTGTCTGCATATCGTAGCGGCTTACACCTTCATCCGTAGCGAACCAGACCCATTGCCCATCAACCGCAACAGCATTCACCATATCGTTAGACAACCCATCTTCCATCGTATAGTGAAGCCATTTATCCTGCTGACGGTTCCAGCGAGAAACTCCGCGCGCCGTCGCAATCCATACATCGTCCAAATCTGCCGCAATGCAATTGACCTCGTTGCTGACGAGTGTCCGTTCCACGGGCCATGTCTTTGCAGACACTGGAGCTGTTTTGGAGCCATCGTAAGGAGCACCAGATTGTGGATCGGTGGTTATCAACGGACCGCACCCTACAATCGCAGAGAAGGACAGCAGCAATAGAACACAGGCTATTGAAGCAGCGTACAAAGGTTGGCATTTGAGGCCGGCAATCCATAGCTTATTTTTCTTTCCTTGCTTCATTATTTCCACCGTTTCCTTTTCACGTGAGTGTGAGTCTCCCAATCTTAAGGCTGTTTTCACCGTTTGCATTTATTATGCCATTAAAGCACTGCATAAGCAAGAAAAGTGTAATTAACGTGAGTGTGATAAATATTCAGGGTAGACACGTTTTCGCTGAAAGTCCCTCTGATAAGGGCGATTTCGGGGGTATCTCCGTAAAAATCGCCTCTTTTTGAGTAAATATATTGCTTTTTTGCCCAATTTGCGTCCGTTTTGGACCTCTAATATTTTTTT
>RKRR01000116.1 GCA_007571305.1 Candidatus Poribacteria bacterium | reverse complement strand
TTTTCAAGTGAAGAAATTATAGAGACGCTTGGAAAAAAATATAGCAGTGAGCTCGTCATCGATGCATTAAAATCGCTGTCGACACTGGAGCAGCAGGGGCGCCTTTTTTCAAATATAGAAAGCAGCCCCGCCCCGTTCGGGACAGAAACGTCCGAGAAATTAAAACTTCTTGTGCTGCAAAGGAGTCCTTACGCCGCTGACATCACGCTCGCCGCGGGAGGTGTCTCGGTGGCACATCACAATCTCATAAAATCACTGCAAGCTTATGCTTCTCTTGACGTGATAGGTGAGCGCGACGAAAAATTCAATGAGAATGTCCGGGGTATCCGGTTCCAATTCAACGATACCTCTGCTCATTTAAAGTTGATGAAAAACAATTATGAAGGTGTGCTGTTAGAAAGCCATCCCGCAAAAGGATTTCTTTCTCTCCTACATTCTATTGACGCTCCTTTTGTTGTCCCGCTTCATTCTGCGAGAGGACACAATGGCGATGGCATAAACACAGGGTTACTCTGGTATGCCGCGATGCGCCCTTTTGATGCCTTTTGGGTGCCAACGAACTCAGTGAAGGACTTGTATGGTCGATTCGTTTTTGACATGGAGATGTTTCATACCATCCCCTACGGGGTTGACCATAGCAAGTTTCATCCGTTGGACAAACAGAAAGCCAAGACTGAAATTGCGAGCATGCTCAATGCCCCTGAAATCGTTTCCTCGCCGGTAGTCGGTTTCTTCTCAAGATTTCAGCCTGAGAAAGGTGCCGGGATTTACATCAAAATCGCAAAACGCCTCCCGAACGCCTGTTTTCTGATGACTGCACCAATGCTGAATATCTACGCACATCAGCAACACCCTGCGAACCTGATTTGCGCCCCACAACAACCCAGGGAGCAACTGGCGCGACTGATAAATGCTTTTGATGTTTATTGCTTCCCCTCAATGGTCGGAGAAGAAACGTTTGGGCTAGCCCTCTTAGAGACAATGGCGTGCGGGGTCCCACCTGTTGTGCCGCGGCTGGATGGACTTCCGGAGGTTGTCGGGGAGGCGGGAATTGTTGTGCCAGCGCGAGCTTATGACCATGAGATCGGGAGTTTCGCTGGAACGGTTTCCCCCGATCTCATGGCAGATGCCATCAATTCCCTCCTCACCGATGAAAAGACACGACTCGAACTCGGACACAAGGCACGAGAAAGAGCCTTGACGTTTACGTGGGAGAACACGGCACAGCATGTGATTGCGTTGTTTAGAAGGCTGAAGCGAATTCAACAGTTGGAGGACAGATATAAACGGAATTTTGCTATCTCTTTCGTCCCTTATCTTAACAATCGGAGGAGACGGATTGAGCACCGAGCCATATTCAACAATATTACTCGACAAAAGGAGAGACCTCTGATGCGGGATCGCTATGCACAAACCATAGCGGAGGGTTTGTCATTGGCACTCCTGAGAAAACACAGCAGACATGAGGTGGAAGCCGTGTTACATCATCTTTATGGTCAGGAGAAAGCCTCCGCGATTCTTGAAAAGGTCTTTGGTTTTCAGGAAGCCACAAGTGGATAGGGGTGAGTGAACGATGATTGAATTGCCTCGCAATTTACATAACCTTCATCATTTCAAACGCAATGGCGAACCTTATGTTGCCGATCTGGATGCAGGCGTTGTGATTCGGATCAACGAAGTTATCTGCGATGTCTTGAATCTTTGTGGGACGGAAGAAACAGAGGCGATTCTTGAAAACCTGACTGACAAACATGGGGGCCGTTCTGAGGTTCTTCAGGCACTCGCGTTTCTCTCGAAACTCTCAAAAAGGGGAGTTCTCTTTTCGTCGGCCCCCTCTGCCCTTGAACCTCTTCAGCCGAAGGATAGATTGAAAGTCTATGTGACACCGGGGATTTTAGAGAATACAGAGGCGACCCCCTTCTTATTGACTGCCGCAAATCATAAACTGATCACATTGCTGACAGAGTCAGCCGATGTTTATCTCGGACTGTCCGCATTGTACGTCAATCGCCAGGAAATGGAAGAAAGTTTGCGGGCTGAAGGGGTTCACCCTATTTTCTTTCGAGACGATCGCACGTTTTCGCCCGCGATGTCTATTCCCAAGGACTCCGATGGCATCCTCGCTCTATCACCCCTCACCGAAGGGGAACAGGTTTTCCTGAAATTTAACACAATCCCGGGGGTACTCCGGCTGTCTAACGCAGCCTTGATAAGTCATGAAGCGAGAAACATGGTGCTTGAGAGGGGTGCAGCATTGAGAGATTTCGATGCCTTTGCGTCTGATGCCTCATGGACACAGGACTTCTTTTCAGATGTCTCCCTGGATATGAATGTTTTTCATCATATTCCTTACGGGGTTGATACCTCTGTTTTCAAACCGATGGATAAACCGAAGTGTAAGCACCGATTAGCGCAGGCACTCGGAAATGCGGACATTTTGCGAAAGCCGTTGGTCGGCATTGTGCCGGGATTTCATCGGCACGAAACACTTCGCTTCATGCGAAAACTACAGGCTGCGAATCCGAATTTCAACTACCTTGTGATTCATTCTAGCCTGACAGACGATTTTGAAAGTGAGGGGTCTTTCAACTTTTTCAATATTGCGTCCCGACAAGATAAAGCAGCAAGTCCGTTCATCTTTAATGCGTTGGACGCGTTGGTGTTTCCGACTCTTCTCGGGGCCCCTCCGCTACTTCTGCTTGAGATCGTTGCATGTGGTATTCCAACGGTCGTTTGGGGATACGCCATGCCTGAAGAGATGTCGGGGGCGTGCCGCTTCGTTCAAATTTCACCCAGTCATTTCGATCCCGTTCCATTGCCGGTCGAAGCAGTATCACAGGAACTCAGAAGTCTCCTCGAAAATTCTGACGAGCAGAAACTTTTAGGACAGCAAGGACTTCAAGCCGTTTCAACTTACACATGGCAAACAGCCGTCCATCGACTTCTCAACTTATTTCGAAACCTTCGCAGTCGCAAAGCGCGCCAACCTAAATCTGCAAACCATAGACTGCTTTTTCGGAAACGTTATAATTTGGTATATGGTGACATTGAGGCGGACGCCTTCGTGCTATCAAAGCCACCCGCTTCTATTGATGTGGAGCAGGCAATTGCAATGACACTCCTTGATGAACATACACCGATGGAGATCAAAACCGTCCTTGCGTCCATTTGTCAGGAATCCGAGCATGTCGAAAAAATATTAGAAAATCTCTTCTGAAATTGGGATCGGTCCTATGCTCAGTTATCAAAACTTATCTATTCTATTGCTTATCTTCTTTTGTCTGTATGCGACCTATACGGACTTACGAGAACGAAAAATCAAGAATGTGTGCGCCTACGGTGCGATCTACGCTGGGATTCTTTGTCAAGTCATTTCTGTTTTGTCCGGTAGCAGCGGACTCTTGAACAGTCTCTGGACGGTTGTTGGAGGTTTCTTAACTGTTTTGGTGCTTTATTGGTTCGGTATCTTCTCCGCTGGAGATGCGAAACTCGTCTGGGGTGCCTCGCTGCTGATGCCTCCGGGGTTATTCACACAAACGGATGCATTCGCTCAATACACCCCCACGGCACTCCTTGTCAACATTTTCGTGCCTTACTGTCTGATTCTTGTGGCGTATCTCTTCATCAAAACCCAGACGCGACACAAATGGCAAGCGTTTGTGGAAATCTTCCGACACGAAAACTTTCGTCCACAGATGTTTGACATGATATTCCGCCTCATCTTTCTGCTCGGATTGCAGCACCTGGTGACTGTTACGTTATCGCTGGAGGGGTTGGGGATTGAATTGGGGTTTTGGCATCAACTATGGCTCGTGCTTGTGCTCTTTTTCGCGGTCAATCACTTCGTAGCAAAATACGGGCTAGAACGGATTCGGAACGTCGTCGTTTGTGTCGTCCTGATCGAGTTGATGGTGATCACAACGCCTTGGACGTTCGAGCCTTGGGCAGCCGCGTACCTCCCACTTTTGAAGATATACCTTGTCTATATCGTTATCTTCTGCTTTGCCAGACAGTTTATTCAGAATCTGGACGATAGGGTCTTCGATCGCGAGGTAGACATCTCTGATTTAAAAGAGGGAATGGTGCCAGCCGAACAGATTGTTAAGATCGAAGGTGAAGATAGGAAAGTAACTTATAGCAAACAAGGGTTCGCCCTCCCGAATGTGTTCAACACAAACATCCTTCTCGGAACGTTGCCAGGGGGGGTGTCAAAGGAGAAAGCAGCAGAATTGAAACAACTCGCAGAAGAAGGTCAATTTGAACGTTTTGATAACAAAATCCGCATCCAACGCTCTTTGCGGTTCGCGCCTATCATCGGTTTCGGGGTTATCTTGACGCTCCTCTGCCGAGGACCTTTCTTCACATTCTTTAGCGGTTAGCAAATAGCGATGAGCGATTGGAGTCATAGCATGGCGAAATCCAGAATATTTTATATCTTCACACTCCGGGAGAACAAGAAAAAGAAGGATTTGAAGAAATTTCTCGACACACAGTGGCTCCCGGTTCTACGGAACTCCCCTGGGTGCTTGGCGGTTGAACTGTTGGATACCTACCAAGATCGGGCAGGCTATTGTGTTTCAGAGCTCTGGGAAAGTAGAGAGAGCCATCTCCAAAGCACTGCGAAGTTATGGCAACAGACGCATACTGAACTGATGCAAAAAGCTAGAAACTATGCCACGATGGAATTTCTCTGGAATTGCACAGTTTTAGATGTTTAAAAACCGAATGTGTTACCTTGCCCCAAAATGTCCGTTTGCGTATTATGGCTTCTCTATCGGTGCTATCCACTTGCACGAGTATCGCTTGTTGTCTCAAACTACGAATCTGTTCACAGACTTCTTCTGCTTTAGCAGCTAAGCATGAATAATGAATAGCAATGGTTGCCCTTTGTCCTTCACATTCTTTCATAACAATTTCTGTAACTCTTCCCAAACATCATCGGAAACTGGGGTCGTGGCGGCAGCGAAATTCTGCTCTACTTCTGTCGCATTCTTAGAACCCGTCAAACTCATCGCGATGCGAGGTTGATGGAAACAGAATTGAATGGCAAGATTCAAAACGTTCAGTTTGTTGTCGGTTGCCCACTGCCAGAGTCGATGTGCTTTTTTAGCATCAGATGTACCTAAGTGCATCCTTTCGACTGACACATCTGGTTCAATTCCAGAAAGCAGTCCCATCGCAATGGGACTGCCGTTAATGATTCCGATGTCGTTTTCAGTGGCAAAGGGTATCAACCAATCGTTTGCAGTTTGACTCAGGAGCGTATAATCTAAGTACGTTAGAATTACATCGACAACCCCGGTCTCGATGGCGATTTTGTGAAATTCGTGTTGTCGAACCCCAAGTCCGATAAACCTTAGTAATCCTTCCTCCCGCATTCGTTGGAGTTCATCGAATGCACCGTCTTTTGCCACAACGGGATCCATGCTGTCTGGATCGTGTACTAAGCAAACATCGAGATAGTCTGTCCCCAACAGCCGCAGACTATTTTCAACGCTTCGACGGGTCCCTGACGCACTAAAGTCGCCGCGCCATTCAGGGTGTGTTCCTATCTTTGTAGCGAGGTAAATTTTCTCACGCCAGCCGTCGGCGAGTGCAAGCCCGACCCGTCTTTCACTTTCGCCGTAGAGCGGTGCGGTATCGAGATAGTTTATCCCCAACGTAATCGCTCGGTGTACCGCTTCAATCGCTTCATCATCGGTAACATCACCTCTACCGACTCCTGCGCCTCCCATGCCGAGGCATGTAACCTCTAATTCTGTGCGTCCTAATCGTCGCAGCGGCAATGGATTTTCTTGTATTGACATAATCTTACCTTTGTTAATAAACGTGAACTATAAAGTGAATCTAACTTGCTACACCTATGATTTCAGATCTACGAATACCCGTTTTCACTGAGACTCATCCATGTTTGCGAAAGATTTGGGGTATTTCCTGTAATTTTCGGTGCAAAAGGGCACAGAAAACCAACAGTTTCCTATGCTACAGAACTGGCAACTTGGGTTATGTTACGAGGTGGCAACTTAGGTGAGCACTGTTCACTTTTCTCTTGCGGCCCCGTTGGATTTCTATTCGCAAAATTGGAGTATTTGATTGTACCACATCCCAGACGCAACGGGTATGCTTATAATTCGCGATGCAAATGCCCTCGACGGGCATCACGGGGAATTACACTCACCCACTGTACCCCTTTGACGACATCGTCTGGGGTATGCCCATGCTCGACACCTTTGGGAGTAACGACCATATCTCCAGGACCGATGCGGTAGGATTCGGACTGTCCATCAGGCATGCGAAGCGTCACAGTCGTCATACCTTCCGTGAAATACCAGTACTCATCAAAATCGTGGTAGTGAAGTTCGGTGGGGTTTTCTTTGGAAACCGCGAAAGCCCCAATCGTCGTCATGTCTGCGGTATCTAAAGTTTGCCCGAGCACATCGCTAATCCGTTCCCCTTCACTGAGGCGAATAACACAAAGATTCGTATCCATGTTCTGATACTCCTATACTCACCTAAGTGGTTACCTTTGTCGCATAACCTGTTAGGGTGTGCATCTTCGGGCGCAGGAGACTCACGGTCTCCTACGCTACAAACGTGAACTTATTTTTCGGTTTTACTATAAATTACGCAACGCGTTTATGCTCTTTAGAATGCTGATAGCAAGCTAAAGACGGAGGCTTGCGGATACTCAGTCACGGAAAAAATTGTAATATCTACGCTTGGCGATTAATTTAGATTACGCCGATATCTTTTAGGTGTTGCAGCGAACCTGCCACCCGCGCTTTAGCACCTGCTTCATCAAGATTTTCACCTTCAACGCCTTCTAATTCCATTGTGAAGGGCCCGTAGAAACCCGCATCGTTCAGGGTCTGAAATACCGCTTTAAAATCCACCACACCCTCACCGAGTGTCGGGAAATTCCATGTTCGATAACCGCCGTTTGTATCCTTCAAGTGGACAGCACCGACGTTTCCGAGTACCTTCTGAACTTCCGTAACAGCCGTCACATTATGGTTGTAATAGTAAACGTTGCCAGTGTCGAAGTTGATGCATATATTCGGATGATTCACGGCTTGCATCGTTTTAAGTGCGATGTCGCCGTTATGTGCCATGTCTGGGTGTGTTTCCAGACACACTTTGATACCTGCGGGTGCCGCATTTTCGCCGATGGCGCGGAGTCGATCATAGACAGCGTTCAGATCAGCGTTCCCGGCGTGCACACTCACAAAAATAATCTGTACACCCATCTTGTCAGCAATGTCCAACGTTGTCTGGAAATCTGATACGACCGTTTCGGACTGGACATCACAACTGCCGAGCAGACTGGTAGCAGTGAGTCCGTGTGCGTTCAATTCCGCACAAAGGGAATCCACAGATTCAGGTGCAGGCACACCAATTTCCACATTCAGTAGACCGATTTCTGCCAAGTGGGCATACGCTCCTGCACGAAACTGTCGGTAACTTCCCAAATTACATGCAATAATATTTTCCATTTTTTTATCTTCGCAAGGCGTTAAATTACGTGATGGGTTCAATACGAGTTTTCGCTTAAGGGTCGTCTGCGTTGTTGTAGCAGGCTTACATCACTCTTATCCTTTTAACGAAAGTGTTTACCGTTAACTGACAACCGATAACGCCTTTTCCGGTAATCGTTAACTGATAACTGATAACCCTCTAAGGGATTTTCCGTAACACTGTATTGCTCAATACTATCTCGGTTCCCAGTAGGAGGACTGCCGGTATGAGAAGATATGCCACCAATTCCTTGTGGGCAACGACGTTGATGGCCTCCAGTTTTGTTTTTTCAAGACGATCAATTTCTGCATAGATTTGTTTCAACGATTGCGTGTCTGTGGCACGAAAATAGCGACCTCCTGTTATGTTGGCAACCTGTTTTAGAGTATCCTCGTCGAGATAGGTTAAAACCTCGCGATAACGTTTGCCAAAGGTTGTATCGGCGTAAGGAATGCGTGCACCGTCCTCTTTCCCCATACCGATAGTGTAGACCTTAATCTCGAAGGATTGGGCAAAGGAAGCCGCAGTTCCGGGTTCAATGCTACCGGCGTTATTTTCACCGTCGGTTAAGAGAATAACAATCTTCGTTTTTGATTCCGAGGCGCGTAACCGATGGGTAGCAGTTGCCAGTGCATCGCCGATAGCCGTTCCATCTTCCAGTTGCCCGATCTCTACATCGCGGAGCAATTCTACTAACACTGAATAATCCGACGTTAGCGGGCAGAGCGTAAAACTTTCACCGGCGAAAACAACGAAACCAATGCGATCGTTTTGACGGTGTGTCAGAAAATCGTTAACGACTGATTTAGCGGTTTGGATGCGATTGGCCCCTTCGAAATCCTCTGCCCGCATGCTCTCGGAGATGTCAAGTACTAAGAGAATATCAATGCCTTCGGTGAATTTATGCTCACGGCTTTGGGAGAGTTGCGGACGGGCAAGGGTGACAATGAGGAGCGCGAGAACAATAAATCGGATGATTCTCAGTATCGGCAGTGCTTTTACCGAAAGTGTGTTTTGCATCTGCTGAATACCTGCGGAGAACCCGTGTTTGAAGTCAGAGAAACGCACAACCGGAACAATTATCTGTCCACGTAGCCACCGCAAAACAATTACCAGTAGTGGAACTACGATAAACAAACTGAGGAAGAGAGGGAACGCTAACTGCATACGAACTATATCCTTTCCGACCAAGAGATGTTTCTACGCGGCTCTTGCGAACGTATCATACTGATGCCGCTTAGCAGGCAGAGGCCAATAGCAATACTGTTAACGAGGAGAAACGCCACCCAATCAATATACGGCACGGATGTTGCCATGAAATAGAGGATATAACCAAATATAACTGCGAGCTGTCTCCATCGTCCTGAAAAGAGAGTACTACCGAGTGTCAGGAAGATCGCTGCCTTACCACAGATTGATAAGGGAACCAAGAGTGAAAGTGTCAATAGCATGAATGGCACACCGATGATTGACAGTGTCAGCAGCGTAAGGAGAAGCGGTATCAGGACCAACATCAGGATACCAAATAGTAGACTGCCGATAGGTCTCCTCGAGAAAAGGGCACTTATCTCGTTTATCGGTTGTGAGAGGACGGCTACTATTAACAGGTACATCAGAAGAAAGATGCCAAATTTCACGAGTGTTAGACGAAAATTTGCTTGTTCACTGATACCCCAAAAAGTGTGTGGATACATTACAAGACGTACCGCAGCGGGTCCCATTTGCCAGTCTTTGCTCACTTGAAGGTTAGCGATGCCTTGTGTGTTTCCCGCAATCTGCCCGCCGATGACGTGAAGCGTTCCATTTACTTGTGCCTCTGGCGACAGTTGAACGTCTCCACCGATTACCAGTGCGTTGCCGGTTACGCGCCCTTGTAATTTTACGTCTGCCGCAATGATAACAAGTGTTGTTAGCACCTCATCCGCTGCTAATTGATAGTCATTAATAATCTTGAATATCCGCCGCGTCTTTTCCGACTGAGCGAGTCCCTCCCCGGGGGTTTCCTCCGCGTTCTCCGAATCTGATACTTGCAGGGTACTATTCGATATCTGTCCAAAAGCGGGCAGAATACCAAAGACCAAGAGCAAAAAAATAAATCCTGTTCCCTTCATTCTGTGCCTACACTTCACGTTGAGTTGGGTATATCAGAACATTATAGATGAAGATTCCTTTCGTGTCAACGGTTTTTTAATTGGACTATCTCGCATCAGTGAACCAATGTGCCCTCTTGGGATCAGTGTCTGCCGCATGAGTCCACTGATCATATTGAATTCATAATTTTCGTATGAAGGAAGAACTGACACACGGTAACATCAATCGTGGACGGGACCTTTTCAGAGAGATTAAAATCACCGTGAATTTCAATTTTTCCTTGACATGTCCCTGTGAGTTTGATATGATAAATGTATGTGATGTTTTAGGGGCAATTTATGCTGATGCCCAGTTGTGGTGTCCGTATAAATTGCACGGTTCTGTATGTAAAGTCCTTGAGTTCGTAGTATTGAACAGGAGGTAAAAATGGATTTCAATATTATTTCTCGCAGCAAGTTTTTGCTTGTGAGTTTAGTCCTCGTGTGCTTCAGTCTTTTTGCAGTTGACGTGTTGTTTGTTGCGACCACCTCTGCTGAAATTGATCCTGGTACTATTGTCGGGATGTGGCTTTTTGATGAGGGTAAAGGAAATCTCGCAACCGATGAAACCGGCGGTGGACTGGACGGTGAGTTTGAAGGTAAGCCGAAATGGGTGAAAGGCCAGTTTGGGCAAGCACTTGAATTTGATGGGAAAGGGGCTTACGTTCAGATTCCCGGTCACGATAACCCGACTAAGGCAATCACGGTCTCAGTTTGGGCGAAGAGCGCAGGTGATACCTGGAACCAACACGGCTGGATGGTTGAGAAGCGGAACGCCTATATCATTCACCCGAACCAAGGAACGAAAAATGTTGCTTGGCCCATTTGCAACGGGGGATGCTGGAATAAACCCGGTGGTTGGAATGATGGGAATGTTGGTACCAAAGATATTACCAAGTGGAACATGTACACGACTACTTTTGATAGTAAGACCGGTAAGTGGGCTATCTATATCAATGCCGAAGAAGCGAGCACAATGGATATCGCCAAAAATCCTATTGATGCCGATAGTGGACCCGTCAATATCGGATTTGATGACTGCTGCGGTGGTGCCCGATTTGGTGCAGCGACTATTGACGAGGTTGTCATCTTCGATGTCGCTTTGGAGCAAGCGGACATTGAATCGATGTTAGACGGTATGCATGCAGCCTTAGGGGTTGACCCTGCTGACAAGATGGCGACCACTTGGGCAGAGGTGAAGATCAAGTACTAAGTGAAGTGGTTTTCCACTTTCGATTTTCTTAACCATCTACTCGTGCATTTAGATATTGTATCAGAGATGAGTAGATGGTTAAAGTCAGCAAAGCGGTTTTCTTGCTGGCTGCCGTTCTCACTGCGAAGCGTATTTATAAGAAACAGAAATGCGGAGGAACAAATGCAATTTAGTTATGATGAAACAGATGACTTTGAAGAAGAAACAGACGATTTTGATGATGAACCACAAGATTCATTTCTGGGGGAGGAAGATGACGATTCCGATGATTTAGAAGATGATTTGGAAGATACTGATACTGCACTCTCTCATGCTTTCCGTGAGGCGATAGGAGGAGAGCAATCAGAAGAAGATGAGGATGAGGATGGGGACAGGGCGGAGGAAACAGAGGACGATGATGCTGAAACATACGAACAACAGATTACTGAAGCAGTAGAGGCATTACCGGAGGCAGAAGATTCAGAGGTAGTCGTCCCTCCACTGGAATTGCCTGCGCTGGAGGTTGAGTCTTTCCAACCGCAAGAACAAAGCAATCTCGCTTATGCAGATGCTGTGAGAGCCTACTATGAGGACAAAGATTATCAACGTGCAATCGAGAAATTTGGAGAGGCTATAGAAAACGAAGTCCAGCATACGGATGGAAACGTGGCAGATTCCAATTCGGTTGTAGCGAAGGCGATGTACTGGCAAGCAGAGGCGTACGTTAAACTACAAGACATTCCGCAAGCCCTTATAACTTTTGAGAGTCTCATCCAGACTCATCGAGAACATTACCTTTCGTTAGCTGCAGAGCGGAGAACGGCTCAGTTGAATCCGGAAGATTCTTAGATAATTAGCCTTCGCGCTGCTTTCTTAACTATGGGCACTTGTTCTGCTCTCCAAATGTCCAACAAAGACACATAATGCTATTTAAGAAGAACCTAATTTCATTTTGTGCAGGTTTTTAGTGAATCGCAGGCCCTTTTTTAAAGTCGAACGTAAGTTTCACTGGAAACCGGGGTTCCCGCCCGTTACTGGAAGGAGTGCGAAACGAAGTGGAGCGATTCCCAGGAGGCAATAATTAAAAATATGAAAGATTTTCTCAAACAGAAAGCGACAAATCTACGCATTCATTCGGTTATCTCCACGTCGGAGGCAGGTTCTGGACATCCGACTACGTGTCTTTCGGCGGCGGATATCGTCTCAGCACTTTTCTTTCACGCGATGCGTTATGACCCGACCGATGCTCAGAACCCTAATAACGATAGGTTCATCTTGTCCAAGGGGCATGCGGCACCGCTGCTTTATGCTGCTTATGCGGAAGCAGGCATTATCCCCATCGAGAAACTACGTACACTGCGACAAATTGACAGCATCTTGGAGGGGCATCCGACTCCTCGATTTGAATGGACAGAGGTCGCAACGGGCTCACTTGGGCAGGGTTTATCGCTTGGACTCGGCATGGCTCTCAACGGTAAATACTTAGACGATTCTGACTACCGTGTCTATGTCCTGCTTGGCGATGGCGAAACAACCGAAGGTGGGGTCTGGGAGGCGGCTGCTTTAGCTTCACACTACAAGCTTAATAATTTGATTGGGATCGTGGATGTCAACGCGCTTGGACAGAGCCAGCGAACGATGTATGCCTTCGATGTTGATACGTATTGTCAGCGTTTTGAAGCGTTTGGTTGGCAAGCCGTTGGCATTGATGGGCACGATTTTGATGAGATCCTTCCTGCACTCGACAAAGCGAAGGTTTCGGACGAGAAACCCACGATGATAGTCGCGAAAACTTTTAAGGGAAAAGGGATTTCATTTCTTGAGAACGCCGACAACTGGCACGGAAAGGCACTGGCACAAGGTGAGGAACTTGATAAGGCTTTAGCTGAACTTGGACCGTTACAGTCAGATATCCCGATTCAGATTAAATCGCCAAATGGTGTGAATGGGAGTGTCGATCGTCCTGTTGTGCCTGAATGTGAGCCTCCTGACTATCCGGGGGACGAAGAGATCGCAACGCGTAGTGGCTATGGCGCGGGACTTGCGAAACTCGGCAGTACGAATCCCAATGTTGTCGCTTTGGACGGGGATACCAAAAATTCTACTTACGCTGAGGAATTTATGACCCTCCATCCGAACCGCTATTTCGAGATGTTCATCGCGGAGCAAAATTTGGTCGGTGCTGGCATCGGTCTGGCAAAACGCGGGAAAATTCCGTTTGTCTCGACGTTTGCGGCGTTTTTATCCCGTGCTTATGATCATATTCGAATGTCTGCGATCTCACAAGCGAACATCAAATATGCAGGTTCACACTGTGGGATCTCAATTGGCGAAGACGGCCCCTCACAGATGGGTTTAGAAGATATCGCGATGTTCCGTGCGATTCCGGGTGCAGTCGTGCTCTATCCCAGCGATGCAGTCGCCGCTGAACGGCTTGTCGCGGAAGCCGCTGCCTATGAAGGTATCGTCTACCTCCGCATCTCACGTCCCAAAACCCCGCTTCTCTATGATGCTAACGAGCGTTTCCCAATCGGTGGATGTAAAGTTATTCGGGAAAGTAGTGAGGATAAATTGACCGTTGTCGCCGCAGGTGTTGCCCTTCACGAGGCGTTGAAAGCACACGAGATACTCGCGAAAGAAGGGATTGCTGTCAGAATTATTGATCTGTATTCTGTCAAGCCGATTGATAAAGAGGCACTACAAAAGGCGGCATCCGAGACGAACAATACCTTAATCACCGTTGAAGATCATTATTCTGAAGGCGGTCTGGGTGATGCTGTCCTTGATGCTGTGGCAACTCAAGGGGTCTGTGTCCATAAACTTGCTGTTACCGGAGTGCCAAGGTCTGGGAAACCGGAGGAACTCTTAGATCATCACGGCATTAGCGCGGACGCTATCGTGGAAAAAGTTAAAAGTCTTTAGTTAGCAGTTAAAGAGATGCTTTGTTTAACCAAGAACTTCTGGTAACTGATGGCTGAAAACTATAAATAATCCAAGTTGCTACAGACAAGTTTTTAGGAAACCTATAGCTGCCGTTTTTCAGTGAGAAGCCTTCAGTATTTAGATATTTTTGTAGCATAGGTTGTTGGTTTCCTGTGGACATTTATGCACAACCTAACAGGTTATG
>RKRR01000166.1 GCA_007571305.1 Candidatus Poribacteria bacterium | reverse complement strand
TAGCACCGCGGTTTTTTGCCCTTGATGAAATAGCAGATAATGTCGTAGTTATTGGTGTAACTGATTCGTCCCTGTGCAAGCCTGCTTGGCTGATACCATACTATCTTTGAGCGAAGATTTAAGTGTTCTCGATAGTCTATAAAGTCGATGCAGTCAGGTTTTCCGAAAAGATAGAGCGCGCCTCCATCCTTCAGTTTCCGTGCGAAATCTTTGATAAGTGCGAGGTTAAATTCCTGAATTGAGGAAATCTCGTCCCATGAATTCGCTGTTATTCCATACGGTCCATCACACACAATCAGATCCACCGAAGCATCTTTTACCTCTTTCAGTAGGTTGAAGGTGTCGCCGCAATGGATAATATTGTGCTCAAGCATAATTCCGTTTTATCAAAGGTTTTACATTGGTCCCACGCGCCGCGATCCTCTGTCCATGGCAAACATAGAGGCATCAAAACTTTGTTTTAAAAGTTCAAGTTTAATGGCCAGTTTCGCATCGGTATCCCAGAGATTCTCAAACTCATTCGGATCATTGATGAGGTCGTAGAGTTCACCCTCTTCATGTCCGTGATAGACGACTAATTTGTAACGTTCATTTCGGTACATTGTTGCGAAAGTGTGATCCGGCAGATCCACTGCGTCGTAGTACTCACATCGGACGAAATCGCGGTGATGGTTCGGATCCGCTTCACCCCGGAGAATAGGCAGCAGCGATTTGCCGTGCATCTCCTCGGGGACCCTTAAGCCTGCCAATTCCAAAAGTGTCGGTGCCTTGTCAACGAGTTCGACGAGTGCGTCACTCTTAAGTCCGCTCGCAAACTGCCCCTGCCATGAGAAAATCAGTGGCACCCTGACCAAGCCTTCGTAAAATCTACAACCCTTTTGGATTAACCCGTGGTCGCCAAGTGTTTCGCCATGGTCACTGGTGAAAATGATGACAGTGTTTTCCCGTTGTCCTGTTTCGTCGAGCGTTTCAAGAATCCTACCCAACTGCTCATCAATCAGTTGGATCATCGCGTAATAGGCGGCTCTGAGTGTCTTGGCATCTCTGGCACCGACCGCCTCCGCTTCTTGACGCGGTGTTTGCGGTAAGATCGGACTCCGAATATCCAGTTCATCAGGGGTACGCACTTTGGATTGAAAATCGATTGCTTGTAGCCGAGCCTGCTGTTCCAGATCGCTGTTTCGGAAAAGTGGTTCCGGCATTTCCGCCGGATGATATTGTTCCCGGTGTGTTTGTGGTGGATTGAACGGGGGATGCGGATCGTAGATATTGACACTCGCGAGCCACGGACAATCCCGATCTTCGCGAATGAACTCAATCGTCTTTTCCGCACACCATGTCGTCTGATGCAGCTCCGCTGGCACACCTTCTGGATTTTGGTTCAATTCACCTAAGATGTAACCTTGCGTGCGTACCCAATCAGCGTAATCATGTCCCTGTCCCCAATCATCGCGTGGGGCATGACTGTATTGCCAATAACGGTAACCGTCATTTACGCGTGGCTCCACCCGACCATAAGCACTCGCGAGGTGGAGTTTGCCAATCAGTCCGCAATCATAACCGATGTCTGCAAGCGTGCGCGTTACAAGCGGATACGCATCAGGAAAAAAGTCGTTTCCGTTGCGAATCGCGTGTGTTGCGTTTGGATACATACCCGTGAGAAAACTTGCTCGACTCGGTGTGCAGATAGGACTTTGACAATAGGCATGTGTAAACGCCACACCTTCCGCCACTAAATTATCGATGTTCGGTGTTGACACATAGGGGTTACCTAATGCCCCAATCGTATCGTAACGCTGCTGATCTGTGCAAACCCAGAGGATATTGGGTGCCTTAACAGCCATACATCAGCCTCTTTGTGCGTACTATTTAGTTTTCGCACTAAATCCGGTCTCTTTAACGAGATCCACGAGGTCATTTGCAGTAACGGTATTCTTCCGGACCTTAATAATAGCTTGATTGGGAAGAGAAACCTCAACACTGATAACGTTTTGGTGTTGTGTAAGTGCATCCTGCACTCTTGCGACACACGCCCCTCACGTCATGCCTGTCACGACTAAAGCGACATCCTCGCTTCCCTCGGATTCGATTGGGACAGACATAAAGGCGTTCAGTAGTTTACCGGAGGCGGTATCAAACATCCGAATTTTTCCATCAAAACCACCTGTCGCGAGCTCCTTACCGTTGGGATGGAACGAGACCGTGAAAACACCGACTGCATCGCTTTGCATACTTGCTAAACGTTTTCCATCTTCCACGTTATAGACCCGCGCTTCACCGCCCACGCTGCCGGTAGCGAACAGACTACCATCGGCTGAAAACGCTACACCTTCAATTGTACCCGATTGCGCTTCATACGCTTGAATGAGGTTGAAATCTGTATTCCCTACATCTCTCCGTATTTCGCGAAAGATTCTGTAGAGCCGCGGAATCCGGTCTTCACCACCACTGAGAACCCAGTCTTCAGTCGGGTGCCGGGCAATCGTGTTGATCTCTCCATAGCCTTTGTTACTGGAGTTGATATCGTCAACAAAAGAGCCTGTATTCACTTCAACCAACTTGAGGGCGGTATCCCGTCCTGCACTCACGAAATGGGAGCCATCCGTAGAAAATACCGTTCCGAACACCCAATCGCTATGGTTATCAAATTTAATCAGCTCTTTCTCGTCTTCAACGGACAGGACCCGGACGGTCTGATCTGAGCATCCGAAGGCGACGCGGCTTGCGTCTGGTGAGAAAGAGAGGCCGTACACGGTATCATAACTGGAATGCATTGCTTTGATGAGTGTATTCGTCGCGGTATCCCATAGTTGGATTTCGCCAAACTGCGCTGGAGAACCACCAGCCATGCCTAAGATCTTTCCATCTGCCGTATACGTCAACGATTCTATGCGATGTGCTTTGCCTACCAATCTTGCTTTGAGTTCAAAATTCGTTGTGTCATACAACAAAATTTCGCGAAATCCGGACACCGCGAGTGTGCTACCATCAGGCGAATATGCCAGAGCGGTAACCACGGGAGGCACCGTGTAAGTCGGATAGTTTCCCTCGCCCATATCGTCGACTTCATCGGGCGTGTCATCGTGTGCACCTTCGAGAATCCAGCGTCGGAATAATTCAACCTCTTCGGCTGAAAGGGGTTCCATGTTCTGTGGCATTGCTGGCTCATCGCCGGAGATGAGTTCAATAAGGAGACTTTCATCCGGTTTCCCGGCGACAATTGTATCACCTGCCATCCCGCCTCGTTTGAGATCTGCGTAGGTTGTCACAATCAGATCACCGTTCGGATCGCCGGGATGATGGCATCCTTGACAACTCCTTTTGAGGAGCGGGACAATCTCGGAATGAAAACTGATTTTTGAATCTGTACCGTGCTGGTCTGCTGCTACATACGGACTCAACGTTACAAAACAGAGCAGATACACCCCTAAGTAAATCATAAACCTTGATAGCGATACTTTCATGTTTATTGCAAACCCTCCCTCTCATTAACCACTTTGGTCAGCTGCACCAGAGATGTCGCAGTTAACATAACTTTATTTAATAATTATATCACAATTTTGTAATGAAATTCAAGAAAAATCTTGTCCCGAACATTTCACCCCGAACATTTCCCGTTGACATCTGTCACAAAATACGATATACTTCTTTTGCCTAATACGAAGGCAATATACGCTTACAAAACTTGACTATCACATCAGATAAAGGAGATTTTCCTCAATGAAAACGGACTTAGGACGTAAACTACAAACCCCCTGCACTGCGGGTCTCATTTTAGCCTTACTTGTCATCGGTTTCACTGGAAACATACAACTCGCGGGTGCCGCAGATACATACCAAATTGACACAGCGCATTCAATGATACTTTTCCGAGCAAAACATAATGGAGTTAGTTACAATTACGGTCGATTTAATGATTTTACCGGCGAGATCACAATGGATGAGGATGTGTCCAAGAGCACGGTGGAATTTGAAGTAAAGACAGCGAGTGTTGATACCGCCAATGCGAAACGAGATCAGCATCTCAGAAGTTCCGACTTCTTCAGTGCAAAGCAATTTCCCATCATTACCTTCAAAAGCACAAAAGTGGCTATGAAGGAGGGCGAAGAAGACATGTTGGAAGTCACCGGTGACCTTGAATTGCTCGGTGTTAAGAAATCTATCACCGTGGATGTCGAGATTACTGGGAGAGGCAAAGGCAGAGGTGGAGAATCACTGATCGGGTTTGAGAGCATCTTTACGATTAAGCGGAGCGAATTCGGCATGACTTACGGCATCGGTGCTGTCAGCGATGACATCCGCCTTACTGTGAGTATTGAATCGAAAAAGGAATAAAAATATCTACTTCGATTTCCTGTGGGTGTGCTCTGTCAGATAGTTCCTTCTGGAAAAGGTACATTATGGACATTCAGCGATGTTAACACTCAAGCAACTTTTCTTCGGTTTATTTTTGCCGGCTGTTGTTGGTGGTGGGTTCCTGATACTCGCGAGGTCTCTTTCTTCTAAACAGGATATTACTGAGAAGAGGGAAACAGCATCTTCAAATTGGTTCATCGCTGTTGCGGTGAGTGTTGGTTACATCGTTGGTTATCTCGGTTTGGAAGGTCTACCATCATTTCCGCCACGTCTGGGAGTGCATTGGCTCTGCTATCTCGCTCTTATTGGGCTCATCCTTGGTGGTTTCTGGCATTTTTCGTTGTGGAGTCGTTTGATAGCACAGGTAGCACTCGCTGTTACTTTACCGCGCCTTCTCCTAACACCAACGTTTAAGCATACGTGGGGACAGTTTGAGGGGATTATCTGGTGGGTATGCCTCGCTGCTGCGATTTTTATCTTTTGGCACCTCGTGCAACAGAGTTTCACGACTCTGATATCTGATGCATCTGTTCCCTTTGTGTATTCCGGGCTTTCCGGAGGGACTGCCCTTATCCTTGCGCTCTCCGGGGCTTTGCGGTTGGCACAGCACAGTGGCATTCTCGTAGCACTTTTCGCAGCAATTTGGCTTATTACGCTCGTTCTACAGCGGCGTTCTGACAGCAACGGGCTCACCTTGCCACCGAGCGCATCACCGGTCGTGACGCTCCTACTTGTGGGTATCTGGATGAACGGCTATTTTTTTGAAGAAGTTCCAAAGGCGAGTGCCATTCTGTTATTAATTTCGCTGCTCTTTGTGCATGTCGGACGGGTAGAGGCAATCCAGAGACTCGGTGTACGGCGTTCTGCCCTTATCCAGATAGCAGCGATTGCGTTACCCGTGGTTATCGCGATCGGTGTTGCTATCGCGCACTCTGGTCTTTTTACTGATAGTGTCAGTTATTAACTTAACCTAAGTTGCCAGTTTGTAGCATAACCTGTTAGGTTGTGCATCTTCAGACGTAGGAGACCAACACCCTACGCTACGGAATACCTCCGAATCATGAAACTGTTTCAGTGAAAAATGGGACGGGATGCCTAAAATCTTGTGAGTAGCAACTTGGGTTAACTTAAGATGAACAAAAGACTGGAGAAATCTGGCTAAATACCGAATGTGGATTCTTTTGTAATCGCACTGACAACCTATCAATATGCCCCTTTTTGGACAAAGGATATTAAAGTCTGCCCCATTTCGTGCAGTTTTTTGAACATTTCGTTGAGGATTCCATTCGTCTGGTATTGTTTGGACTGGCACGGAATTTGCTGCTGTCTACCTGCAAGGGTTTAGAAAAAGCCCATAGCATGAGGTTCATAATCACGGCAACGCGTAGGGCCGGGACGCTTTTACAGACGACAAAAAATCCAAGTCATCCTCTCGGCTTTTTTCGTGTAAAAAGAACAACAATCGGAGGAGAAAATGAATTTGATACGTAATTTGAATTTTCCTATCGTAGCGTTCCTGCTCGGCATTTTAATCCTTTTCAACGGTTGTGTGAAGATGGAGGCAACCCGGAAGGCGGATTGGGAGACACATTTCACAGATTTGCACTTCATCAACCATAAACAGGGATGGATTGTAGGGCAGCAGGGGTTAATTATCCATACCACAGACGGTGGAAAAACGTGGAAGCAACAAGAAGTTGATACAACAAGCCCAGGATTTCGTCTGCCTGATGCCTCGTTAGATTTCAAAGCGGTTCACTTCACAAACGCGAATTATGGCTGGGCTGTCGGCGATGAAGGATTAGTTGCAGCGACCGACGATGGTGGTAGACATTGGACATTGCAACGAAGCGGCACCTCCGCGATGCTGCTAGATGTCTTTTTTGCGAACTCAAAAGAGGGTTGGATTGTTGGAGAAGACTCGGATGTTCTCTATACCAAGAACGGTGGAAAAGAGTGGAAACGTTACGAGTACGTCAGCGAATTTATGCTCAACGGTGTCTGGTTCGTTAATGATTCGATGGGATGGGTTGTCGGGACCCATGATAGAATTCTTCACACCAAAACCGGAGGTGAATCGTGGCGGGAACAGAGCAATCGCTTTGCAGGTGAGCGCGACCGGATGATCAATGACAATAAACAGGTCTTCTTCGTCAGTGATAATGAAGGTTGGATTGTCGGTAGTGACGGTTCTATCTTTCACACAGCGAACGCCGGTATCAATTGGGAACGTCAAGACAGCCGTATTCCCCTGATTAATGGGCATGTCCGAGATACCATCAACAGCATCCATTTTACAGATGAAAATTACGGAATTGCCGTGGCAGATGTCGGTTTTATTACACGGACCGAAGACGGTGGCGACAACTGGCAATTGATGGAAAGTGGAACCGAAAACAATTTGACAGGAATCCAGTTCACTACGCCCACAGAGGCATGGGCAATTGGATGGTACGGCACTATTTTGCACACGACGGATGCGGGTGCGACGTGGAAGATGACCAGTGGAACGACTGCAAATGACCTGCAGAACGTCCAGTTTACGGATGCGAACCGGGCAATCGCAGTCGGTAGGCGTGGCACGATGGCGATGAGCAATGATGGTGGACAAACTTGGAACGAAATTGAAACTGATATCTGGGACGGCATCTGGAACATCTATTTTGCAACGAACAAGCACGGCTGGGCTGTCGGTGAGCGTGGACTCATCGTTCATACAAACGATGGCGGCGCAAACTGGGAACGCCAGCGGGGGCCTTCCGCCTTTACACTCCGTTCTGTCCATTTCATTAGTCCTCAAGTCGGTTGGGCAGTCGGCGACCTCGGTAGTATCATACATACAATTGATGGTGGACAAACTTGGCTTTCGCAAACCGCCACGGGCGATTTCCTTTCTTTGATGTTAAAGGGTATATTTTTTCTTGATGAAAAGAAGGGGTGGGCTGTTGGCTGGCCCGGTGTTTGCCTCACGACAGAGGATGGTGGTTTGACATGGAACCAGCAAAAGACGAACACCTTTAATGAACTCTATGCCGTCTACTTCGCAGATGAAAACATAGGGTGGATTATCGGGCAGTTTGGTGAAATTCTACATACGACAGACGGTGGAAAACGTTGGAATTTCCAACGTAGCGGCACGCAAGAGCACCTCAATAAACTCTATTTTGCTGGTACACAACACGGATTGATCGTCGGTGATAACGGTGTGATGCTTACCACCGTCAACGGTGGCAAAAAATGGGAAATGCAAGAGAGCGGCACCGACAATGACTTGTATGGGTTGGCACTCTCCCCCGATGGTGTCGTCGCTGTTGGTAAGGGTGGAATTGCGATGCGTTATTCTATTGAAGAGGCAGAATTGCCAGCAAAATTGCCACCTGTCGCCGAAGAACCAGAGATTATTACTGCTGAAGAGGAAATCCCAGTTGAACCCATTGCTTATCATTGGGACATTATTCGTCAAGCAACGTGGCGAACGAACTTTGCCGATACGTATTTCGTAGATTCGCAGAACGGATGGGCAGTTGGCTCAGGTGGTGCCATAGCACATACCACAGACGGCGGCGAGACATGGATGCCGCAACACAGTGGTGTTAGTGAAGATCTGCGCCAAGTCGAATTTTCTGATGAAAAACATGGGCGAATCCTTGGAGCTAGTGTGTTACTTCAGACCGAAAATGGTGGTGAAACGTGGAAGCCAATTCTTCAAGCAACCAAGCAGAACCTACCACGTGTGAGCACCATGCATTTCCTAAATGCCGAAGTGGGATGGCTCGGAGCAACGATTGGACAATTCGTGCATACCGCGGATGGTGGCAAAACATGGAAAATCCAGAAGACAGGAACGACACAGGCAAACATCACCGACATACACTTTATCAACAGTCAGGTAGGGTGGGCAGTCACGCCTCAACGTCGAGATGGTGGATTTATTCTCCATACCGTTGATGGTGGCGACTACTGGAAAATTCAGGCGAAGACGAATCAACCCGGTGTTGCTGTCCATTTTGTTGACGAAAACCGAGGGTGGGTGGTTCTCGGCAACGGCAATTCTTTGTTGACTGAGGACGGTGGTGAAACATGGAGATTACAGGCCACGACACGGAACACATCCGGCTTGCGACGCGTCACATTCCATTCACATACCAACGCTTGGGGACTTGGTGGTGGGGGTGTTTATGTCACCGAGGATCAGGGGTTGACTTGGAAGGTGGTTCCTGTTGATACAGGAGATGATGCAGGCGATAACATGCTCGCCATGGAAGAATTTAATCCACTGTTACCCCAAGAATCCGAAGAACCCGAGGAAGTGGAAAAAGAGGAAGAAGAGGTTTCAGAGGGACCGACGCTAACTTATGACGAGACACCGGAGGAAATTCAAAATCGGCTGCGAGCGCAGCGACAACGTCCAGGGCGTTTTGCTCCTGAGGGTGAACTCCCACCGAATGCGGAACGGGCGACTCCTCCAGCGGCACAGCGGCAGCAACAACCACCTCCACCACCAGAACCTGAAGGGCGCCGCAGACGCGGGGCACGCCGAATCGCTAATGTCTATTTCTTGGATGCAGAACATGCATGGGCTGTTGGACGTGGCGGCAGCATCTATCACACGACAGACGGTGGGGAGACATGGGAACGTCAACTCGGTGAACAGCAGCGCAATGACTTCCGAGAGGTCCTTTTCTACGATGACAAAAACGGTTGGATAGCAGGGGACGGCGGTGTGTTGTTAGAAACCCAAGACGGTGGACAGACGTGGAAGACGCTTTCAAGTCGGACACGTCAACGTCTCATCGGTGTACACTTTGCGAGTCTTGAGCCAAAATGGGGTTGGGCCATGCAACGCGACGGAACAGTTCTTTATACGACAGATGGCGCGATTTGGACAGCCGGAGATACACCTGAACAACCACCTTTCATGGAAGGCGACTCACCTGGTACGTTCTCGCTGAACGATGTTGATTTCGGTAAGTTTTCTGAGGGCTGGGCTGTCGGCAGACTCGGATACATCATTCATAACAAAGATGGGGGGCCCACGTGGACACCTCAACGCACGACTGCAAACGACACACTTATGGATGTGGATATGAAATTCGCGCCCCTCGGTTGGGCAGTTGGACGAGGCGGGGTAACCCAACGCACCATCAATGGTGGTGAGTATTGGCGGATGCATGAGACCAAATCGAATTACGATCTCAATGCGGTTTCATTTGTCGCAAAGCGCACAGGATGGGCGGTAGGTGAAGCCGGTATGGTCCTGAAAACGATCGATGGTGGTTTTACGTGGCAACCAACAATGACTGGGATCACCAAGAACCTCCACGGCATCGTCGCACTCTCTGAACAGGAAATCTATGCCGTCGGTGAAGAAGGAACGATCGTTCGTTCAACCGATGGTGGCGAAACGTGGGAGCAGGAGCACACCGATATTGACAACAATCTCTATGTCATCACCCGTTCCAAGGATGGTAAAACGTTGTGGGTTGTTGGACAGTGGGGAGTTGTTCTCCGTCGGAAGTTAGAGACCCAAGAACAGATGTCGATGCGGTAGATTACGCGGTTTTGAGGTATATAGTGTGGGTGGGTTGTTGTGCCTGTCTATACTTCCTATGTGCATCGTAAATTATGAGTCACCAAATCAATGCTTGAATCTTTATTTTACTGTGAGTTTGATAAATATTCAGGATAGACGCATTTCCGGTTAAAGTCCCACGGATAAAGGAGATTTCGGGGATATATCCTAAAAACCGCCTCTTTTTGAGTGAATGTCCTGCTTTTTTGATCAATGTGTGTCCGCTTTGGACCTCTCCTATTTTTTTATAGTAAAATCCGAAAACAGGTTCACACGTGTAGCATAGCCTGTTAGGCGGTGCCAGTCAGAACAGATAACTTCAGAGTTCGCACGAGGCTATAAATGTCCAAGTAATCACGGAATCTACTATAAACTGACGTTACATATACAATTTATAGAGGGGCCATGCCATCTATTGCAGCAAGAACTTATCTGACACCCGAAGAATATCTCGCTTTTGAACGTAAAGCACTTACGAAATATGAGTACCTCAGTGGCGGAATTGTCGCGATGTCGAGGACGAGTTTCGCACATAATTTCATCACCGGAGACATTTTTGGCGAGCTCCGCACCCAATTGCAAGGCAGGAAGTGTAAAGCTGCCACAAGTGATATGCGGGTCAAGGTCAGCGAAACAGGATCCTACTTCTATTCGGATGTCGTCGTTTTCTATGGTGAACCCGAGGCAGAGGATAACAGATCGGACACACTTCTCAATCCAACTGTCATCATAGAGGTGCTTTCTCCATCAACAGAAGCACGGGACCAAGGCGAGAAATTCTGGCATTATCAGCAGCTTGCGTTTTTGCGAGAATACGTCCTTGTCTCTCAAGATCGGGTCTGTGTCGAACATTATTTTTGGGAAGGCACCGATTGGCTGCGCAGCGAATTTCGGGAATTTGAAGATGTAATGCTGCTTGCTTCAATTGAATGTGAACTGCGCTTGCATGACATCTACAGCAGCGTTGATATAAGTCATTAGACCATACATAGTTTTGGATTTTTCACGTTTTTTACTTGACATACGATAACAACAGCGTCATAATATTAGCATATATTGACGAATTTGTGAATAAATGGGTAATTTTAATTTTATTGACCTCTTTGCTGGAATCGGTGGAATGCGTATATCTTATGATAAGTTAGGTGGAACATGTGTGTTTAGTTCCGAATGGGATAAACATGCTCAGCAAACCTACGCGCATAATTTCGGCGAGACACCTGCTGGCGACATTACCCAAATTAACGAATCCGATATTCCGGACCACGATATTCTATTGCTGGGCTTTCCATGCCAACCCTTCAGCATTATTGGGGATAAGCAAGGCTTCGCGGATACGCGCGGCACACTGTTTTTCGACATCGCTCGGATTCTGAAACGGAAACAACCGGATGCGTTCCTCCTCGAAAATGTGAAGCAGCTACTTACACACGACAAGGGGCGAACCTTCACAATTATAGAGGAACAATTATCGCAATTAGGCTATACGACTTATCACAAGGTCCTGAATGCTCTTGACTTCGGATTGCCACAAAAACGAGAACGGATTTTCATCGCCGGGTTTCGTGAACCGATAGCATTTGAGTTTCCGAAGCCCATCGGCGCGTACAAATCCCTATCAGAGATACTGGAGCCTGACGAAGATATTGATCCGAGCCTATTTGCATCGGCACGCATCCAGAAATCGAGACGTGAAAAGTGCAAAGGCACACCGTTCTTCCCGTCTATGTGGCATGAAAACAAGGGCGGTAACATTTCCGTGTTACCCTATTCATGCGCGTTAAGAGCCGGTGCCTCTTACAACTATCTTTTAGTGAATGGAGTTCGGCGTCTCTCCGGCAGGGAATTGCTGCGCTTGCAAGGGTTTCCTGAGGACTTCGAGATTGTAGGAAATATGATGCAGATTAGAAAACAGACAGGAAATAGTGTCGCTATTCCGGTGGTTGACGCGATTGGAAAAAAATGTTGCAAGCACTGCAACAACGAAAACCGATGATACGACTAGAAGAGCAATTGTTTCTTTTCAAAAATAAAATGAATGCTTATGCGTAATGGACAACAAAACAGCCAAAGACCAGCTTGACACTGTTATCAAAAAAGCCAGAGTCCATTTTTACAAACCGATACAAATTGCAGAAATACTTTACAGAGATAGAGTTGAAAAGGACATCGACCTTGACAATTTAGAAACTTATCGAACGCCTTCAAGAAAATGGCGAGATATAATTTCTCTTAGGTTTATCGGACGGATTTCCACATCAAGTGCCAGGTACCAAGACGACCTTTTTAACGCGAATGCTACGCCTCCAGCAATTTTATCGCAATTGGAAAAAATAAATAGAGACAGCGGTGGCGCACTAGTGTCATCTAATACACCATTTGGGACATCAATCAGTTTTGAAGTAAAGGAAAATAAGTTATAAGATGTATTTCAATGCTAATAAACTCTTCGGTTCGATACTCGTAATTTTCGTTCTAACTACGGTAGGTTGTTTTTCAACTCAATTCGTTGCTCTTCGTGATGTCCCACAGTCACCATCTTTTGTTGTGATTCCAGTAAATAGTTATCTGTCCGAAGTTGAATTTGGAAACAAAATAGAACAAGCAATCATCAGTTCCGGTGTCAAAGTTGTCATGCGCCCATCAACCAAAGAGGTTACAACCGAACAAGTATTGGAACAGTCAGAAGACACCCAAGCTACTGGTATGAAATTAACTGAAAGATATTTTGAATTTGAAAAGATCAATGCGGACTATATTGTCCAAACCTATGCTACCTCACAACAAGTCAAAATAACAAAACGGGAAACCCAGGAGGTTTTAGCGGTTTTGTCACTCTATTCTTCAGACAGTAGAATGGCGAAGAAAATTTCTTAATCGGGCATTGGCAAAAATGGGGATTCCTGTGATACATTAATGTGAGTTCACATAAGCCCGTAGGTTGGATGGAGAACATCATGAAAATCAATGTAGCAACTGACTGGAGTATAATTCGCGAAGGAAAGGAATGTTCTATCTTTGATCGATCTGTTTTAGAAAGAGTGACAGTAGGAGATATATACAAGTTAAACGAAAAGTATGCTTTTGTATTTCCAGAAATTCTTCTGATGGAATGCGCGAATGCTGAAAATCCCAAAGTGATTCAAAACATAAAAAAGATAGATATATTTTTAATAACATCAATACACAACGAGCCCTTAATTCCTTCTGATTTGATTCCATGTCCACCTCCTGAAATTATGAAAAAAGATCTAGGTGTCTCTACATTTAGAAATCCTGAAGAAGATTCTAATCTCGTTTATTTTAGGCCCTATAATAAAACGCAAATTTGCTAATGAGGAGAAAAAGATGGCAAAAACTTTTGACTCGAAAACTTTCAAAAAAACCTTTGATGCTTATGTTCTGAGGTGGCATATATCGGTAGCAATTTTATGGATTTTGGCTTTTTCGCCTTTCTTGGCGTACGGCATAGCGAAGTGTTTGGAACTGGTCAAAATCGACATTACGCCACTTCTACCTGTCTTGGGGGATATAACTTTTGGAGCGATCGCATCTGGTATTGTCTCTTTCGGAGCAGTCTCCTTTGGAGTTGTTGCGATAGGTGCTGTTTCTGTTGGAGTTGTTGCTATCGGCAGTGTGTCTTGTGGGATCATCGCGATCGGTGCAATATCCGCGGGGGGTTTGGCTTTTGGAAATGCCGCCGCTACGGGACTTATCACTATTTCTACAGGTTCGACTGGAATAACCCCACGGGTTGGCGGCTATGCTGTTGGGCTTATAGCGATAGGTCGTCAGGCAAGCGGATTATACACGCTTTCCGATGGAAGACAAGGCAGTGGTGTTTATCAGTTTTCCCTTGAACGTCAAGATATAAGGGCTGTTGCTCTGTTTACCCGCTATCTCCGACAGTTTAAGAGTGTGTATGCCCAATTTTCTTAAACTGACATGCAGAACCATTATAGTAAAGTCAATAATTAGTTATACACTTTTATGATTTGGTCAATAGATGCTTCAGGGGTGTATTGATACCGTCGCTTAATGTTGGCGAAATCC
>RKRR01000094.1 GCA_007571305.1 Candidatus Poribacteria bacterium | reverse complement strand
AAAACGCTTTATCAAGTCAAACACGGATTACTTTCTGAATACCTGTGTCAACAACTGAAGTCTCCTGCGATATAAATCGCTGCTGCGTAAGTCCTATTTATAATAAAATCCGAAAACAGGTTCACACTTGTAGCATAGGAAATCGTTGATATCCTGTGCCCTATTAGAGCATATAACTCCATAGTTCACACGACGATACGAGTGTATGAGTAATTAGGGAATTTACATAACAGAATTAACCGGAAACCTGCAAGAACAACGGACGCAGCACACCAGGAGTCCATAAATTAAAAAATGACAATTGAAACGTTTCAGAAACAGATTGAAGATATCTATTACACGCGCGATGCTGAGCGCGGGGTCCCTCTCAACTTCACATGGTTCGTTGAAGAAGTGGGTGAGTTAGCAAAAGAGATTCGCAAGCAACCCCAGGATATGGCACGACTGCGCGAGGAGTTCGCCGATGTTTTCGCATGGCTCGCTACGTTAGCAAGCCTGCTCGGTATTTCCCTTGAGGATGCCGCGAAAATCTACGCAGAGGGTTGCCCAAAATGCAAAGGTACGCCTTGTGATTGTTAGAACCTAACTATGCCCTTCTGCTTCAAAGGAAAATTAAAAAATTAGTCCCCGTTTAAGAAACGATCGAAATTACCACCGAACAGGTTACTGACATCCCGTTCAACCTCTGTCGAAGTCAACGTCCATCCGACATCCAGAAGCGTTTGGTATTTCTCCACCAAGACATCTGCGATAATCTGCCGTGAGTGTTTCCATTTGTAGACGAGCTGATCCAAAATTCGAGCATCGGAGTGTTGCGGAATAACGCTCAAACCGAGCAATTCAATCCGCTCTCGCGTGATCTCTTCAATGACACTCGGATTGTTCATAAACCACCAGCATCCGAATATCATCAGATTTTTGAATTTCCGACCAATCACACACAATTCATGCTGGTTTTCACGGGACAAAAGCGTAACGAGAAATTTATTGTCAGGGTTTTCGCGGAGCAGCGTTTCCAGACTTGTCAAATCCGCCTTACCACTCCCATCGCCTGCCATCTGAAGTTGTGGATTAACAGCGCGTTTCACACCGATCATGAGCGCGAATGGAACGTTAAATTCACGAGAGATCGGTAAGATACAGTTGTCAAAGAGCCGCCCGAGAACCCCCTCATCGGGATATTGAAAATCGGGTGGGAGAGAGACCGCCATATATTTTGGATTCATCCGCTGAATCCAAGTTTCCAAAAATCGGCGGACCTCTTTGTAGGTTTTTTTCGTTGATAAACTGGGATCGACATCGTAGCCGAGACCACGGAGGTGTTCATAACCGATTTCTTCATAGGTATTGATGAGAACATCCATCCGGAGGGCCGCCTCAAAGCGCGTGTCACCAGTGTCTCCAGACTCCCACACCGGTGCCTCTGCCGAGTCAAACGGATCGTTTGTCATCACCACTTTAGAGACTTTCGCACACTCAAATACAACGTCAATGAAGGCATCGACGGTAGTATCCGTAAAATAGTCACGGTAATCCCGTAGATTTCTCGAACTGACATCTAAGCCTAACGCATCTAAAGTCGTCACAACGCCGCGGCATGCCTCACTCACAGGTGAATTTTCAATAAACAGTGTCTGCCAAATCAGTTCTGCCTGTTTTGCTTTCGACATCGCCCAAAATTGTTGGTATGAGACATCGGATTTGCGGAATACTTCAGCAATGAGGTAGTGATACGTCAACAGCTCATCAATTCCCCACAATAACAACTCACCGAACGGAGGACTAAAGAGGTGTGTGTGAATATCCGTAACACTTTGCGTGTCTACCGCATCTGAAACGGCGGTTTTCAATTCATCTGCGGTTTTAATCTGCTGTGTGTAGTTTGATTCAGAAATGTTCATTTTACTCCTCTCGTGTGACAAAATCAATCTTGTTGGTGATAAAATCAATGACCTCCTCAGGGGAGTGTTTTCCGAATCGGACGTAAACACCACGGAAGTTTTCAAGACGTGTGGGATGCGCGAACGGGCTGAGCAGCACGCCGTTCGCGTCAATATAAAAGCTGCGAAATGTTTCCCAAGATCGCTCCAATTTATAGCAGCAACTTGTGATGATAAGTTTATCCGCTTCACATTGATGGCGAAACGGAAGAAAATACTTATAGAGCGACCCGATCAGAAAAGTAGCAGACAGTAGGGCGATGTGAACTGATTGGAAACCCCAGTAGATGCCGATTAAAAAAAGGGTTAGAAAAACCCCTAATAAGATGGATTTGCGCCAATTCTCAACGAGTGGATGTACCGTCCATGAAAGCGTTTTTTTAATTTTCCTTGCGGTTCGGTCAGGTCGATTTCAGGTTTGACGTTCCTTTCCGTATATCCGCCCTCCATTACATTACGGGCTATGTGCTTTGGTTCACCCAAGACAGCAGCCTGCAACAACGGCTCAGGCGGATTTGATCAACGCACGTCAAAGTCCAAAGTCTGTTGTTACTCCGCATGGAATAATTAAAAACTATTCTGTGCTGTCAGTGGTGCCGCCGTCAAGTTCTGTCTTTGATGTGTCGTCGGCAGCGTTTCCACTGCCACCATCTGTGGTTGTTTCAACGGTTCCTTCGTCCGTGGTGTCGACAGGTTCGGCTGTGGCTTCCTGTGTTGCTTCGTTTTCGATCGGCGTGAGTGCTCCACCGTCACCTTCGCCATAGAAACGCATCAGGAACAGTGAAATGACCATGAACCCGATAGCAAGCCATGTTGTCAGTTTACTGAGGAAGGTCGCGGCCCCGCGTCCTCCGAGAACAGACTGCATTTCCGCGCCACCAAATGCGCTTGACGAAAGCCCTTCACCTTTGCTGTCCTGTAATAAAATAATCAGCGTCAAGACAACGCAGACCGGCACGAAAAGAAACACTACGAAACCGATAATAATTTCCATCTAATGGTTTCCTCCTAATAGGTAGTCGGCTATCGGTAAAGAGCTGTTTGTAACAATCTCCCCCAACTTGAAGGACTCCAAGAAGTGGCGAATTGTTAATTGTTAACCCAAGTTGCTACGGACACAATTTTAGATATTCATCTCGTAGCATAGGAAACCGTTAGTCTCCTGCGCCCGAAAATGCACAACCTAACAGGTTATGCTACAGAACTGGCAACTTAGATCAATTGTTACAAGTAACTTCTTAACCGACTGCTGACTATTGACTACTGACTGCCATTTTTACGATTTGTGCGAACGATTCCGCCTCAAGACTTGCGCCGCCAACGAGCGCACCGTCTACATCAGGCTGCACCATGAGTTCTGCGGCATTCTCCGGTTTAACGCTGCCCCCGTATTGAATGCATATCCGCGAAGCGACTTCCGCCGAATAAGCCTTTGTTAGCAAACCTCGAATGAAGTTATGGACCTCCTGCGCTTGGGCAGGCGTGGCGGTTTCCCCAGTGCCGATTGCCCAAACTGGTTCATAGGCGATGACACAGGATGAAAGGTCAGCAGCGGATAAGCCTGCAATACCCGCTATAACGTGGCTATCGATCACCGCTTCAGTTTGTTCAGCTTCCCGTTCTTCGAGCTGCTCACCGACACAGATGATTGGCTTTAAACCGTGTGCTAACGCCGCTTTCACTTTTTGGTTGACGCTACCGTTCGTTTCACTGAAATATTGTCGCCGTTCCGAATGCCCGATAATCACGTAGCCACACCCCGCATCCTTCAGCATGGGCGCAGAGACTTCTCCGGTAAAGGCACCGCTGTCCTCATAATAGACATCTTGGGCGGCAAGACGAATGTTACTGCCCACTATCGCATCACTGACAGCGGAGAGTGCAGTGAACGGCGGTGCAACGATGATTTCAACCCCGGTATTGTCTGCAACGAATGCCTTTAGTGCCGTTGTGAGTGCTACCGCCTCTGAAATGGTTTTGTTCAGTTTCCAGTTTCCCGCAATGATAGGTGTTCTCATATTTTTAACTCTGGCCTCCTGGACTGCGCTCCATTCCGTTACGCGCAGGTTTTGGTGATGTTCTAACGGCGTTGAGAACTTTTACCAAAAACCTAAGCCTGCAACAGCGATGCAGGTAACTTGAACACGAAAAACGTCAAGAGACAAGCAGCCCATACGTATCCGCAAGGTCAATTAAAAAACCTGATCGACGAGTTCGACGAGACGGTTGGAATAGCCCCATTCATTATCGTACCAGGAGAGGACTTTGATTAACCCACCTTCAATCACTTTAGTAAAGGGAGCATCGAGAACAGAGGAGAGTTTGTTCCCGTTGAAATCCGCTGAAACGAGGTCGAGTTCGGAATAGCCGAGAATTCCATCCAAACTGCTTTCTGCGGCTTCTTTCAATGATGTGTTGACTGCTTCAGCACTCGGCATCTTCTTGAGATCGACGGTGAGGTCAACAACGGAAACGTTCGGTGTCGGAACACGGATTGCGAATCCATCGAGTTTACCGTTCAATTCTGGTAGGACTTTCCCAACTGCAACAGCGGCACCAGTTGTCGTCGGAATCATTGAGAGCGTTGCGGCACGTGCGCGGCGCATGTCGGAGTGTGGGAAGTCATGAACCCGCTGGTCACCAGTATAGGCATGAACAGTCGTCATCAAACCGCTTTCAATTCCAAACTCTTCATGGAGGACCTTGGCGACGGGGGCAAGGCAGTTCGTTGTACACGAGGCGTTAGAGATGACATGATGTTCCGATTTATCGTATTTATCGTCATTAACACCGAGCACAATCGTGATGTCTTCACCCTTCGCGGGGGCGGAGATGACTACCTTTTTCGCACCACCAGCAGTGATATGCTTCTCGGCATCTTCCCGTTCCGTGAAGAAACCGGTGGATTCAATAACGACATCCACACCGAGTTCACCCCACGGTAGGTTACCGGGGTCACGCTCAGCGAGAACCCGTATCTCTTTCCCATTCACCACCAATCCGTTGTCTGTGGCAGCAATCTCATCGGACAAGATACCGTGAATGGAGTCGTATTCGAGAAGGTGTGCGAGTGTCTCCGGGCTTGTCAGATCGTTGATGGCAACGAAATCTATATTTAATTCAGGGTTCTGTAATGCTGCTCGAAAAGCGTTTCTACCAATCCGACCAAAACCATTAATACCTACTTTAGTTGACATGAGACAGATAAATTCCTTTGTAAATATTGTGCCGTTACAGGGCTTTCTCCTAACAGCAAGTTTTAGATACCTGCAAGCCACACGAAGGAAAACGAACGTGCGGGGCTATAATATAGACTTGCAAGCGATGCCCCTTAGATTTGCTATTATCTAAATTTCACGATTTATGCTTTTTTAATTATACCCTAAAGTGTCGTAAATTGCAAGCACTTTGTTAAGTCCATAGCCGTTCTGAAGCAATTTGGCTTGACAATTCGGGCGGTTTCAGATACCCTAATGATATGTCAACAAACGCCCACACGAAAACGATTCAACCCACCGGAAGTTTCCGTGCTATTCCTGTTGCGGTCCCGGAGAATCTCGCTAACGTCCGGGTCATCCTCTTTGAGCCACGTGAGCCTGGGAACATCGGCTCTGTCGCCAGAGTTGTGAAGGGGATGGGACTCTCGCAGCTCTATCTGGTGAACCCGGTGCCTTTCCAAGACGTTGATGCGACATGGTATATGGCACACGGAGCGAAGGATATTCTCGAAAATTGCCACGTCGTCCCCGAACTGAAAGACGCGCTTGAGGGTGTCCAGTATCTGGTCGGGACGACACACCGTCGCCGCGATGTCCGCTTGCCACAGCCTATTCCCGCAAGGGAAGCCGCAGAGATGATCGCTACAATTTCGCAGGACAAACCTGTCGCGCTGCTGTTCGGACGCGAGGACTTTGGCTTATCCACTGATCACATAAGTCTTTGCCAGTTGACTGCCAGTGTGCCGATGGCTACAAAAAATCCGTCTCTGAATTTGGCGCAAGCAGTCCAGATCTTTGCTTATGAGGTATTCATTGCAAGTTTGAACGGGTACCCGCCGTCCGAGATTGATTATGCCGAAGTGAACGCCCTTGAAGAGTTCTACGGGCGTGTGATCCGCCTGCTGGATAAGGTAGGTATGTCGCCGTATAACCAAGAATGGGAGACGTATCTGAAGTCGCTGCGGAGGGTCTTCTCCCGCGCCCCATTAGAAGCACGGGACATCGCCACACTTGACATGATTTTTTCCACGACGTTTCGCTACATTGAGCGATTGGAGAAGAAATTAGGATCCGCGGAATAAATTGGCTGAACGGATAACGTCCTGACCGTGGAGAATACGTAATTCGGGTTGTAACCCTAATTTATAAAAAAATGAGAACATTTGGCACTTATGGCCCCGTGAATCCTGAAGAGAATTACGTAGTCTCACGCGAAGCGGAACTTGCTGATTTCATCAAACGCGTCAAACAGGGGCGGTATATCGTTATCCTCGCACCTCGCCAGACTGGCAAAACCACGTTCTTCCAATGGGCTCTTGAATCCCTCGCATCCGACGTTACAGAAACCTACTTTCCAATTGAAGTCAATTTTGAAGTGTATGAAGACTATCCCGCGTCCGATTTTTATGCCTCACTCTATCAGACGATTTACGAGGAGATTGAGCGCGTTTTCCAGAGACGAGGCATCGTCCCTTCTGAAACGCTCACCCAATTTTTAAAGAATACGAAGTTAACGGATCACGTTGCAATGCTCAGATTCTTTCAACAGTTTGGGGCTTTTCTCGGAGACGAAAAACTTGTCATCATCATTGACGAATTTGATGGTATC
Source organism: Candidatus Poribacteria bacterium (assembly GCA_007571305.1). GTDB lineage: Bacteria > Poribacteria > WGA-4E > WGA-4E > WGA-3G > WGA-3G. Next base: position 7,353 of record RKRR01000094.1, on the reverse strand, counting down.
CCCCGTGATTCTGTGAGTGGTTTCCTTCATTCGCTTCGCAATATTTACGTTCATCGTTCCATGCATGCATGCCCCTACAGTGTTGGTATTGTAGGAGTTAAGAGCAGCGCACAACTCAATTTAGACCGCTCTATCTCGCCCTTCAATATCCAAGACGAGTTCACCTTACCTAATTTCACTCTTGAGCAGGTCCGCGAGCTCCTGGCACAGTATACAGATGAAGTCGGCCAAGGCTTCACGCCGGAAGTCATTGAGAACATTCACAGACAGACTGCCGGGCAGCCCTTCCTCGTCAATCGATTCGCGCAAATCCTCACTGAGGAGATGAACGTTCCGAAAACCGAGGCGATTGGAATGACACACTTCTCAAAGGCATACGCAGAGATTATAGAAGAAAATAACACCAATCTTACGCATCTGGTGACGAATATTCGTAGAGACCCGCGCTTTAAAAAACTTCTGATGGAAATCGTCTCTTACGAGAGAGGTCTACGCTTCAACCTACGCCAGGAACTCATCAGTGAACTCGCGACTTACGGCGTTATCGGAAAGGGATCTGACGGTATGTGCCAGATTCTCAATCCGATTTATCAGCACTGTATCCTACAAGCATTCAAACCGATGATCAACGGACTGGAGCGGGACTACCTGCCTGAAGATACCGATTTTCTCGATTACCTTATGCCGACAGGACAGATTAATATGGAACGCCTCCTCGACAACTTCCGGAATTTCATCGCGCGCGTAGGATTTCGGATACTCCAAGTCCCGGAAACACCGAAAGAATTCGTCGGCCAAGACCTTCTCTACGCCTACCTCGACCAGTTTGTGAGTCTGATTCGCGGTGTAATGTCGCTTGAAGTGCAAACTGGGCGTGGTAGGATGGATCTCGTTATCTTCCACAATGCAGAAAAATATATCGTCGAGACAAAAATTTGGGAAGGCCCCCGTCGTTATGAAGCAGGTAAAGCGCGACTCGCTGTGTATCTCAACTCGGAAAAAGCGAGCAAAGGATACTACGTGGTTTTCGATCACCGTGCGGAGCCAGAGCCGCGTTTAGAAACATCGACAATAAACGGTTTGACAATCCGAAGTTACGTCATTCCTATTGTGCAGGAAGCCCCTTCACAGCAAAGTGAATAAAGAATTTTGCCAATTTCAGAATGATTCTTTGATGACTTCGTATCAAAAATTCTACACAACCAGATAGGCGATTCTCCTTGAAATTCTGAACGAATTAGGATATTATACGATGTAATTAAGTTATGTTCGGTGTAATGGGATTGAAGCACAGAATTGGCAGTTAACCTGCAAATTTCAGCAATGGTATTGCGGTTTTTATCGAGGACGTAGTCCAATATTCGGTGTCGACCTTTATGGACATCCAAGATTTACTATCTGGATAACCGAAGAGGAGGCGGAACGGTTTAACAACGAGTGTCATTTTGAGAGTTATTACGCGATGCGTGCAATTTATCCGAAAGGGACAACACTTGCGACTCTTCACTCTATACTTGAATTTTCTTACAAAAAATACAGGAGGTAGTGCTCACAGGTACTACTTTCTCCCAGGGCAATCCTAAAAATGCGATATATCAAACCCATCGTTTGGCTCATCTTTATCCTCTCCGGTGCCAGTGGCCTCATCTATCAAGTCATCTGGATGCGGCAGTTGACGCTCATTTTCGGAAGCACCGTCTTCGCAACGAGTACCGTTCTGACAGCGTTTATGGCAGGATTGGCACTCGGTAGTTACTACTTCGGTAAGAAGATTGACGAAAGCACACAATCTCCCCTGCGACTCTACGCACTTCTGGAAGCCGGCATCGGTGTGTTCTGCCTCATTTGGCCCCTCATTTTAGCGGCACTCGGCGCGATTTATGTGCTGATTCATCGCAACGTCACATCAGAATTCTATACCCTCTCGCTTATTCGGTTCGTGTTGACGTTCGGGGTCATCCTAATTCCCTCCACGTTGATGGGTGGCACACTCCCTGTCCTAACCCGATTTTTTGTGAAAAGGCTGGAACAACTCGGTACGAACATCGGAATCCTGTATGCGTTGAACACTTTCGGTGCCGTTGTCGGAACTGTGGCGGCGGGCTTTTTCCTAATTGAGGCGTTGGGCATCCGATGGACGCTCGGCATCGGTATCGCTATTAATTTCGGTGTGGCAGCGGTCGCATTAACTTTGGCACAGAAAGCATCAGGAACAGAAGTAGAGGAGCATCCTGAAGAAGTCCAACAAACGGAAACTGTAGATACCTCCGATCCATCTGAAAGACAATTGGTGTTGTGGGCGATAGGTATCTCCGGGTTCTGTGCTTTGGCGTATGAGGTGTTATGGACCCGTATCATGGTCTTCTTCCTCGGTAGCACAACGTATGCGTTTGCGACGATGCTTGCCGCATTTTTGTTCGGTATCGCGCTCGGAAGTATGGTGTTTTCGCGCTGGGTCGACAAGATGAAACAACCCATCGCAGTCTTCGGCATCGTCCAACTCGGTATCGGGCTTTTCGCGCTTATCTTAATGCCGGCGTTTGAGGAGTTGTACGGGATGAGCCAAGCACTTCAATCGACGTTCGGTGCAAGCAGGTTTTGGGCGTTTTTCTCCTGCTTTCTTGTGATGTGTTTGCCGACATTTTTGATGGGGGCAAGTTTTCCATTGGTAACGAAGATTTATACCGGCAGCGCACGCCAATTGGGCAGGAGTATCGGAAACGTCTACGCAGTCAACACGGTCGGAAGCATTTTGGGGGCGTTCTGTGCAGGGTTTATCCTGGTCCCACTTTTAGGTATCCGACCCAGTATCGTGCTGACGGTAGCCTTGAACACAGGCATCGGGTGTTTGCTTGTTTTGAGAAGTGGAAGGTTAACCGAGACGTGGAGAGCCCTTCTCCAAGGAGTAGGTATAGGAATGCCGGTTCTCAATGTCGGGTTGGCTGTGGTTCTTTTGCTTACAGTGAATCAACCGCTTTTTCTCAAGAGTACTATTTTCAAAACACAACGCCCCGGGGATACACTCATTGATTACAACGAAGAAGTGGACGCAACGGTAACGACGCTGAAAGACGATGAAGGGGTCTACCGTCTTTATGTAGATACAAATCAAGCGGCAGATGCCTCGCGTTGGGATTCACCATCGCATCGCGTCATTGCGCACCTACCGCTATTGTTGCACCCGCGCCCGAAACAAGCACTCGTCGTTGGGTTCGGCATGGGACTCACCTCACATTCAATAACGCAACACGGTGTGCGGGTTGATGCGATAGAGTTGTCCAGTGGTGTGATTTCCGCTGCACAACAGCATTTCACGCACGTCAACGGAAATGTGTTTGAGAATCCGCTGTTTCGTTACAGACTCAATGATGGACGCAACCATATTTTGATGACGAAGAAGAAATACGATATGATCTCAACAGGGATTATCCATCCGCTTGTGAGCGCGGGAAGTTCCAATATCTACACTGCTGATTTTTACCGACTGTGTCGTCGGATTCTGAGCGAAGATGGGATTATGTGTCAGTGGGTGCCGTTGCATCGCTTACCGGAGGGGCATTATAAAATGATTGTGCGTACCTTCATTGAGGTGTTCCCACATACAACGCTCTGGTACAAATACACACCCGATTTTGTGATTCTCATCGGCACACCTGAGCCTCTCCGAATTGACTACAAAAACTTCATGGCACGTGCACAGATCGCGAGTATCCATGAAGGGCTCGCTGCCGATGACCTCGACGGTCCGTCACTGCTCGATTCCTTCATGATGGGACCTGAAACGGTGCGTCAATACGCTGGCACCGGCCCTATTCACACAGACAACCGGCCTCGATTGGAATTCTTTCGTGGGGCAGACTTGGTAGGGACGACAATGCAAAACGTTAAAGGGATGTCAGAACACCGGGAGCGTGTGCTACCGTATCTTACAAACTACGGCGCAACACTCGCAGAGAAACGGACCGTTCGAGAGAAACTCGATACCTATTTCAGAGCCACGCAGCGGTTAATCCGTGGACAGATTGCTTACGCGAGTGGACAGTACCAGAACGCCGCATCACTCATGAACGATGCTGTAGAGATCAACCCTGTTGACGAAACAATCCGATATAACTTCGGTGTCGTTGCGGGCTTAATCCGTGAAGGTGAGCAAGAAGAACTCCGACAGATTGAGAAGCAGGTACAACAGACGATGGCGCAAAATCCTGGGGATATTCAGGGACACCTTCATTTAGCGACGTTGTATGAGATGCAAGGTGAACTCGGAAAGGCAACGAGAGAACTTGAGGAATTGCTTAGACTCGATCCCAAGAGATTTGAGGTTTATCTACTCTTAGGTCCCCTATATGAACGCCAAGAACGATACAGGGATGCCCTTCGGACTTACGAACGACTTGAACGACAGGAGACAACCACGCAGCTACCTGCGCCTATTTTTGCGGCAATGGCGGGCCTCCATCTGCAATTGGAAAATCTAAAGGAGGCTGAAAGATATAGCAGGAAGGGAATCGCGGTAGATGCCAATTCGTGGCGTTCCTATTATATCCTTGGAAACGTTTACGCTGCCATGAATCAACCGCAAAAACAGATAGAGTCCTATGGCAGCGCGTTGGAAGCACTCGATGAAATCGTCCGTGTTACCGCAGATCCGAGTGAGTTATTGAGCGCAAGAGAACAGATTGAAAATGAACTTGAACAGCTGAGAAAATAATATCTTCAGGACTTATGCAATTTTGACAATCACACAGTCTCTAAGCGGGCGAACCGACAAAAAACACACGGTTCCCTGGCATAACCTAACAGGTGATGCTACAGAAGCACAGCCTGCGCAAGCTCTAATCTTATTTCTGATATGAATTTCAGAAACGATCCGGTGTTTAACAATACAAAATGCTCTCCCTTATAGTAAAATCCGAAAATAGGTTCACACTTGTAGCATAGGCTATCGGTTTCCTGTGCTATCAGAAGATATAACTTCAGAGTTCACGCGATGCTACAAGTGTCCAAGTAATTACGGAATCTGCTATAAATGGTAGGGAATTCTTATAGGAGGAACCCTTGCGTCCGGTAAATAAGCAAGGAAAATTAGAAAAATGTCTCAAGAAACCCAAGAAGCCATATCGTCTTGTCTCAAACGAACCCATTATTGTGGGGACCTACGCTTAACCAATGCCGGTATGACCGCGCAGCTCAACGGTTGGGTCAATCGCCGTCGGGATCATGGTGGTGTTATCTTTGTTGATTTACGCGATAGAACAGGCATCACACAGGTTGTCTTCGATCCACAAATAGACGAGAAGGCGCATGCGCTTGCCGATGCTGTCAGAGGTGAATTCGTGTTGAACGTTAGTGGTACCGTCCGCGAACGTGATCCCGGTGAATTGCTCTTCCATGCGGACGCTGCTTACCAAACGGAACTCGCCGATGGCACTCTTTCCCCAGCGTTCCGAACCCTGTTTTCGGATGTCGATACGAAATACACGCTCTCCAAAGAGATTGAGGTAGCGACTCGCGTCGCTGGCACGCGGTGGTTGCTCACCGATGTCGAAAATAATCGGACATATCACATCGTCATTGAAGATGTGGAGGGCGAAGAAGAACTCAGCATTTACCAAGGCACGGTCAATCCGGAACTTGACACGGGTGAGATTGAACTCGCTGTGGATTCTCTGAATATTCTGAATACTGCCAAAACGCCGCCGTTTCCCGTTGAAGACGATATTGACGTAGCGGAAGATATCCGGATGCGCTACCGATTTATAGATCTGCGTCGGCCCGAGATGCAAAAAACTTTAGGAATGCGGCATCAGGCAGCACTCGCAGCTCGCAACTATATGAATGAGCGGGGTTTCCTTGAGATTGAGACTCCCATTTTGATGAACAGCACGCCAGAAGGGGCGCGTGATGTCCTCGTTCCAAGCCGTCATTACCCGGGCAGATTTTATGCTCTGCCACAATCACCGCAGCAGTTTAAACAGATTTTGATGATGAGCGGTGTTGATCGGTACTTCCAGATAGCACGGTGTTTCCGTGATGAGGATACCCGTTCTGACAGACAGTTGGAATTCACGCAGCTTGATATTGAAATGTCATTCGCCGGAGTAGACGATGTGCTTGAGGTGACCGAGGGGTTGATGAAACGTATATTTAAGGATGCGGGGGGTATTCCTATCCAAACACCCTTCCTACGACTTCCCTATCACGAGTCAATGGCACGGTTCGGGAATGACAAACCGGACACGCGGTTCGGCATGGAACTTACTGATCTCTCGGATGTCATGCAGGACTGTGAGTTTCAGGTATTCACACGGACCTTGTCGACCGGTGGGCAGGTTAAAGCCATTGCCGCCCCAGGGGGTGCAGACTTTTCTCGCAAAGACATCGACGATCTAACCCAATTCGTCGCCACTTACCGGGCAAAAGGTTTAGCATGGGTTAAAGTTACAACAGACGGATTTTCGTCTGGCATTGTCAAGTTCTTCACAACAGAGCAGCTTGAAATCGCACAAGAAAGAACAGGCGCGAAACCGGGCGACATCATGTTCTTTGTTGCTGACAAGCCGAAGGTCGTCGCTGATGCCCTCGGTAATCTTCGCCTCCACCTTGGACGCAAACTAAACCTCATTGACGAAACCCGATACAACTTCCTGTGGATCGTTGATTATCCGCTCTTTGAGTGGAACGAGGAGGAGAATCGTTACGAACCCTTCCATCATCTGTTCACCGGCGGGACAGAAGAGACTTTACCCTTATTAGATACAGATCCCGGGAAGGTTCAGAGCCAACACTACGATCTCGTCTGCAACGGGTATGAGCTCTGTAGCGGAAGTGTCAGGATCCATCAATGGGATATCCAACAGAAAGTTTTTGATATTCTTGAGATCACACCCGAAGAGGTCGAAAGCCGGTTCGGCTATTTCATAGATGCCTTAGCCTACGGCACACCCCCGCATGCAGGGATCGCCCCCGGCTTAGACCGCATTGTGATGCTCATGCGCAACGAAGAAAACATCCGGGAAGTCATCGCGTTTCCAAAATCGCAACAGGGGCTCTGCCCTCTGACACATGCTCCCTCTGTTGTAACGGATACCCAATTAGAGGAGTTGTCCATCCGTGTTGATGTAGACAGCTAAGGTCATTATTCCGACGCCCTGGTAGATACGGTTCGAAAATCGCACCTACTAGGGACTCACATATTTTTCGATTTTACTATAAGAGGTTTCAGGAGATAGCACGATGGAGAAAAACATAGCCGCTGCCCCAACACTCGTCTATCCCGAATCAGACGGAGAACCGATGGCGGAAACTCCAAGACATCAGCAAGTGATGATAGATTGCATGGATATCCTACGA
>RKRR01000134.1 GCA_007571305.1 Candidatus Poribacteria bacterium | reverse complement strand
TCTCCCTAAAAACCACCTCTTTTTGCGTGAATCTATTGCTTTTTTGCTCAATTTGCGTCCGTTTTGGATCTCTAATATTTTTTTTCAAACTGGCGTTATTCAGATTTTAATTTTCGCAATAAGTAGTTTTGGGCTTACAAAAAACTATAAAAAATCGCGATAAACCCAGATAAATAAAGGGTTTTTGACTTGTTTAAGAGTATCAAAAATGATATAATAATTGCAATTAAGAAGGGAGGTGCCTGCCTCCCTCACATTCAAAGCAGAGTTGCTTCGAGAAGATTGCTATGATTATACTGAAAGTCGCATATTTTTGGCAACTCCTTTTGAAACATAAAGGAGTTTTTTATGAACCTTATAGAAGTCATGGCACGTTTCCCTGATCAAGAGTCATGTCTTGAACATTTAGAACGCGTCAGATGGCATTCTGGTGTTATTTGTCCACACTGTGAGAGTTCACACATAGGACCTAAGAATGAAACGCAAGATATAGGCGAATATGGACGCATAGGACGCTATAATTGCTATGATTGTAAAGCAAGTTTTAAGGTTACGCAAGGCACAGTGTTTCAAGGCACAAAGATTGAATTACAAAAGTGGTTCTTAGCTATCGCTTTGATACTTAATGCTAAGAAAAGTCTCTCCAGTTACCAACTTTCCCGTGATTTAAACTTGACTCAAAAAACGGCTTGGTTTATACTCTGTCGTATTCGTGCAGAAATGGCAAATAAAACAAGTTCTACATTACTCAAAGGCATTGTAGAAGCTGATGAGACCTATCTTGGTGGCAAACCTCGTAAAGAAAATAAGAAAGCGGATCGTGAACCGGCACCACGTGGGCGTGGCACCAGCAAAACAGCTGTTATCGGTGCGGTAGAACGCGGTGGCCAAGTCGTTGCTGAAGTCGCAAAAGGATTAACCGGTCGCGATATATTGGAATTCATTAGACGTGTCGTTAACGTGAGAGAATCTGAACTTATGACGGATGAATATCACGCCTATAATGCTCTAAGTAGCCAAATGAAGCATGAAGTTATCCATCACCAAGAACAATATGTAGCGGGTGAGAAACACACCAACACCATTGAAGGCTTTTGGTCTTTGCTTAAGCGGGCTTGGTATGGAAATCACCATCATTATAGCACCGGGTATACACCGCTCTATGTTGCTGAACGATGTTATGTCTATAACAACCGACATAGAGAAACTATTTTTTGGAAGTTTCTCTAGGAAAGCCTGAAATTTTAAGCTGAAGTTATGGGATCTGCTGAATATACTGATTTTTCCCTTTTTACAGGTGGAGATTATCGAGCACAAGCAGTTTCACTTTCAACTCTGCGTCCTATCTCAATATTGCTTGAAAAAATTCCAGATGAATCTTCAAAATATCTGTAAAATCTGATTTAACCAAGCCCAAAACTACTTAGTGCGTTTTTTAATACAGATACCGTCTCCTGGGGCAGTCTGTCCAGCAATCGTGATATAGGGGTGAGAGATTGTCAATCGACTTTCAAGCGTAATAGTTCCTGAAACCGTGAACACGACGATCCGAGGTACCTCTGCTTCACAGGCTTCGCGCAAACTACCGGGTCCAGCGTCGTTCAGATTCGTCACGAGGATGACTTCTCCACCTCTACCGCCGCGGGTCATTGCGCCATAACCTTCGGCACCCGGAAAAGCAGGAACAGATGGTGTCTCCGCTGCCAATCCGCTCGGAATCAGCGCGAGAATACTAACACATACGAAAAATAGGCATTTGTGGAGGTGTGTTGGGATTTGAAGATTGGTGCTAACGAGAGCGGGAAATGAAGCCATTATCAGTGTTTTCACGCAATATGCAGACATTAGTTTTCTTTCCCTAAAGATACAACTTGATTTGCAAAATCATCACGACTCATCAATTCCGAAATTTTAACGACTATCTAGTACTATAATCCATATTGCAAATTGCATCCACAGATTTACGATTTCTCGCACATTCGTGTTTTCTTCTTTACCCAAATGAGATAAATTTTACTGCCGACAACCGCAGGTGCTTTACCGACTCTCAACGTAGGTACCCCAGACACCTGTTGCCACGATCAAATAGTAATTCCGAAAACAAGTTCACACGTATAGCATAGCCTGTTAGGCTGTGCCAGTCCGAACAGATAACCTCAGAGTTCAGACGACGCTATGCGTGTATAAGTAATTACGAAATCTACTATAAAAGCATGAAAACCCATTGTAGGTGTTGGGACTTCGCGAACATAGTTGTCATCTTCAGGGTTTATGGAAAGGCGTGTATTAGGGATTGTGATGTAGGGTGTTGGGTAAGAAAAATCCCCTGCCTTAAGAGAAAGACAGGGGATTTCATTTCGTTAGTCGTTCCGTTTGATGTCCGCCCAGGTTGTTGCCAACTTTCCGACGGGATCAACAGCAAGAACACCAGCGATTTCATCGAAGAAACTATTCTGGTCTTTCGCTTTGTCTGGATAGATATCGACTTCGGCATGTGTTTTATCATCGAAATGCAGATTCATATACGCATGCCCACCCGATTCACCGCATCGATAAACTACAATATTCGCGCCTTTTACCAATTGGACCTCAATATTGTAGTCAACTTGCATTGCAGCACCTGTCCAGCGAGAATTGTTATACCATTTCTCACCGTTAATCCAAATCTGCGCGTGATCATCATGCGCTGGAGACATCACGGATGTCATGTCTTCAGGGGCATCAATGACGCAGATAGCATACATGTCCATGTTATCTACAGGACCGTCGCGGTTCATGTGGTGTGCATCAGCGGGATCAATTTCAAAGACAGTCCACTTGCGAGCACCCCCGTTAGCACCCTTCCATCCGATATCGACGGTCTGCGTCAGTTTCAAACCGTCAATGGTTGAAAGGTCAGGCTGCGTGAGTTTACCACCGGTGCCTTCCTCAATGAGGTCTTTGGGAGCGGAAGCTGAAAAACCACCGTTATTTTCGTAGTTGCCATCAGGACCGTAAAACTTGGTGATCCAGTTCTTGTTCTTGGAATGGTCCTCATTCAGTTCCCCGGCAGGGTCCACCATCCAATCTTTTTCAGGTATGGGGCCATCCTTAATGTTGACCTTCCCCTGCGCGAGTGCAAAGTGAGAAATACTCACAAGCAGCGCAAAAATAATCGCTGTCGCGAGCGTGAATTGATAAAACTTTTTCATTAGAAATTTGCCTCCTTATAGATAGACAATTCACAAGGCGATAGGAGGCTTTGGAAACCTACCTGTCCGCCAAAAGTTGAGTGAATCTAAATCCCGATCAACAAAAATAGCCCGCAACGTGCAAATGCACGCGCAGGCGCGAAAAAAGCAGCAACGGCAACAAACCGAGACTGCTTTGTGAAGTAAAATTAATTAAAATACTTAACTTATGTAAACAATGGGGGGGGGCCAGAGCCCGTAAATACAAGGCTCTAAGCGAACTTCGCGGAGCAGCACACCCACTCAGATAGGGACCGCCTGAAAGGTTAAGATTTTGAAGTGTGCAGTTCAACGCTCGATTTTTCATAAGTGCTGCCCCTAGGCACGGGGACACGCTTTTTCCCCAGCCACTCTTGTTTGCAGGTATTATATCTACACAGGTAAAAAATGTCAAATATTTTTGGAAAAAAGTGCAGAATGATGGTAACTTCACGTGAGTTTGATAATAAAATTTGAGACACTTTCCTTCTAACATTTTCCTGCCATTCCCTTGATTTCCCTCTGCTTGCCGGGGGATAAAGGGGGGTAGAAGAGTGACTCGTTCCCATTGGCGTGGAGATTCAGGTTTAATCAAACTCACATTAACTTCATTATACCAAAGGGGTTCTCTTTATAGAAAAAATACACAAATATTTATCAAACTCACGTTAAGTTAAAACGCTCTTAAATGTTATTATGGAAAATTGCTTTTCCATAAAACTTCTCCACCTATTCTTGAGCATCTACATTGTCACTGTTTTCTTGTTTATAAGCGTCTAACTTGCGGTGTAGGGTTCGTACCCCAATGTCAAGAATCTTCGCCGCCTCTGTTTTGTTGCCGCCTACTTCTGTGAGGGTTTTTTGGATAGCCACTCGCTCAATTTCTGCCATGGTCATACCGACCCTGCCGATCACTTCCTCCTCATCAAGTACGGATAGATACTCACCCGACTCTTGTGAACTACCGCTTTGCTCCACCGGTGCCTCTATCGGCAAAACGCCATTCTGCGCTCGATTCTCAAGCACTTTGGCGATTGTTGAAAGAACTTCCAATGCCTTTTTGAGAACGTCCGCTGTGTCGTCTGTTTCGCTAATTTGCAGCCAACTGGTATCCTCATCTGGTATTAGAAAGGGCATCTCATCACTCATGACAGCAGTTGGTTCAAGCAAACGGATTGCAGAAAGGATAAGTCCCAAGATTGTCTTGTAAATCGCCATGTTTTCTGTGGCGATTGCCCTACTAGAAGTATCAACAACCTGCAAGGAACCCCCTGGCACATTGAGAAGTTCAGTTTCTTCGGCAGTAGCGTCAACAACCTGCATAGGTGCGAGTTGCGTGCCTGCGGTTTGCACAGGAAGTAAGGAGGTCCTCTGCTCAGATTCCGAATCCAGTGGGAAATCTTTAAGTTGCAGTTCTTCAGTGGTGGAGAGAATAACAGCGGTTTCTACGGCATTCCTCAGTTCACGAACGTTGCCGTACCAATCAGCATTTTGGAGATAATTGAGTGCATCTTGGGTTACACCGGTAATGGATTTACCGTGTTCTGCGCTTAATTGGGAGATGAACGCAGAGACGAAAAGCGGGATATCCTCGCGCCGATCGCGCAATGGTGGAATCTGGATACGAAAAAGGTTCAGTCGGTAGTAGAGATCTTGCCTAAACTTCTTTTCCCTCACTGATGTCGCAAGGTCAATATTTGTAGCGGCGATAATTCGGACATCGACCTTAATATTTTTTTCACCACCGAGCCTTGTGAATTCCTGTGTCTCAAGGACACGCAGGAATTTCACCTGCACCTCAGGCGACATCTCGCCGACCTCATCCAAAAAGAGAGTACCGCCATCAGCTTGCTCAAATACACCCCGCCGTTGGCTCGTCGCCCCGGTAAAGGATCCCCTTTCATGACCGAAGAGTTCACTTTGAAGGAGGTCTTGGTAAAACGCGCCGCAGTTGACCGCTTTGAAAGGTCGGTTTTTACGCGGACTATTTTCATGGATCGCCTGCGCGATGATATCTTTGCCAACACCTGTTTCGCCAGTGATAAGGACAGTCGCTTTCGTCGGCGAGACCTGCTCGACTTGGCGCAAAACCATCTGCATCGGCGCGGATTCGCCGATGATACCTCGTGAATTATCGTTGGTAACAGGTATTGGGAGATTCATCTTTTCTGGTTTCTCCAAAACCGTGTTTATCCGTTCACCAAAACAGTGTTAAGAATCAGTTGTGGATTCTGTTTCACCTTTTCAAAGATGGACAACCCCTCACGACAGACAACTTCACACAATTGTTTGAATACAAACCCTTTAAGGGCAACACTCATGACTCCAAGTTTACGTGCTAAACCACTGCCAGCTGGGACGAAGTGGATATTTGGTAAATCAGGTATTAACCTCCTGTAACCTGCGCCAAGCAGAAAAATTTGGGGAACCGTATTTGGAACCTCAAAGGGAAGTTGTAACGCTTGAACATATTCTTTGCCCAATAAAAAGAAAACGAGGTCGTAACCTGCGATTAAGGTTTCTACACGTTTATGGATTTGAAGACCATTGCTAAGCGCGAAAAGATCGCCGCTGTTAAGCCCTGAAAATGTGACGTTGTAAGGAACAATAGCCTCATCTTCAGCAATTAATCCGTACCCAGCAGAAATAATATGTAAATCAACAACTGACGCTCCATAAACCTTCCGAACTTTTTCCAATCCTGCCATCAAGTAGCGATGCTGCTGACCGGTGTACATCTCTGCGGCAGCGGTTTTGAAATCTTTCAACTCTGCTGTTCGTCGGTGAAACTCCTCTGGTGAAGCAAAATCTTCATACTTGAGTTGATTCGGAGGTCTGTGTTTTTTTCGACCTGTGCAAGAGGTAATAACCAATATTTTCATATAAATGGTTGTCAGTTGTAGGCTTTCAGCCATCAATAAAGCGGTTACTGGTGAAGTGATGATTTCTTGCTGACTGCTATTAAGCTTCCACGGGTTGTTGTCCTCGATTCCAGAGATACAGGATCGGACTCGCGATGAATACTGAAGAGTATGTCCCTACCAATATACCGACGATGAGTGCCAAGGCAAACGTGTTAATCTCCTCGCCCGAACCGGTGATGAGGAAAATAACCATAACAACAAACAGCGTTGTTAAAGACGTGATAACGGTTCGACTCAGCGACTGATTGATGCTCCTGTTCAAAACTGTAATATAGTCAGTGCCGCGTAAGGTTTGTGAATTTTCCCGAATGCGGTCAAATACGACGATTGTATCGTTGAGCGAATAACCGATAATCGTGAGAAACGCGGCAACAGTTGGTAGATTAATTTCCTTTGACAAAATCGCAAAGACACCCAAAGTAATAATGACATCGTGTACAAGCGCGGCAATTGCACCGATCGCAAAACGGAACTCAAATCGCCAAGAGATATATATGAGCAAGATAGCGATCGCACCCAGCACTGACCAGAGTGCCGCCAATTTAAGGTCGCGTCCAACGCTCGGCCCGACTTCAGAGATATTGACACCACCAGCAAGTGCCTGCCAATCACTTCCACCTTCAAGAAAGGCATCCGTGAGAATTCTTCCGACGCTCGCTTGGATTTGGATAGTAGCATTTTCACTCAAGTCTATTCCGAAGGGTTCTGCGAACGTCAACTGGATTGCGCCATCTTCGGCAGCATTATCAAGTGCGATAATCGAATTGCGTTGTTGCATACTGCCATCAATAAGTTGGACTGCTTCACCTGCCTCTAATAGATGCACTTTCTGGGCAGTACGACTCACTTGAAGACGAGTAGCAGTTGCATCACCCGGATCTGCGATGATAGGAATATTAATCAATTGCTGCTGAAATTCAGGACGGTGTCCCATAGAAACGAATGCCTCGTTTTTGCTGGCATCTACCTGAATCTTGACACGTTCATAGCCGATTTCAGCGAGTTTGGCTTGCAATTCAGTTTCAGTGACTGCTCTGTTGAATTTGGCTTGGATCTTAACGCCGCCGCGGAAATCAATACCGAAATTGGGGCCTTGATGAATCACGAGGAAAACCAAACCAATAACGATGATTATCGCTGAGAAGACAAAACCGGTCCGGTGTCTGCTAATAAAATCAAAGTTTGTATTTTTAAGTAATTCCATATTTTTAATTATTCCTTACGGTTAAACGTCGTCCGTTTGAACTTTGACGCGCCATTCTCAAATCCGCTCTCCATTCCATTATGAACCACGTGCTTTGGAGTTACAAGTGTCGGCTATCGGTTAAAAGATTCTCGCTTAACAACACCCGATTGTCTGATAACTGAAAACCCGGACCGAAAATCATTAAATGCTGAGTTTCTGCACATCTCTATTGCCAATAGCCAAGCCGTATATCTCACGCGTGACGATAATCGCTGTGAACATACTCGCGAGGATACCAATACCGAGCGTTACCGCAAATCCTTTAATCGGACCCGTCCCGAAATGATAGAGGACAAGTGCAGTAAAAAACGTCGTAAGGTTGGCATCTAAAATCGTTATAAATGCCCGCTGATAACCGTTCGTGATAGCAGCCCAGACGGTTTTGCCAGTTCGCAATTCTTCTCGAATTCGCTCGAAGATTAACACATTCGCATCAACAGACATACCGATAGTCAGGACAAGCCCAGCGATACCCGGAAGTGTCAACGCCGCGCCGAAGCCTGCCAATGCTCCAAGGATAATGAGCATATTAAAGACGAGAGCAACGATAGCGACCATCCCAGATAAGCGGTAGTAAATCACCATGAAAATGAGAACCCCGCCTAACCCAATGATTGCAGCGAGAACGCCATCGTTGATGGATTCCTGACCAAGCGTAGGACCGACAGTGCGTTCCTCAGCGATCTGAACACCCACCGGAAACGCTCCTGCTTTCAGGATATTGGAAAGGTAACTCGCTTCCTCATAAGTGAAATTTCCTTGAATAACGGCATTTCCGATAATCTGATCTTGGATGACAGGCGCAGACTGCACCTTATTGTCAAGGAGAATCGCTAAATGTTCACCAATATGATCCCCTGTGACCTGCGCGAATTTGCGTCTGCCGATACTATCAAAACTCATTGAAACGACGATGTCAAAACTGGTTCTACCTGTAGAGGGTCCAGCATCGTTAATACGGTCCCCGCTCAGGAGAACAGGGCTTTCAAGCACGTACCAGCCGCCGGTCTCGTAGTGATAGCGGACTTCACTATCATCGGGAATATTATCTGGTATCGGTGTATCCGAGGTTCCGCTCCATAAACTTCCACCAGTAGGCGATTTCTTAGCAAGTTTAAACTCGAGTCTGCCCATGGTCTTAACGATTTGTAGAGGCTTCGAGGAATCTTTGGCTCCGGGGAGTTCGACAATGATTCTCGGATGATTTGCCTCTCGTCGGATAGAGGGTTCTGAAACGCCGAATGCATCAACACGATTTCGCAAAACAATAAGCACCTGCTCAATCGCCTGTTCACTATACCTCTGAATACCACTTTCACTGAGCGTTATTTGATATGTAGACTGTGTCTCTGTTTCGGCACTGACTCGTGCGTCTTCAAAAAACTCGATTTCGTTGAGGAGACGTTGGGCTTTCTCCAGATATTTTGTCTTTTCATTCGCATCCGACCGGAGCCTGGAAGGAATCCCGACGAATACATCGAGTGTGTCTTGTCCGTCTATCTGTTTAACTTCTCGGCATAAAATATCGTCTGTACGAAGTCGTTCGGGGATCGAAAGCGTGTGTTCACGGAGCAGTTCCGTTTTGGAGGTTTCTAAATCCACCTCAAGCACGAGGTGGACACCCCCCTTGAGGTCTAATCCCAACTTCAATCGGCTATCGGGTATGAGTCGCCGAAGGACCGTCGGGAGGCTACCGTATAGGTGTAAATTGTCGAGTGTTGCACGTGGGTTCTGACGTGCCTTCTCTGAGATGAGTCGAACATAAAATTCGCGTGCTTCAGTGGTATCAAATTCGTAATCACGCGTCTCCTCAAGTTCAAGTTTCCTTAAGTGGACCCGGAAGATATCCTGAAGTTCAAAGGTTGCATCCTGGAAGTTGATTCCTTCGGGGTACTCGACTTCTGCAAGACTCACCTTCAAAGCGTTGTCTTCGGTGACTTCAAAGAGCGGGAGTTTTTCCTGCATCCAGAGCGGTAGGTTTCCATACAACGGATTATAGAAGTTATCCGGGGTAGGAATGAGGTAGAGCACGGAAAACAGAAAGACCCCAAGGATTAAAACTATTTTCCAGATACTGAATCTGTACATCCAAAATTACTCCTACTTTTAATTATTAATTTTTGCGCATCGTCTCTCAACACACGTACCACCCGTACGAGATTCAATCTCCAGAAGGAGATCGCTTCGGTCTTGGAAACCAGAACTTGCCCGAAAAAATCGGGGTTACAAACCTCTCTCACAGTGGAAGGCAGTCAAGATCGGACTTCACCACAGACCCACAGTTAAAAACGCGCCTGGGAGGAATCGAACCCCCGACACGAGGCTTAGGAAGCCCCTGCTCTATCCCCTGAGCTACAGGCGCACGTGTTAACCCTAATATTTAATGAGCGAAAAAATATCGTAACTCGGAATCTTTTCCCTGCCATGGAGCTCGGTCAACTCAATTAAAATAGCAATACTCACGATGTGCCCGCCCAGTTTTTCAATGAGATCAACCGATGCAGAAAGTGTTCCTCCAGTCGCCAAGAGATCATCACAGAGCAGAACCTTGCTGCCCTTTGGAAATGCGTCTTGATGAATTTCAAGCGTATCACTTCCGTATTCGAGATCATAAGTGACTTCGTGCGTATCGTAAGGCAATTTACCTTTTTTTCGGATAGGGACAAAACCGACACTGAATCGACATGCGAGCGCAGTACCGAAAATGAAACCGCGTGCGTCAATTCCGGCAACAACATCAATCGCCTCATGTTTATAGCGGAGGGCAAACTCGTCAACTACCCCATGAAAAGCAGTTGAGTTCCCCAAAAGTGGCGTGATATCTTTAAATAAAATACCCGGTTTGGGATAGTCGGGTATTTCTCGAATGAAACTCGAAAAATCGGGCATTATGTCTCTTTCTCCGCCTCATGCGGATATATCATAATCTTCATCCCTTGTCGGGATTCCATTGCCGCAAACGCTTTGTCGATCTCAACAAGCGGAAAATGGTGTGTGATGAGCGGTTTCACACGCACCAATCCTTTTTCAAGGAGCCGGACTGCCAACTCATGGTGTCGTGGCACACAGCCGTGCGAACCTGTGACAAAACACTCTTTATAATGGATAACATTGGAGAGGACGCTCATCGGACGCATAGTCTTTGGTAGTCCACCAAATAGATTGACGTACCCTCGGTGTGCTACCATCTCAACTGCCTGTTCGTGCGCCTCAACAGAAGCACACGTGGTAACGACGATATCGGGGCCCTCGCCTCCTGTCTCCTCCTTGCATCTCTCAATCACATCTTCCTCTTCGGAAGCGATATAAGCATCCGCTTCATAGAACTTTGCAATTTCCATTCGGAGTTTGCTGCGTTGTACACCAATCACCTTCGTCGCACCCATCACCCGAGCGAGATCAATCATCATACATCCAATCGGTCCAAGACCGATGATAACGACGGTCTTCCCAAGGGACATGTTAACAAGTTCCAGTCCGTTGATAGCACACGCGAGCGGCTCAGCAAGCGCAGCTTCATCAAAACTCAGCGTCGTATCGAAGGGCGTGACAGGTCCCTCCTCTAAAACGAGGCGCGGAAGTTTCATATATTGTGCGAAAGCACCGGGGATTTGGTAACCGATAGCGTAGTTGATGTCACAGTTGTTTCCGAGTCCATCTCGGCACCAATGACACTGCCCGCAGGGGACATCGGCACCGATTGAAACGCGATCGCCCTCTTTGACACGCGTTACATTTTTGCCCGTCTTAACGATGACACCGGAGTTTTCATGCCCAATGATGGTGGGTGGTTTGACTCTTGGGTTACCATGATGGAGAATACGAACATCAGAGCCACAGATACTGACGGCTTCAACGCGCATCAAAGCGGCATCATCGTCAATTTCGGGTTCAGGGACATCTTTTACGCTTAAGTTATCAAGGCTTTCAAGTATAGCCGCTTTCATGTTTTTCACTTTCCTTGCGGTTCGGTCAGGTTCATGAGGGTTATCAATATTGCTCGGCGTCCATTCGCCTGCGCTGTTATTGCAGGCTACAATTTCGTCCCTATTCTTTTTTCTCCGTAAAAATCGTGTATATTTGCCCCTACCGGTAATGGAGATTATGGTGATGGATGAATTAGAACTTTTGCGTAAAATTCACTTTTGTCTCGCATCCTATGTAACATGTCGGCACTGTCAACCAGTGGAACTTTGTGCGTAATGAGGGGCGCGAGCGTTAGCATACCAGCAGCAATCGCTTGGAGAACAGTCCGCCAGTCATCATCGTTGCCCGCTGCGCTATAATCGGAATTCCAAGTTCCGAGGACAGATACCTCACGCCGCATTAAGTGCGAGATAAGAGCCTCCGGTAGCGTCACATCTGTAACGGGATTGCCGAGAAAAACGACACTCCCTTCGCGCCCTACACTCCCCAGAGCATTTCGATAGGTCGCCGGGACTCCCGCCGCTTCAATACAAACATGAGCCCCCTTTCCATCAGTCCGTGCGTCCACGACTTCAATGGGCTCTTGAGTCGCGCTATTGAAGGCTTTGTCGAAACCGAGTCGCTTCGCCAGTTCCAGTTTCTCCGCAACAATATCAAAGAGAAGGACCTCTGCCGCGCCCATAATTCTCGCCCATTGGGCTACCATTAACCCGATCGGTCCGGCACCAAAAATAGCGACGACCTTTCCCGCGAGCGAGGTTTCAACACGACGGAGGGCGTGCAAGGCAACTGCGGCGGGCTCCGTCATTGATGCCTCTTCGAGCGTCACTCCGCGTGGGACAGGTATCAAATTCGCCTTTGGTGCGACGACACATTCAGCGAAGGCACCATCGCTTCGCGAACCGAGATAGTCATAATTATGGCATTGGACATATTTTCCCTGTTCACACGCCGAACACCTGCCACACCAGAGCAACGGAAAGACGACGACAGGATCACCTGGCGCGAAATCTTCAACCCCAGGACCACACGTATCAACAACACCAGCGAATTCATGCCCACAAACCGTTGGAAAACTATAGGTGCCTTTGACAAAGATCCTTGGAATATCGGAACCACAGACCCCACAGAACCCAATTCGGACGCGCACCTCCCCTTCAGCGAGATGTGGTATTGGAATTTGTTCTAACCGTAAATCTCCAATGCCATGAAGGACAAGTGCTTCCATTCTTTTAATTTTACCTTGCGGGTAAGTAACGCAATACGGACAGACGCATTGGTCCAGGGACAATCAATTAAAAACTTTCTCGTCCTGCAAGCCCCAGTTTGATTGCTTTCTGTGCCCGCTGAACGTTCTCGAGCCGGGACCCTGATTTTTGAAAAACGCTACTGGTCCCGCCGACCAAGATATCCGCGCCAGCAGATACCATTTTGGGGATATTTTCAAAACTCACGTTTCCATCAACTTCAATCGGTAAATCGGCACCGTGTTCGCTCAAAAAAGCGCGACATTCCGCTATCTTTCGGAGGGTCGACGGTACTAATTTCTGTCCCGCAAACCCCGGATTCACCGTCATAATCAGCACAAAATCGAGCCGTTCCAGAACATAACCCAATGCAGAGAGCGGCGTTGCTGGGTTGAGAGCGGCTCCTGCCTTGATGCCGTGTGCCTGAATAAGAGACAACGTTCTATCAAGATGCGTTGCTGACTCAACGTGAACGGCTATCTGCTGTACACCAATCTCAGCGACCGCATCAACAAAAAAATCGTTGTTTTCTACCATGAGGTGAATGTCAAAAGCACAGTCAGTTTTTGGGCGTAATTGTTGAATAAGTGCGAGTCCGATCGGCATATTCGGGACAAAATGCGCATCCATTAAGTCAAAATGTAGCATGTCAATACCAGCGGTTTCTAATTCCCGAATATCGGATTCCAAATTGCATAAATCCGCACACATCACAGATGGCGCGATGTGGACGCTCGGCAACCTTGAAGACACTGCACTTTCAACAGGCAAGATAGCGTTCCTCTATCATCAAAATTTTGTCTCGAATTTTAAGATATATCTGTAACGAATCTATTAAATAGTATAGCATAAAATGGAGGAATTGTCAAATTTTTGATCATTCTGAAGACGGGCAAATCCGAAGAATGTTTTGGGAGGGTAAAAACAAAGAGGCGTGATAGTGTTCGGCAAAATGCCTACCAACCATCACACCTCGGATTGTATCTTTGGCTTCTCTCAACAGAGAAAAACACAGGTACCAAACCTTGGACTCTTTGATGCACGCTCAGTATGACGCACTTCCCTCGGCGGCATACCCACTCTGGCAACCTTGAAAGGCTCTTTCGAGATTACACTGAGAAGGCGTGAATGCTTCACGAACGACAGGAAATCCTTCAAACGTTGCATAATGGAACAATCTGCATCCGCTACATAAACCCGCAACGCCTCAGCACCTTCATAGCGGCCAATACCAACACCGACAAAACCTTCCGACATCGATTTCAACTGGCCGTTCTGGGAATGTTAACAGCGGTGTCGTAATCGCTTTAGGATTGTCTTATCCACTGGCAGGCATCACAGTATCGCCGGTAACGGAAGAGGTCACATACGCCTTCGCTTCCGAACCATCAACAACGTACGCGACATGGACCCACTCCTCTTCGGCGTAAACGTTGTCGATGGCAAACCAACCTTCAGCGACTTCCCCAAGCTATCTTAACGTGAGTTTGATAAATATTCAGGGCGGACGCATTTCCAATGAAAGTCTCCCTAATAACGAGATTTAGAGGGGTATCTCCCTAAAAATCACCTCTT
>RKRR01000066.1 GCA_007571305.1 Candidatus Poribacteria bacterium | reverse complement strand
TAGTGTAACTATAGCAGAATTTAGATTGTAATGCAATCTAAATTTTGGTTTTCGGTTAGCAGAGTCCCCTGAGTTTAGATTGCCGAATGGATTTAATTTTTCTTGACGTTTTTGCACATCAATGTTAGTATTAATCCCCTCGGCAAAAAAAACGCGAACCAAGCCCGAAATAGGTATTATATTCACAATTTGTTGCAAAGGATAAATAAAAATGTTAGACAAAATTTTTGATGTTATCGTTGGATGTATGCTTAATCGAGATTTGGATAAGGAAATTGGTACTCGGCAGGACTTATTGAACGGTAAAATGTTACAGATCCCTTCAAAAATCTTAGACAGACTCATTGATTTTATAATGAGCACTCGATATTCTTACTATTTGAAGATGCGAAGTAATATGCTTGAGGGTGGGACGATCGAGATGCCTTCAAATATCTTTGATTGGAAAGCACTTGAACGCGCCAGCAGCTACCTACGCGTCTATATGGAAGAGTGCCACGATCAGTTCAAGGAAGAATATGACGGAAATTTTCTTGCTGAAGATTTCAAAGAGTGGTTTCATTATTTTCATATCGAACGTCCTGAACAAGAAGCGGCGAAAAAATCTGTATCCGCGGCTCTGCTTGCAGATGATTTGCCAAGGGTTTGAGATTACAGTTCTAATACACCGACGGTGGCGAGAATTTCAAACCGGTATTTCGTCGTAAGTCCGTCCATCTAATTTCCTTCCGGTTTTTGATTTACGTTTGCCACCCCACTGCTTAAAGAAAAACATAACATTGGCATCCACACACTGGTCGCGGATGTCAATAACCCATTTTTTCTGCATTTCGCGGGCACCGGGACCGGACTCACCGCCTACAATGACCCAGTCTATCCCCTCCAATGTCAAATTTGGGAGGGCACCAAGTAGTGGCTCAAGTGAGAGAAATTTGATTTGAGCTCCAGTTTGTCTGAGAGCATCAATCCGATGTGTCACCCGATTATCCTCAACACTAACCCCCATCCAGACGTTAGGGTACCATGGCAACTTTGGACTGAATTCCAGCAGTCGTTCGGATCGCTTTGTCAGAACTTGGAATTGGTGCCTGTCCGCTCTCCTCATAACATCGAAAACTTTTTGAATAAAAGATAATTCAACCTGTTCATGAAACAGATCACTCATAGAGTTGACAAAAATTCGACGGGGTGTTCTCCATTTCAGGGGTTCGTTAAGCAGCTCAGGGACAAGGCGTACCTGTTTTGTCCACCGCGGTCCTGCTTTGGTATTCTCAGCCAGACCTTCGTACGCCATCCCTTTGCCCGAAAACCGTGCCGCTATTCGTTCTGCATAACAGAACCGACAGCCCTCAGAGACACGGGTGCAACCGCGCACAGGATTCCATGTAGATTCTGTCCACTCGATTTTTGAGGATTGAGTTGCCATAGGTTTACCCTCATCCTAAGAGCGTGAACTGTGATGGGTTTTGCATTCCTTCTAATTTTATTTATGAAAAATTACTTTACGCTAATTATATCAATTTTTGTTAAGTTATATCAAGTTAATTTTTTGTGCTTTTTTACTCTGCATCATTTTTTCATAAAATAATAGATAAAATAGACAGACCCACCTACCACCATAACGCAATAGACCGCGAAATATACCCACACATTCAGCAGGTAAGCCAAAGATAGCACCCCTACAAAGACTATAACAACAAGTCCACTACATAAAAGAGGTATCCAAGATTTTGAAGCCATCTGCTTCTGGATAAATTCTTCAGAAAGAGGCAATCCGGATTGAGGCTTTGGGTATAAGAGAATATAATAGAGTAAGCTCATGAATCCCGGTAAAACGTAAAGCACGCCAAAGACTCCCCAAATAAAAGTAGCGATGCAAGACATAAGAATCGTAAATGGGATCGCAAGATAGAGAAGGGCAGTCGCCTGCACGCCTCGCCATAAATCACGCGGTGCCGAAAGTGGCGGAAGTTTTAACATCCACGACGCTCTCCAGTGTTCTGAATACCTAACAGGTAAAAGGAAACTACCAACAAAACCTGTCCCGATAAAGCAGAAGATAATAGAGAAACCTGGGCTTAGTCCGATAACATAGGACTCATAAAAAAACTTTAAAGAGAATACCTCATCCCGAGTAGAGATAACTCCCATTATGAGAATAGCCCCGATCAAGGCAAAGAATTGTCGGAGTATATGTCTATCGCGGCACAGATACGCGGTACTGAGACAAAGTCCAGCACGTATCGTAGAATTTCGGAACATTCCCGCAAGCAGCGGTGTTTTTACCCGCAACGCAGAGTCTTGTCGACTCCCAGATTCCAATAAGTAAGAGAGATATTTCGAATAACTCTTCGCGATACTCCGAAGTGGAACCAACACCAAAAAGAGCGTTGAGACGATCGAAAGTCCTGTTAGTATCAGGAAGTGTGATTCCGTTTGCCCCATCGCAAGCGAAACTGCCCCGGCAAACCAACCGTTCGGAAGCGCATAGAACCATTTCAGAACTGATCTCAGCTCTTCCGCCTTGACTTCCCCTGGTAAATGAATCGCGAGAATCCACAACAATGGAAAAAGAGCCGGAAACACAAACTGGGCGTACTGTGCAATATGTCGGGTCCCTTTCTTGGTGTAGAGTTTTGTCAAATATCCCGCAAACACAGTCATCACACCTATCGTGAAAAAACCGGACATAAAGACGATGGGAAGGTATACGAAAGGGAACAGAAATTCGAATTGAGAGGACTCTCTTGCATGGATCCAGATACCACAGACAGCAGGTAAGAGATTCAAACTTCCTAACAGTAGGACGGTGTAAGTGAGGAGTTGCGTTAACTTCACGAGGAAATACGTGCGCGATGTTACTGGCGTATGCGCTACAACGGAGTAGTTAACGGGACTTAGAAGGATATCAAAGTATGGAACAGTCCAGAGTGCTACTACCATCATAGACATTGTTATACCTAAAAGTGCATAGGTGAACACATCCAAGGAAAGGAGCAGTGTGAACGCGAGTGAGAGACTCATAACAAAGCAGAAAACACAAGTCAAGGTAAGCGATAAGTTATTGCCACGCTGTCCGCGAAGCGCACGTTTCTCGACTACTCTTTCCGTGTTTAAAAGATACTTATATTGGGTCGGGGAGGCACCGAGCATTTCCGCGATTTTTTCAAGCATCCTACGTTCCTTCCATCACGATCCGAATGGCTTCCTCTGTTTTTTCGTCGATCCCAGTTGTTTCTGTGAGTTGTGTGAAAATCTCGTTGAGTGCCGTCTGATTCGTCTGCTGGCGCAATTCTGCCACCGGTGCGTCGACAATGAGTTTTCCGGCGTTGATAATCATAATTCGTGGGCAGAGGGTCTCAGCGACTTCAAGAATGTGTGTACAGTAGAGGATCGCCTTTCCTAACTCAGCCAAACGTTGTAGCACCGCCTTCATGAGCGTCACCGTTGTTACATCCAGATTGGTAAAGGGTTCATCTAAAAAGAGGACATCCGGATTATGTAACAGAGCAGACATAATGAGACTCTTTTGGCGCATGCCTTGTGAAAAACTGCTTATCCTTTGGTTCGCCTGCGTTTCCATGTCAAAAAGTCTTACCAAGCCTGTTATTTTCTGCGCTATTAACGTTTCTTCTACGTGATAGAGTCTGCCCATTAATTGTAGATGCTCTACCAAAGTGAGGTGTTCGTAGAGTTGCGCTTCTTCTGGAACGTATCCGATACGCTGCTTGAGTTCAAGCAGTTCAGTTGCGGCATCATACCCCGCGACTGAGATCTCACCCGATGTAGGTTGAAGCAAGCCGACGAGCATTTTAAGGGTTGTACTTTTTCCTGCGCCATTAGGACCGAGATACCCGACGATTTCGCCCTGTTGTACTTCAAAACTGATGTCGTCAACTGCTGTGGTCCGCCCATATTTTTTTGTGAGGTGTGTAACGTAAATCATGTTTTTCTTTCTCCTTGAAAGTGTCACTATCAGCAATCAGAAGTGAGTTATCAGAAAGCTTCGGGATCCCGAGATCCCTCCCGCAGAAGAAGGGGACGGGTAGACAGCAGTTTCAATTTATGCTACCATATTTAGAAGATATTCCGCAAAACGTCCAATCTTTATAGCACCAAGTGCGAAGTCCGGAACATTGTCCTACAAGCCTTTATAGGTTTGCACTAGGAGGATGGATTCGAGCGAGGAACGCCAAAACTCGAATGTCGCCTGATTTAACCGCAAGGAAAATTAAAAAATGGAATTCGTCCAGTTGACAGACATGCAGCGTAAGGAATTTGAAGAGAGCGGATACTTCATCGTGCGGTCAGTACTTGACAGCGACATGATAGATCGCTTGACCGAGGCAGGGGACCGGCTGATGGCATTGTTTGAGTATAACGGCTATTATGCGCATAAGCGGGATGGTTTGGTGCAGGAGCCTGTCTTCGCGGAACTCACATCGCAGACAAAAGCGATTTCCTTAGTCATCCAACTGCTTGGCACGAATATCCATATCACGAATACTGCTCTCATCTACAAGCATCCGCAACCGCCTCAGAAACTGGAAAGCCGTGGATGGCATCGAGATGCGGGTATATTTTTAGACCTCGGACACAAGGATTGTCCACGCGTCGGTTTGAAAGTAGGGTACTGCTTGACGGATTTCACCTTGCCGAATTCCGGTGGGACGCTTTTTGTTCCAAAAAGTCATCTATCGGGTGAACCCTTGGGTATCCCCGAAGGCGAAATCGACCCGCTTGAACCTCACGATGAACCTGTCTTGCGTGCAGGCGATGCGTTTTTCTTTGAAAACCGTATCTATCATACCGCAGGTGTCAACTTCACAGAGAATGTCGCGAAAGTCGTTATCTACGGATACCACTACGCATGGCTCAAGCCGGAACCTTATCTACTATACTACAACGACACACTGCAACCTGAAGAAAAGGTGATGGAGAATCTCGATGATCTCGGTAAGCAATTTCTTGGTAGCGGTGGGAACGCAGCGGCGGAGTGGGCAGCAGCGCACAATGTGAAGTTCGAGGAAGTTCCACACGTCGTGACAATTTAGCTAAGGTCCCGTTCTTATAGTAAAGTTCACACGTGTAGCAGTGCCTGTTAGGCGGTGCCAGTCAGAACAGATAACTTCAGAGTTCACACGAGGCTACAAATGTCCAAGTCATTACGGAATCTACTATAAAACCGATTTTTTGGTTTCCTTGCGGTCAAGTGACGTGGACTGAACATCGAAGGTTCCCGCTTCAGAAGTGCCCTCCATTTACCACAGGCTGAGTTCCCACCGTAAGAAAAGACAAAGAAGTAGTTTTATAGTAAAATCCGAAAATAAATTTACACTTGTAGCATAGGCTGTTAGCCTGTGCATCAGATAATTTCGGAGTTCACATGACGATACGAGTGTATAAGTAATTACGGGATCTACTATAACTAATTCCTATTTAGATGGTTACCGAAACAGGAATTCTGTAGAGGGAGCGAGCGTTTTCCGCCATGATTTTGCGTTTGAGTGTTGGAGAGAGACTTTTCGGAAGTGCTTGATCGGGAGAATCGAAGTCCCAATGCGGATAGTCGGTTGCGAACATCAACTTATCATCTAATCCGAGTTGCGCGAGCAGTTGATCGAAGTATTTCTGTTTGGGTGGCTCTTCAATCGGCTGCGTTGTAACCCAGAAATGTTCCCGGATGTACTCAGAAGGCAATCGCTTCAATTCAGGCACCTCATCCCGCAGTTTTTTCCACGCCCGGTCAAGTCGCCACATCAAAGGCGGTAGCCAAGCGAAACCCCCCTCAATGAGAACAACCTTGAGCGTCGGGAATTGTTCAAAGACCCCTTCACAAACGAGACTGGTTACCTGTGTCTGAAACGCCTGTGTCATCCCCGCGTGATCTTCAATGTAGTGTGAAGGCCTACCAACAGCGGTAATCGGCCCCACGCCGACACCGGTGAAGTGAATGCCAATGGGGAGGTTATGCTGGACTGCCGTTTCATACATTTTCCAATACCTCCGTCGCCCTAAAGGTTCCATTGTGCGAGCGAGCAGCAGTATTTGCACGAACCCCGGATGATCTGCTAACCGATCAATCTCCGCGGTGGTGAATTCTGCGTCATCGCATGGGACGATGATTGAGGCACGGAGTCTCGATTCTTTTTCAAGCCACTCTTCGATTTGCCAGTCATTCACGGCAGTTGCCCATGCTGCTGCAAAGGCGAGATTGGGCATCTCACAAACCGGGGTCAAACAATTGAGAATGCCATATTCGATGTTAAATGCGTCTAATAATTGTTCGCGCAGGAAATTAAGATCGGATCCGGGACGATGTCCGGAGGGTGTCCACGCATCATACCTTGCACCGAAAGGATGAGCTCGCGGGATATATGCTCCGACACGGTCGGTTGTGCCGACCATACCGTGATGCTTACGCCACCGTTCAGAAAGGTATGGGTACAACACTTCTTCGGAAGCCAATGTGTTATGCACATCGCAATCAATAATTGATGGTTTGCTCTGTTGTTGTAGTTTTTCTACTTTTTTCATCCTTATGTCCTCACAGAATAAAACACAGATAGCATCTCTGACAATATCACTATTTATTCAGAGTTTCCACTTTCAGTTGGACATCAAGAAGTTCCGCTATTTTCTCAAGATGGACTTTTTTCTGGGATGTACCGTGATTTGTACTTATGTAAAATTGATCTACCTCGTGACACCTGCCGTTGGGAAATGGTTCGGTTGACACTATAGTAGAATAAACATTCCTTACCTTCTCCAATCCTAGTTCCACAATTACCTCAATGAACGTATCCAATGCTTTGTGGTGCCTGATCATTTTTCCAGAGGGCATAGTAACGATAAGGTTTTGTTGGGCAGCCTGTTTATTAGATGGCAGATTATCCCTAAAGGGAGTTGGAGAGGTTGACCTAGATGGATTAGGAGATTTTCCCAGAGGTGACACTACTTCCCTTTTTAAACTCTTCAGGAAATCTAGTACCTGTTCATTAGTGGGGTTATGCCCACACAACTCTTTCACCTTATCCATTATAATCTCTAACAACAATTCATCTGCATCCTCTACCAATTTATTCCATGCTTCTGGCAACCTTGTCGCAACTTGTCTTTGCTGAACAACCTTTTCATAGTCCTTCTTGATTGCCTCAACAGCTTCTCCTGCACGGACTGTATTGTAATTTAGATATCTGTGAAAACGTTCAATATTCTCTTCATTGTCACTCTCAACGAGATTCAATTCGTGTACCTTGCGTTCATTGTAATTTCCTTGTCCACTGGGATGAAAAAAATGCCATTCGTGACCGTCGGTGAGGATAGCGATGGGCACACCTGCGTGAAAAGCATATTCAAACAGTTGCCGCTCTGCTCCATCAATATTACCGACCTGTTTTACTTCAATGAAGACGATTGGTTTCATTGGCGGATGACACAAGGCAAAATCTACTCGCCTGTTTTCCACTGTGTATTCAGGAACAACAACCTGCGTATCGAATGTGGACCAATTTAGTGCAGTAAGCAGTCGCTGCACGATACCCTGAGAAACTGCGGACTCGTTTCCATATTGACCTGTTTTTAAACCTTTGCGTATAGCATCAAGGTGTTCCTTAAGAGTCATTGCCGTGATAAAAATCTCCCTTCAATTCCATGAAATTCAGTTTAGCGCGTGTTTAGCCAGAACGCTCCGCAAACGAATAAGTTCAATTTCCCCATTATACAAAATTTTGTTCAGATGTCAAGAAAAATCAGTTAGGCACTTCAGATCTACTAGCTATTCCCGAATGTCTGTTTAAAAGCGATAGAATGCTCGCGCATTTTCGGATAAAATCCTACGTGCCAGCGATTGGGGTAACTGGGCAGGAAAAGCGTCTTTCCGAGAGTCATAATGCCAGTGGGGATAGTCACTTGAAAACATGAGCATGTCCTCGGAATCGAGCTGCCCGACAATTTGCAGGAGTTCTTCCGCGGTCGGTGGGGCATCGATGGGTTGGAGCGTCATACGCATGTGTTGGCGGATATATGCTGAGGGGGATTGTTTGACCCAGGGGGTCAGATGTCGTAAGCCGCGCCACTCCTTATCAAATCGCCACATGAGAGATGGCATCCAAGTGACACCGGTTTCGATGAGGGCAACACGTAAGTCGGGAAACACCTCAAAAACGCCCTCTGATACGAGACTCAGCACCTGTGCCTGAAACACCTGTGACATACCGACGTATTCCTCCAGATAGGTTGAGGTCCATCCCACAGAAGTCGGCGGTAGTCCGGGTGCACCACCGTAATGGATACCGATGACGAGTTGGTGACGAGCAGCCGCGGCGTAAATCGGATGATAACGTCTATTGCCGTAAGGTGCTTGGGATCGGGCAGGTAGCATGACCTGTACAAACCCTGGATGTCCACCTAAACGTTCAATCTCCCGCGCTGCAAGTTCTGGGTTTTGGCTCGGCACAATCAGTGAGCCGCGTAAGCGCGATTCAGGATTCAGCCAGTGTTCGATTTGCCAATCGTTAACCGCTGAAGCGAGTGCCGCTGCTAAGTCTTCGTTGTGTATGCTCTGGACCCGGTAGCCACAGGTGAGTATCCCGTATTCGACTCCCCAGTCATCGAGTGCGTGCTTACGTAGGAGTGCTAAATCCGACGCGGGACGGTTTTCTGAGGGATGGACGATTTCCGGTCGGGTTGAAGTCGGGACCCCGTCTGGATAGTCGTCTGCATCGGGTCCAGGAAACCCGGATTCCTCACAGTAGTCGCACCAGTAATCGGGTAGGTACGGATAGAGCATCTGATGTGAGGGGAGCCGATTGTGGAGGTCGCAGTCGATGATGGACATATTTTTAATTTGCCTTGCGGTTAAACAGTGTAGGTTTGATATGTGACGTTCCCTCCTAAGGAGTCGCCTGCGCCCGAAGATGCACACCCTAACAGGTTATGCTACAGGACTGCAACTTGGGTTAATTATTAAAATACATTTTAGGTTTCGGGTTGAATTATACGGTATTTTGATGAGTTTATCAAGTTCTTTGTACAAGGTATCGCGATTGGAACCTACGTTGCGCCATAGGTGTTCCAGAACAAGACGTGTTCGCTTTCACATCCCTGCTCTCCTATGTAGTGAGCCATCCCTGCTACGGTCTTGCCCGTGTAAGTATTTTCAAGTGTTATACCTTCATGTTCAGCCATCATCGCGACTGCACGCGCACCGGCTTCCGTTGGGATAGCATACCCTTTTCCAAAATCTTCGTGCCAGAGTTCAATACGGCGCGGATTGATGTCGTGAGCATCCACCGCGCCGATGAGACGTAAGATACGCCGCACCATACGGGAGATTGCCCACGAGTTTGCCACCACTGCATCAGCAACCCGTACACCGACGATTTGGGTGCGCAATCCTGCAAGTCGCACACCCACGATCAAGCCCGCGATGGTCCCACAGGTGCCTACCGGAACAAAGATAAATCGCGGCTCTGGCAAAAGGTCCGCCTCAATCTGGGACTTCAGTTCTAAAACCGCCTTCACATAACCGACGGAACCCAATGGCGAAGAACCTCCCGCTGGAATGAAGTAGCGTTCCTCTCCTATTCCAAGAACCGTTTTCGTCTGTTCGTAGGCGTAACGAGCGAACATCGTGCTCATACGTTTCACTTTGTAGACTCGGCAGGCATTTTCACAAGTCGTGCGAAAGTTTGTTTCAGAGTATTCAGTCAGAGGTTGTTTAAAGAGCAAGCACTCTACACGAAAACCCGATGCCCTTCCATAAACTGCTGTCGCTCGGACGTGGTTAGAACCTGTTGGACCGATTGTAAAAAGCGTTTTTTTCTCCTCTCCGTTGGGGGATGCCTGCGCTGCTGCGAACATGTACTCCAGTTTACGGACTTTGTTACCACCCCCTAACGGGCCACTGAGATCGTCTCTTTTTATCCAGAGCGACTTGAAACCGAGGGCACGTTCAAGGTTTGAAAGATGCTCCACTGGTGTTGGGAAGTTCCCGAGTGGAAGGTATGAAATTGATTTAATCATTTTTTATGGTGAATTCGGGTTTTTGTGCTGCAAACTGTCAGTTTGCGGGTTGTCAGCGGCAATCCAACAGATTGTGGTGCAACAGGGTCCCATTACACAATACCGCTCTCCGTTATCCGCTGGGCGATATATGTAGCGAGCGCGGCGATTGTCAGTGTCGGCGGTATACCGACAGAGGTGGGGAAGAGGCTTGCATCCGCAACAAATAAGCCTTTCACAACGTGAGATTCGCCTGAAAGATTAACGACACTCCTGCTCGGATTTTCACCCATCCGAAGTGTGCCCTGCGGATGACTGGAAGCCAACATGATGTCGTTTGGCACAATACCGCGTTGGCGGATAATCTCAAGATCATCCTCCGTTTTAATAGGGAAATGTTGCGTATAAGGCATCAGAATTTCTGTTGCTCCTGCAGCGAAAAGAAGTCGAGCTGCGTTGATTATCCCTTCCACCAATACCTTCCTATCCGAACCGCGCAGTCGGTAGGCAATGTTCGGAGAACCTCTATAATTTACCGATACCCGTCCAGTTGTTCTGTCATGCAAGAGAACGAGAAGTGCTGCGATATGGCGATAGCGTTCCATCAATTGGCGATGATCTTCACCGAAGCCCGGTAGACTCGCCGCCACTATCATCTGTGAACCGAAAGCTGGCATGAGCAGATAACCGCTGTCTGGAGCCCGCCTTAAGTCAAGGAACTGGTCAATATAGTAACTTTGTGGGATACCGAGATGTCCGTCGATCGTTTCGTTAAAGACACCGCCGACAAAGGCAGCGGGATGCAGATGGAGATTTTTACCGACCCGTTGGTTTGTATTGGGAAGTCGGCTTTTTAACCAGAGTTGTGGCGAGTTGATTGCTCCAGCGGCAAGGATTACGACATCACTTTGAACCCGCAATCTCCCCGACGGGAACAGAGCAGAAACACCAACGACTCGCCCTTTTTTTACGTGAATCTTCTCAGCCATGCAGTCGCTGTAAAGCTTCGCACCCGCGGCAAGTGCCAACGGGATATACGTGACTGCCATGCTCTGCTTGCCTGTGCTTCTCGAATCTATTTGCTTCGCTTTGGAAACAGGACATCCAAAAAGACACTGAACGCCACATGTAGGGCATTCGCGGCGATTGTGTCTCTGTACGGTACCGCGCCATCCCATAATCTCGCATCCACGGCGAATGACAGTGTTGAGTCTATTCACGTCCGCTTCCTGCATCTGTGTAACACCGAGAGTCTGTTCCACCTGATTGAAGTAGGGCCAAATCTCTGGCACCTGCCACCTATATAACAGGGCTTGGGGCGGGCGGACTGCATAACAGAGGTTGTGCACCGTTGAACCGCCAACGCCTTTGCCCTGCGAAATGACGATCGCGTTGTCCCGTGTGCACCGCAAGCCGCTATCCCAGAAGAGACGACGCAGCATTTCCGGTTCGTAACTATTAAAGGTACTTGGATCGTGGTTTTCTCCTGCCTCCAAAATAATTACTGATAATCCTGCTTCAGCGAGTTCTTTCGCGACGACCGCGCCACCTGCCCCGGAACCGATAACGCACACGTCGGCACGCTCTTCACGTTGTAGACTCTTTGAGGGTCGGATATTCGTAGCACCTGAAAACCAGAATCGTGATTTGTTCATATTTTTAACTATAGCTGCCTGGACCGTGCTCCCCCATGCTCCGCAAAGGTTCCCGATCTCCTCATAGTGATTTTTTATAACCTAAGTTGCCATGGACAAGTTTTTAGGAAACCTATAGATGCCGTTTTTCAGCGAAAAGCCTTCAGTATTGAGATGTTTTTGTAGCATAGGTTGTTGGTTTCCTGTGGACATTTATGCACAACCTAACAGGTTATGCTACATCACTGGCGAATTGGGTTTTTAGAGTAGATGAGTTGAGAAATGGGACTTTATCTTGTCAGTGCACGGTAACGCCGATACGCCTGTTCTGCTTTCACTCGATCGCCGATCTGCCGATATGCCTTTGCTAAGTTTCGGTAAAGCTGTGGGTTCGTTGTGCCAAGGCGTGTCGCCGTTTCAAACTGCGCGATCGCCTGCCGAGGTCTTTTTTGCATCATATAGACAATACCCAGACTATTCCGGTATATCGCACTCTCTGGATGTGCTTCAACGAGACCTCCATAGACTTCGAGTGCCTCTGGATAAGCCTCCGTTTGTAAGTAGATGTAACCAAGCAGTTCTGATGCTTTCTCATCGTGCGGCGCGATGGCGAGACACGTTTTGAGTTCCGCCGTAGCAAGTTCCCATTCCGTTCTTTTTATATGCAACTCCGCGAGTTCATAACGCGGCTGAAGGTGCTGCGGATCGTTATGAACCAAACGCTGCAGTAATGCCAATTGCTCCTCTTCACGCGTGAGTTTCTCAAACGTGCGGAGTGCGGTGCGTCCTTCGGCCACCTTTCCAGTGCGGAGATAACAATTCCCAAGATTGAAATACGCTTTGGCATGTCGATTTTCACGTTTGATAACCGTCTCAAAGTGTGGTATGGCTTGTATGAAATCCTCTTTTTGGAAGTAAGCAAGACCAAGGAGGTAACGGGTTTCACTATCCTTTAACACCTGTTTCAGATGATGGATTGCATCGTCGATTCGGCTCTGTCGGAGGTATGCATCGCCTAAAAGCCTTCGCGCCCGTGAATGGTTGGGCTGCAACTGTAGCGCGCGTTCCAAGGGTTTAACAGCATCTTTAGCACTTGCCATGCCGATAAGATATGCCTCGCCAAGGCGAACGTGTGCGTCAGCAAAATCGGGTGTGAGGCTAATTGCAGTCTGAAGGGCATCAATGGCCGGCTTCCACTGCGATTGTTTGCCGTAAAGCACACCGAGTTGATAGTGCGCTTCAGTGTGGGTTGGGTCCAGTTCTACGGTTCGCTGAAACGCCGCAAATACATCACGATTCCCGCCACGAGTGAGTGCCTGTAAGCCTGCTTCGTAGGCGCGTGCAGCTTCGTCCGATTGGTTTCCCTCTTCTGCTGGTGCAAGAAACGTCCCTGATATGAACATTAAAAAAGAAAGGTGAAGAAGATAAACTTTCATTTTTTACTTATCGGATTTCTGCTCTTCTCTCTACTACCTTTTGGTCAGATTTTGGGTGTCCTTGTCGCTGGATTGGGAGACGTGTTCAGTAAATCTTCATTTTTATCAATAGACACTGTTTTGCATTCATGATAGCATATTCCTACGTGTCTATCAAGCCTCTATCATGGGGCATCTTGCAAGCCCACCTCTGAACATAAAAGATAAAGGAGAAAACCGATGGAATTTGTTCAGTTGACAGAGACACAACGCCGCGATTTTGAAGAGAACGGTTACCTCATTGTTCGCTCAGCGATTGACAGTGAGATGATTCAACGTCTGATCGAAGCAGGCGACCGGCTTATGGAATCGTTTGAGTACCACAACTATTATGCCCACCGGCGGGACGGGTTGGTCCAAGAACCCGCATTCGCTGACCTTGCAACACAGTCGAAAGCAGTGCCATTAATTCTGCAATTGCTCGGTACAAATATCCATATCACGAACACAGCACTCATCCATAAACATCCACAGGCACCTGAAAAACCTGACAACCGCAATTGGCACCGAGATGTCGGTGTGCATCTGGACGTTGGGCATGCAGGGTGCCCACGCGTCGGCTTGAAGGTCGGTTACTGTTTAACGGATTTTAGCGCGCCAAACTCAGGTGCGACCTGGTTCATCCGAAAGAGCCACAAACTGAGTAAACCGCTGGGTATCCGCGAAGGTGATGTTGACCCGCCTGTGTATGACGAACCACTCCTCCATGCAGGAGATGCATTTTTGTTTGAAAGTCGTATCTATCACGCAGCGGGATTGAACTTCAGAGAGAATATTTCTAAGGTCGTTATATACGGGTACCATTATCGCTGGATCAAGCCGGATTATTATCTGCGCTATTACAACGATAGCCTACAGCCAGATGAAACATTGGTGGAAAATCTGGATAATCTCGGCAGGCAGTTTCTTGGTGCATCCATAGATACACAAGGCAGACACGATCCAAACGGCGTACACTGGGCTGGTTCAGAATGGGCATCGGCGCATCACCTGAACTTGGAACAAGCCCCACAAGTCGTGGCAATTTAAAATAAGCGAAAGAGGAATAAAAATGAAAGAAGTCAAGGTAGGCATTGTTGGTTGCGGTGGTATTGCTGGTGGTAAACATCTTCCCGGTCATAAAGGTGTCAAAGGCGTTTCGATTACCGCCGTGTGTGACATCGACGAAGTCCGTGCGAAAACGTTCGCCAAACAGCACGACATTCCACACGTCTTCAGCGATTACGAGGAATTAGCCACGATGGACGAACTGGATGCAGTGAGTGTTTGCACACCGAACAACTTCCATGCGGGGCCAACTATTGCAGCGTTGAACGCAGGAAAACACGTTATCTGTGAAAAGCCTATCGCTGCCAATGCTATTGATGGACAAGCAATGGTGGATGCACAGAAAGCGAGTGGTAAAGTCCTACAGATCGGGTTACAATCTCGGTTTCGTGCTGAGGCGCGCACCCTCCGCAAACTCTATGATGAAGGTTTCTTTGGGGACATCTACTACGCCCGGGCAATGGCAATGCGACGGCGTGGGGTCCCTGCCTCGCCATCGTTTTTGAGTAAAGCCATCGCAGGCGGCGGACCTTTGATTGATATCGGCGTGCATATCCTTGATGTGCTGCTCTGGATGATCGGTTGTCCGAAACCTATTGAGGCATTCGGGATGACGGCAACGAAGTTTGGGCATAGAGAGAACGTCATCAACCCATGGGGCAAATGGAATCCTGAAGAATTTGAGGTGGAAGACTTTGCGATGGGTACTATCCGCTTTGAGGACGGATTGACGGTGACTTTGGAAACCGCTTGGGCATCACATATCGAGAACATCGGTGGGACGTTCTTTATGGGAGATTTAGCGGGTGCGACCTATGAACCGCTTCAGATTTACCTCGACAAAAAAGATGAGATGGTGAATTACACACCGGAATTGCTTAGAGGGTTACCGAGTGAATTTGAATCATTCCATACGGCTATTCGAGAGGGGTTACCGTCTCCTGTGCCTGCTGAAGAGGTCTTGAATGTCGCGAAAATCTTCGATGCACTTTACGAATCCGCTCGGATAGGTCGTTCCGTCCCGATTGAATAGTTCCCAGCACTGTGGGCAGGTACAAGACCTGTCCGTACTAGCTTTATAACTCAAGTTGCTACTCACAAGATTTTAGGCATCCAGTCCTATTTTTTACTGAAACGGTTTCAGGATTCGGAGGCATTTCGTAACATAGGCTGTCAACCTGCGTGCTTAATTCGTAGCGTAGGAGACCGTTGGTCTCCTGCGTGTTTAAGATGCACAACCTAACAGGTTATGCTACACAACTGGCAACTTCGGTTAATTTATGGGTGTGAAGGCTTCTGATAACTGGCACGGACGACCGTTTTGATACCTCCGCGGATGTTAAAGTCTCCGACAACTTTTGCACTTCGCGGCTGACACGCTTCAACAAAGTCCTCCAGCACCTTATTCACAACGTGCTCATGAAAGACACCGATATCTCGATAAAAAAAGAAGTACTCCTTCAACGATTTCAGTTCGACACATTTCTGATCTGGCACGTAAGTGATACAGAGGGTCGCGAAATCCGGGAGTCCCGTTTTAGGACAGACCGCAGTGAACTCTAAATTGGTAATCTCAATCGTGTAATCTCGGTGGCTATACTGATTTTCCCATGTCTCGATTGCAGGCGTTTTGAGTTGAGGGATATGGTCTTGTAAATCATTATAGCCAGTCTGTTGGTTCATTTGGTGTTTGGCTCCACTTTTCCCATTCGGCGTGTTTCCATGAAGAATCACGAGCACAGTTCACTCCTACAAATACTACTTCATCTTCACAGCAGCGCGCCTATTAGAAGGAATTACTTCAAAATTACCATACGGCGGGTGCGTTGGAAATCGCCAGCAGTAAACGTGTAGAAATAGACCCCGCTTGCGACCTTCGTTCCATATTGATCTTTCCCGTCCCAGTACGCGGCTTTCTCTTGACTCCGATAACTGCCCGGTTCCTGCAACCCAATATTCAATTGGCGGACAAGCCCCCCGCGGACATCATAGATTTTCAGAATAACCTCTGCCTCCTCTGCCAGATCGTAGGGAAACCACGTCTCTGGGTTAAAGGGATTCGGATAATTCTGAAGAATTGTTGTCTGTTTAATATATCCGAGCATCGAGAGCGCGTGTGAATCTGGATCCACAGAGAAAGGGACATCCGCAGCGCGGAACCCAAGATCAATTGGGTTATAAATAAACGCGGAGCCTGAGTTACCACCGGCATTATCGCTACCTAATGCTCCGACAATAGCAAAGGAACCCTTGATTGCGACAGATGACCCAAAAAGGTCCGACCGGTTGGCACCGGCAGCCTCAATTCGGCGTTTCTCTACCCAAGATAATCCGTCACGCAAAAAGGAGTAAGCCGAACCTCTGTCCACCTGGACTGTTGCATCTCCATGCGGATCAGGCAAGGGATGGTTATCCTTCCAGGCTCCAACGATTGCGGTATCTTCATGAATTGCGACAGCTGAGCCGAATTCATCTCCACTCTCGCCATCAGATGCGGTTAACTTCGCCTGTTGTACCCAAGCATCTCTTGTCTCCACAAAAACATAAGCGGCTCCGAGGTCGTTAAGGCTTCTATCTTCCTTAGGCGCGCCGATGATAGCGGCACCCTGGGTTAGATTGAGAGAGTAACCGAATTCATCCCCGATACTAATATCATTTGGAATGAGTAGAAGGTCTTGTGTCCATGCGCGACCATTGCGTCTAAAGAGGTAGACGGCCCCTGAATCAGGTCCCGCTGCGTCACTGCGGTAGGCACCGACAAGGGCATTATCCTCATAAACACCAACAGCAAAGCCGAACAGATCCCCTGGTACAGCCGCTTGGTGTGTCAGTTTCGCCTGTTGTGTCCAAGAAACTCCGCTCCGGACAAAGACGTATGCAGCGCCCGAATCCGTGCCGACTTCGTCCTTCCCGTGTGCCCCAATGATAGCAGTATCTCCGTGTACTGTGACGGCGGCCCCGAACCGATCAAACATTTCGAGATCGTCCCCGATCAATCTCGCCTGTTGAATCCATTCCTCGCCGACCTGTACAAAGACGTATGCTGCGCCGGCTTCGGGGCCTGCGTCATCAACACCAGGCGCGCCAACAAGGACCGTCGTGCCATCCATCGCAACAGCATTTCCGAATAGATCCCCAGCCTTTGCGTCGTCAACGGTGAGTTTTGTGCGCTGTAGCCAGAGGATACCGCTACGTTCAAAGATGTACGCGGCTCCCGCGTTAGGTGCGATGTCATCGTCTTGTTGCGCACCGGAGATAGCGAAGTTGCCGCTTATGGAAACAGATACGCCGAACTGATCCTCTGAAGCCGTTTCACCATCACTCAATTTGCCGCTCTCTACCCACGAAGTATCCTCTCTTTGTTGAAAGATATATGCGGCACCGGAGGATAATCCACCAGCATTGTGCCGGGGTGCGCCGGCGATCACTTCATTTTCACCAATCGCGACAGCAAATCCAAGTTGGTCCCCACCACCTCTATCGGCTGCGACTAACTTTGTGTGTTGGTTCCAAAACGGAGGCTCATTTTGTGTAAAGATATACGCCGCACCCACGACATCCTCTCCAACGTTCCCCCCTGTCGCTCCAATGACAGCCGTATCTCCTTTGATGTCAACAGAAACACCAAAAGCGGATGCACCATCTGGATCAATCGGAATCATACGAATACGCACGCGGTTTCTCTTTTGCTCCCATTCGGTTCCTTCGCGCCTATAGATGTAAGCAGAACCACTCCCCCTATTTTTAGGTGAGGTTACAATGGCAAAATCTCCCTCAACATCGACTGCAAATCCGAAGTTATCGTCGGATTCGGTGTTGTTTCCGATAAGTTTCGCTTGAGGTGCCCATCCGAATTGGTTGCGGACAAAAACATAAGCAGCACCGGCATCAATCCCAGCTTCATCGTCACGAGTCGCGCCAACAATGGCGGTATTCGCATCAATCCCAACGGAAAAGCCGAAGTATGCAAAACTGTCGGGATCTGGAGCAATGAGTTTGGTTGTCTGATTCCAATTTTCTCCAGTTCTCTCAAAAACGTAGACGGCACCACAATCCGCTAACGGTTCATTCGAACGATGTGCACCAACGAGAGCAGTATCTCCATCAATCGCCACTGATATACCGAAATAGTCGCCACGCGTTTCGTCAGGTGCCAGGAGTTTCGTTTGCTCTACCCATTCAGTCCCTTGTCGCCTAAAGATATACGCGGCACCCGAGTTCCTTCCGACCCCATCTTTTCTCGGCGCACCAACAATGACGTAATCGCCACTCATCGCAAGTGTCGAGCCGAATTGGTCTCCACCTGCTGCGTCGCTGGCGGTCAGTTTCTGATGTTGAACCCACCCAGTTTCAGTACGAAGAAAAACCTGGAGCGATCCAACATCTACGCCCTGGTCGTTGTCATCTTTTGGAACACCGACTATCGCATAATCGCCACTGATACCTACACTCGCCCCAAGATTATCTTGGAGGACAGCAGCACTCGTGTTGAGTTGCACCCGGTCGGCACTGCTCTGCATGACCCACCCAATCCCGAAGAATAGGGTGAGTATGGTTATCTGTAATTTTTTCAATTCTCTTTCCCTCACTATTGAACATTACCTGATGCACTGAACCGACAAAAACAGGCATAAGTTAAAGTGAATCGTTTTGATTGGTAAAGTTTTTCCTCGAATTCTGTTGGAATGAACCGTTTTTCAACGTGAGTTCCCTTTAAACACTTTTCCTGTCTGGAAAAGGGGATGATTGTAGCATAAACTGTGAGTTTGTGCTCTATTTTGCGAAAGGAGCTACAGGTGAAACCTTTTTCGAACTCACGTTTCTTCACTTACATTAACCCAAGTTGCTACGGACACAATTTGAAAGATGCATCTGCTATGTTTCAGTGAAAAACGTTCAGGATCCGCAGCAGTTCGTAGCGTAGGAAACCGTCAGGCTTCTGCGCCCAAAGAGCACAACCTCACAGGTGATGCTACAGAACTGGCAACTTGGGTTACATTAATGGCACAATTTAAAAAAAATGGTTGTCAGCCCCTGTTAGTCTGATATACTGAGTCTATAAATCTTTTTCGCCTTATCTTCGCCGTACCACAACGCCGTGCCATCCCAAGTGAGCCCATGCGGTTCACTTGGACATGCAACGCTATTGAGTACTTCACCCGATTCCGGATGGATTCGGTAGACGATATGGTCATTTGTATCAGCGTTCCAAAGTGCTTCCCCATCCCATGCAAGCCCGTGTGCGCGACCTCCTGGTGTCTGAAACTCAGCAAGGATTTCGCCAGTTTCTGGACACTGTTTTATGAACCGGCTCGTATTCATGTCAACACTCCAGAGGTGTTCTCCATCCCATGCCAATCCATGCGGTCCCTCCCCAGGCGATCGGAACGTTGTAACGACCTCCAATTCAGGAATTGTGAGTTTGTAAATGGTTTGTTGCCATATACTGTTATACCATAGATGCTCGCCGTCCCACTCTATGCCAGCACTGCCCGGATAGGGAGGCGTAAGCGTGAGTTCAACCTCGCCAGTTTCAGGATTGATTTTGTGGACGGGCCCAACCCCCTCAACACTCCAGAGCGATGCTTCGTGCCATGCAAGTCCATTTGTGCCAGCACCAGGTGCTGGGATTTGATATCCGTTTGTTTCACGCATTTTTTTCATCTCTCCTTGATAATTGCCCTGTCTCTAAGAGCGCGTCTTGAATTTCAGTGATAACATCCTGATCCGTTTCAACAGTGAGTCGCGTTTGCAATATGCGTTTGGCAGTTTCGCCTCCGATTCTTCCCAATGCCCACGCGGCGTGTCCCCGAACTAAAGGTTCGGTATCGGCTAACGCACCTTTGAGAGCCGGAATAGCACGCTGCGCCCGCCAATTACCGATGGCAACGAGCACATTCCGCAAGAATCCTCGCCGTTTCGAGCGTTTGACTGGACTCCCCTTGAATCGTCTACTAAACTCCTGCTGTGTCATCCCAACAAGCGAAAGTAATTCAGGTGCAAGGTTTCCATCGCGAGGCTGGAATGCAGGTTCGATCGTCGGTACCGCTTTACTGTTCCACGGACAGACCTCTTGACAGATATCGCAGCCAAAAATCAAGTTCCCGATCTTGGGACGGAGTGCCTTCGGTATGCTCTCCTTTAATTCTATTGTCAGATAAGAAATACAAAGCCGAGAATCAAGCAAATTCGGTTCAATAATTGCGTCTGTCGGGCACGCTTCAATACAACGTGTGCAAGTGCCACAACTTCCTCGCAGATCCAGTGTGTCGGATTCCAATGCGACGCTGACAAGTACCTCCGCAAGAAAATACCAAGAACCGGAACGCCAATGAATCAAATTCGTATTTTTGCCGATCCACCCGAGGCCTGCCCGCTGTGCGTACTCTCTTTCAATGATAGGTGCAGTATCAACACATACTCGGGTCCGCAACTTGCTCTCAGCGGTCTGCTTAATAAAAGTGACAAGTTCTAAAAGACGTTCGCGAATAAGTTCGTGATAATCGTCACCCCATGCGTAGCGGGAGATCTGTCCACGGCCAGGATCCTGTGCAAGTGCCTCCGGTGGATCAACCGTATAATAGTTCATCGCGAGGCTAATAACAGATTTCGCCTCTGCCAGAAGTTGACGGACATCAGTCTTAAGGGAGAGATGATTTTCAAGATAACTCATCTTCCCAGCGTAACCGCTCTCTATCCACTGCCGATACCGGGCAATCGTTTCACTCTGGGTAGCGGGTGTGATTCCGACGAGTTCAAACCCAAGGTCGTTTGCTCGCGCATAAATCTGCTTTTTAATTAGACCTTGCGGATCGGTGAGGTGATTTTGGATTTTCAAGTGCCTCCCCGTATATTCACCCGCCGCTACGCTTATAGGCTATAGGTTTGGGTCAGTCCAGAACAATAAATTTAGAACTTACGTATGCTGCTCTTTTGTAGCATCACCTGTTCGGGTGTGCCACGAGAATATCTGTGTTTTTTTACGGGTTCTTCCTCTCACAAAACGTTCTATGGTCAAAATTACGTAAGCCTGAAATTAAAAAGTTCCGCGTGGATAGGATCCGATGACATTGACGTGCCGACACAATTCTTCAAGATGCCTAAGTGCCACGATGACACTTTCGTCGGCGATATGTCCTTCCATCTCAGCAAAGAAAATATATTCCCACGGTTCGGCTCGCGACGGCAAAGATTCTAAATAACTCAAATTCAATTCCGCTTGCTTTATAATACCCAAGGCTTGGTATAGTGCCCCAACCTTGTCCGGAATTGCAAAAAATAGCGAAGTCCGATCATACCCACTTGGATCTGGGATGTGCTTCCCGATCACAAAAAATCGGGTTGTGTTATCAGGCTCATCCATAATAGAGTTTGCGACGATTGGAACCTGATAAATTTCGCTCGCAAGTTCACTTGCAATGGCAGCTGCTGAGGGTTCTCGTGCAGCACGTTCCGCCGCCTCAGACGTACTAATGACCTCGATTTGCTCAGCACCACTGAGATGTCGCTTTAGCCATGTCTTACACTGCGCAAAAGGTTGCGGATGCGAGTAGACACATCGAATTTCAGCGAGCGGTGACTTTGATAAAAGATGCTGTTTTATCGGCTGGAATGTTTCTGCACAAATCCACAACGGCGTGCGCTGGAAGCGTTCCAAAACATCACGCACAGTGCCTTGTGTTGAATTTTCAATAGCCACTACCCCGTAGTCCGCTCTACCAGATTCCACCTCAGTAAAAATGTCAATCTGTGGACTGACAGGAATAAACTCTGTCGACGTACCGAAGTGAGATAGAGCCGCTAAGTGTCCGAAGCTGCCAACCGGTCCGAGGAAGGCTACTCGCTCTGGATCCTGCAAGGAGCGGGATGCCGACAAAATCTCGGTCCAGATCGCCTCAAGTGCGGCTTCAGGGAACCTGCCGTGATTTTGTTCCTTCAAACGCTCAATAATCTGCTTCTGCCGGTGCGGAACATAGACCTCTGCAATGCCTGTTTTTGCTTTGACCGCACCGACTCGCTTGGAAACCTCAGCTCGTTTCTGTAACAGTGCTAAAATCTGGTCGTCAATATCGTTGATTTGGCCTCGGTACTTTGTTAA
Source organism: Candidatus Poribacteria bacterium (assembly GCA_007571305.1). Taxonomy (GTDB): domain Bacteria; phylum Poribacteria; class WGA-4E; order WGA-4E; family WGA-3G; genus WGA-3G. Next base: position 18,674 of record RKRR01000066.1, on the reverse strand, counting down.
ATCCAATTTCCAAACTTTCCTTGTGGATAAGTATCACGATCTATGCAATAACGGTTTCCGTGTTCGAGTCACTTGCGCCAGCGTTGCGGGTTTGTACTTTCTCACAGATATTGCAAAAAACCCGCCAAAATAGATTCTCCATGTTAATGCGGTCAGCCGACAGCACAAAATTCTCCTTCGGATCGATGGCAGCTGACCGCTATTCAACTAACCATCCAATTTCTTCATAGCGGCAATCATTTCGTCATCTGAGGGATTGTTTTTCACCATATCAGTGAAGCCCTCAGCACTGATCTTGTGTTCCTCCAGGAACAGTTTATCTTGCGGTCACGGGTAGATATATTCACCGAGAATACCTTGCAGTTTTGCATTGGCTTTATCACTGATTCTGGCTAACCATGGGATATTCCCGATGATCATGTCCCGGTGCCGTGGTTTCCAATCGAGAGCCATCTGTTTCACCTCCTTTATACGGTTTTCTTCGAAAAATCTTTTGGTTGCCGGTCAAGAGATCTTCGTTTTATCATTGATAACCGACAACTATTCTCGTATGTTTCCTTCAAGTTGACGTAAAGTTTCCTCTAAAAGTCGCTGATACCGTCCATACTCCGTCCAATCACCAGTACGTAATGCCTTCTGTCCCTCATTGAAATAACTATTTGCTTGTTCAATGAGTCCTGGCAGTGAGGTCTGGTCTGTGCCAATATCAGTTACACCAATGTCGTCAGTTAGGGTCGTCGCAGTGGCGGTCTGGAACCCTGTTCCCTGTCCGAACATTTTGACGAGTGCCTCCTCAAGACTTTCACCCCAGACGACTTCGTTCCCATATCCGATGACGACCCGCCGTAATTCGGGGATAGCGGTTTTTTCATCCTCGGATTGTATATATATCGGCTCAACATAGAGGAGTGAGTTGTTCATAGGTAGAATCAACAAATTTCCTCGTAAGACGCGGGACCCCTGGGTATTCCAGAGGCTGATTTGCTGTGAAATCTCCGGCTCTTGGCTAATAAAATTCTCTACCTGCATTGGCCCTGCGACCTGCTTCCCTTTCGGGAATCGGTAGACGAGGAGCTGCCCATATTGAGGCAAGTCGCATCGTGCAGCGAGCCAAGCAGTCAGATTTGGTTTGTTGAGCGGTGTGAAAGGCAACATCAACATGAATTCCGATTGTTCCTGTCCCGGTAGTCTGATGACGACATAATAGGGTTCAACGGGTTGTCCATTTGTGCCGGAGCTTTGGGGGACCTGCTGCGGTGCGAACGGACTTCTGGGTTGCGGAGAAGCAGTTTGTCGCGTCTGGGCATCTGTATTGTCATAAAGTTCTCTGCCGATCTCCCATTTATCCTCCCCTGCGTAAAAGGTTACCGGATCTTTCATGTGATAATCCCGATAGACACGGGCTTGGATAAGGAACATAGATGTCGGATATCGGATATGCTCCTTGAGTTCATCCGGCATCTCCTCAAACGACTTGAAAAGGTTTGGGAATATCTGTCGATAGCATTCCGAGATCGGATCCTGTTCTCGCTCCATAATGTAAAAATCGACAGTACCGTCGTAAGCATCAACAACAACTTTAACAGAATTTCGGATGTAGTTTCCCCACGGTTCACTGTCTCGCTGTGCATCGGCAATCTGCCGTCTTCTCTCGCTGACGAATTCTCGCATTGAAACAGAGTAAGGATATCGATGTGTGATGGTATAGGCATCAATCATCCAAACCAGTCTGCCGTTATGGAGAATGATGTAAGGATCCCCATCATATCTCAAGAAGGGTGCGATTTTCTGGATCCGTTTTTTGATGTTTCTTTCGTAGAGGATTCGGCTTGTCGGCTCAATTTCACCAGGTAACACGAAGTTGATTTCGTTATCGAACTTAAGCATATATACCATCTTACGCCAGAAAGAGTTCAGTTGTACGCCACCTTTTCCTTGATATGCATACTCGGCGTATTGTTGCCCCTCCTGTGGATAGTCAAACTCAAGTCCTTGGCTCCGTTCTGGATGGACAATAACGTAGCGGTCTGTGCGTTCACCATAATAGATACGAGGTCCCGGTGTTTCACTGAACCGGTGCTGCCACTGCTCGTCATAGTCAATAGGTGGCAAACCTTGAATGTACATGTTAGGTTTGCCGTTATCAATTTCGTTAACGGGACTTACAACTGCACCGTACCCGTGCGTGTAGGTATAGGTCTGCTTATACCAGTCGTTTCTGATTTCAGCAGGGAGTTCGTTGATATTGAGCTCCCGTCCAGAGAGCATCACCTGTCGAATCTCACCATCAACGATATAGCGATCTATATCGACATCATTGAAATCATATTGCGTCCGTAACTCTTGGAGCTGTCGGAAAGTTCTACGCAAGGGTCGCCAATCCCAGAGGCGAATACTATTGAAAACAGAAGCGTTTTCAGAGCTCCTTATGTCATCATAACTGAGCTGTTCTGTCAACGGATATTCTTCTTCCGTCACAGTGTTCTCAGCCAAGCCATAAGCTTGGAGCGTTGCTTTGATGTTGTAGTTGATATAGTCTGCTTCTAATACCTGTTTTCTGGGTTCAACCTGCCACCTTTGTATAACGAGCGGATAAATTTGTCCAAGGAATCCAGCAATCAGAAACACAGCAAGCCCACCAAAAGCCAAAGTGTTGCGTCGGAGGAATATAGAAATGATGAAAATGAGAGCACACAGAATTGTAAGTCCAATTAAGAAGTACAATATGGGAAGTCGTGCCTGCATTGCGGCATACCCACCACCGCCACGGACAACATCGTTTGTCGTGTAAAGCAGGTCAAACATAGCAAAACGGTAGTTCCATGCTCGGAATAGAAGTGTCAGCCCTACAAGCGTGAACAAATGGGCTTTCACGTTGGCAGGCGGACGAAATCGAAACTGGCTGGTATCCCCCGTGATTAGCCCATGAAAAAAGTAGATGACGATTGCAAATATCGTCACTAACATAAAAATACCGAAAAGCGTCCCGCACACATAACGCTCTGCTGGCATCTTGAAGACGTAGTAAGCGACATCCTTATCAAAGATAGGATCGCGTGCAGGAGACGTGAAAAACGCTTTCTGCCCCGGCGCTATCTGAACAGCTGTATTTAAACGGATGGCGTTATCCAAAATTGCTTCAACCCGCGCGTCTTGATTTGTTCCGTTCACCTGGACGTTTATCTCGTCCCCGACCCTTATATTTTTTGCCTGGAGTTCGAGTTGCGAGACAGGAATCTCGGCAGAATTGAGGCTTTCTTCTACGACAATCGGGGTGGCAGCACGGAAAACGAGATTCTCGGAATTGGTGTAGCGCAGATAGACCTCCCACCGATCGCTGGCGGCGTAACCCATCATGACACTAAACAGAACAGCGAGCAGTGTGAGCCCACCGTAAATCAGTTTTCGCGTATCACCGGGACTACTTGAGGCATCACCCATGAAATCTGCTCCCCCCATAAAAGCGGGACTCAGATGTGCTGGTGTGAATCGATAAATCAGGGCAATGTTTGTTAGAAGAATCGCCAAATAGCAGATTCCAACAATTACACCGATGAAGATTTTTGTTGTGAGAATTTTAGTGTAAACGCTGAAATAGTCTACCACCTTAAACCATAGAAAGTCGGGATAAAGGTTAACCCAGATGGCACCTAACCCACCAACAACGGCGAGTACAGTGATAGTGATAATAAAGCGTTTGGTTCGTGAATCCATATTTTAATTATTAGCCTCCGAATTTTCTAACTATGTGCTATATTTAAAAAGCTTGGCCCAGTCCGAGATGGTATTTCATACCGGGTTCCACACTCGTTAGGTCCGTATGCCAGGCTGCGGCGAAGTCCACTGAAAACACACCGAGTTGCAAACGCAGTCCAGCACCTATCGCGGCTTTGACATCCGCAAGACGAATACCATTTTCATCGCGAACAAAGACCCTGAAAGGATTTTTGGGTCCGTATTGCCAGTCTGACCACGCCCCTCCCAAATCTGCGAAGGCGATTCCACGGATCCCACCAAGCGTCCACTGAACGGGCCACCCGAAGTGAAGGACATCTATGAAGGGGATACGGACCTCGAAGTTGAGAAGTCCGATGCGTGTCCCGACTAATTCCTCATAATTATAGCCGCGTAGCGTATCAATCCCACCAAGATAAAAATAGGACCTATCAGTTCCGAAACTACCACCGAGTAATAACCGAGCGGCAAAGGTAGACCGCCTGCCGACACCGAAATAGCGTCGCGCATCAAAAATAACATTCGTTAGTGACAATTCACTACCGAGTGCCGGGAAGGATTGCTCAAGTTCAAGGCGGTACCGAGAACCCGTATAAGGTGCCCACTCCCGCCACATCGTTGTATCTCCAACAAACGCAATAGATCCCATCGTGAGCAAGCCTCTATCGTCGAATGGATCCAAAGGTTCGCGCGTTTGGAAGTTAAAGGAGAAGGGCTGCGAGTACATCGAGAACTCAAAGTCAAGTCGATGGTATCTGTCAAACGGATAATTGACATACGCGCCAAGCCCGGTAATCCTTTGTAGAATCCCTCGTCTTCTCTGGATCCCCCCCAAGATATGGTATTCGTGATAGTTGTAAATCAATGCGCCAACGTCGGTTCGGTGTGTTAAAAAACCGTATTGTGCGATAAAATCCGGTGCCAGGTAGCTGGATTGGTTCATCACGCTAACCCCGATGCGATGGTTACCTAACATATCACTGCCAACGACTTGCACTGTACTTCTTAGGATACCATCCGCGCCGAAACTGAAATCCGGGAAGATCGCATCTAAAGCAAAAGAAGACCTTGTACTGTATTTTCGCTTGGCAATCCTATAATTTTCTGGTGCTTCCTCTGTTAAAATTATAGAAGGTTCTGCCACGTTTGAAACTTCAATTGTTTCCTCAATCGCTTTGGCAATCTCCATGATACAGACATCATATTTTCCATTCTGATAGGCACTAAACAGAAGATGTCTCCCATCCGGAGCGAGGCTCGGATTGAAGCAACCCGTCATCATATTGGTAAGACGTGTCAACTCAACTTCCACAGATCGGGAACCCACGGGTTCTATGCTACTATTTCCAGGCAAGACGATTTCTTCATTCGCTTGGCTTTCGACTTTCGGCTCTTGGCTATCAGAAGAATAGTCACCCATTATCAGTTGCCGGTTATCCGTTAAAGAGGAATCCGATTTTACCGAACCACCTTCTAACTGATGGTTGTTAACTGACGATTGAGAACCAATTTTAAGTCTGTGTATATCGTAAATGCCCTCTCGATCCGAACAAAAAAGAATAGATGTTCCGTCTGGTGTCCAACTTGGACTGATAGCATTATAGGTGGTACCGGTCAGCAGGCGTTCCGTACCTTGGATGAGATTTACCAGGACCAATCTATTTTTTCCACTTCGTTCGGAAGTGTAGACGATTTCACCAGTTTTTGGGTGCCATGACGGATGCGTATCGTTAAACGGATCGAAGGTAAGTCTATCCACTTCCCCCGTCAGCAATTCGACGACATAGAGATCTGTTTGTCCCTCTTTTAGGGCAGAAAAGACTATGCGTTCACCGCTACCATCGTAGTCGGGTGAAGTGACGTTATCAAAATCAAGTTCAAAGTACTGCGTCAGTTCCCCAGTCAGGATGTTGACCTCAAGGAGATAATTCGCATCGTGATGCTTAGCGATGAATGCGATCCTGTCTCCATCGGGTGCCCACGCGAGGCTCCTACCAAATCCTCCGAAATCGGTACGAATCTCCTCATATTTTTCACGAAAAAACCGCTTTGTGACACGTTCAATACGTTCACCCGTTTTTGCGGACATGATCACAATTTCCAGAAATCCTTCATTGCCTGTGACGTAAGCGATCAGGTCACCGCTCGGAGACCATACCGGTTTAATGTTATGAGAGTATCTAGATTTTTCTGTAAGATTCTTCGATACCAGATCCGGTAATTCTCGGTGCTCAACGAGGGGCCAATACCGTTTTCGGACTGTCTGTCGCCACGCTTTATCAAACTCTTCGAGTTCTACTCCAAGGACTTCCTTGAAAACGCTGTCAATGTCCTTTGTGCGACTTTGTCGTAACCCCTGCAAAATCTCAGCGATTTTCTCTCGTCCATAAGTCTCTGTGAGATACGCCACCGCCAATTGTCCTAACTTGTATCCAATAAAGGGTGAACTGAGTCGGTTGAAATTGTGAAGTTGTGGGAGCGGCACAATATTGTTCGTCATGCTGGCATCGCGAATTACCATCTCACCAATCGCATCATTGTCTTCAGCAAAATAGTCCGCCATCCCTTCTATAAACCAGATCGGTGCGGAATAGAGAAACTCTCCGCTATAGATGCGGGCATGGGGTTTTTGATAGATGATATCGTATTGGAAAATATGGATGAGTTCGTGAAAAATTACTTCTCGGAATGCTTCCAAGGATCCAGTGAAGGGGATAACGATACGGTGCTTAAAGAGTTCAGCGAAACCGCCAATACCTTCGTGAAGTTCCTGGAGAATTATATTAGTTTCCTGAAAGTCCTTGTGGGATTTGTAGAGGATGAGCGGTGTTCTATCCTGTAATTCATGTTCAAAATCTTCGCTGTGTTTCTCGTAGGCTTCCTCAGCGATAGCCGCCATAATCGGCACGAGTTTCGCTTCACTTGGGTAGTAATGGATGTCAAAATGCTCTGTCCGGTGAATGTGCCAATCGAAACGTTGTCCAGTAATCTTGTTTTTTCCAAAACTTTGCGACCACGCAACACAAGGAGATAACACTGCTAATATTATTGGCAGAACGACAAGTATCTGCAGAGCATATTTACCCACCCACTGCTCTGTTATATTGCAGGTGTAGTTTTTATATTTGCCTTTTGCAGATGAGGTTCTGTTTTTACCTTGCTTCACGCTATTCACCCTAATAAGTAATAGTAACTGTCAATTGTCAGGACGCTCACTGCGTCCGTTTTTAGTTTTCAGCGAAGAGATTTTCGTTTATAGTAGAATCCGACAATAAATTTATACTTGTAGCATCGCCTGTTAGGCTGTGCCATCAGAATATATCACTTCAGAGTCCACACGCCGCTACAAGTGTCCAAGTAATTACGGAATCTACTATAATAAAAGTCCCTTGTCACTGATGACCGAGAAGGTTGCGTAACACTCCGCGCTGATAACTGACATTTCAATTGACTAAATATCTATCTTCGTTCTCATAATGTGGAGAGATTTGGCGTGTAAATTCTGATACGGCACGTCTCCCGAGTTCCCTAATCGTATTCGCTTGCGGTCCGACCTGTGAAAAAATGAACGATCCGATAGTATGCGCTTCAGCAGTGCTCCGCCGGTAAGACTCATCCCAGACGATCTGTTCGGTTTCGACATCAACAATGATTACACGGAGTGAGAGCAGATAGGTTTTCTGCATGTAATCCTGATAATCCAAGACGTAGCGTTGCCGTCGTACGGAATAGCGTTCCCCATAATAACGTCTTGGGCGACTATCGGAATAAAATCGGAAACTCCCGATGATAATTGCTTTTGCTTCAAAGTACTCACCGAGTTGACTCAGGTGCTTTGTATCAGAAAGCCAATCTTCTTCCACGGTTTCTCCAGTGAGCAATCTCGCCGTTTCTGGTGTGCTGACGACTTCGAAATGTTTTTGGCGAGCTAAACCCCGCCGAAGTATTGAAGCGATCTCTTCGCCAACCTCTGGAGGGAGTTTTTCGTTCCGCTCTACCTGTTTCTCGCTGACAAACGGTAAAACGGCAAAGTTAGAGTAACGGGTGATGTCGATTTCAGATTCAACCTTCACCGGAATAGAGACTCGCGTCACAGCCTTGCTGCATCCACAAAGTGCTAAGACTCCTAACAGGATTCCTATTTTTTTCACCATCTTTACCCTATGTCTCTCATTCCGCCAATGGCGGTTCGTCTAACTGCGGTGCATCTTCATCGTCCCCTCCACTCCGCCGAAGATGTATACGGCACCGCCGATAGTTGAGTCTGTAGTATTTATTATTTGGTTCTAATTCCGCCGCGCGCTGGTAAGAGGCAATAGCCTCATCTATGTTCCCGAGTGCCTCGTAAGCAACACCGAGATTATTATGTGCTTTAGCGTCCTCTGGATCAATACTGATAACCTGATTCCAGCGAAAAACAGCTTCATTCCAAAGTTGCGCTTGTGCTGCCTTGATCGCAAATCGATTGTAAGCCTCAGTGCGCGTAACATCACCGAACCCAGCACATCCGGATAGAACCAAGCAGAAGAAAATAGCGATAGACGCGAGTTGACCATATCTTAACACGTTTATCACCCCAAAATTTTGTGATATTGGTATGCAAGCCACATCCTATATATTACACCGTACATATCTTTTGCGTCAAGAGAAAAAAATAGGTTTCTTCAGACGTTCTGTTTTCGTGGATATGATGTGCAATGAACCCAGGTTGGATATATCTATTGGTAACGTGAGTTTGATAATAAAATTTGAGACACTTTCCTTTTAACATTTTCCTCCCATACCCTCTCTTTCCCCCTGCTTGCGGGGGGATAAAGGGGGGTAGAAGAGTGACGCGTTCCCATTGACGTGGAGATTCGGGTTTAATCAAACTCACATTATTAAAAAGAAACGCGATATCAATACGTATGACACCGCGTTTCTCTTTCTAATTTCGTCAGTAGGGACAACCTATCTGACTGTATCTTGATCATTGAACCGCGTTCTCTGCAGCACCTTAATTGGAGTTATTCTGTAGAGAGGCAGGAAAAAGCCTGTGGCACCACGCCGGTGTGATGCCACAGGCTTTGTGAAAAGTTCCCCTTATGAGTCTGAGTCAGACGCTTTTGCATGGTAATATGTACCGCGCCTATCTGTCCCCGACATATTGGCTTTCGCTTCGCTGGAACTTGTGGATAAGTGCTCCCTCGCAGAGGCACTTTTGGAGATATACCTATCAAAAGATCCGCAGTCCTCGTCTCTATCGCTGCCCACCTCTGCTGTTACATCCCAATACCCAGAACAACCTCTATAGGCGCCGTTAATAGAGGCATTCGCCCTCTTATAACTATCGTCTGAGGTGCATGACGCACTTGCAGTGAATGGTCCCTGAGTATCTGCTCCTATAGGCGCGAAGAGGTTGAACGTAATGCCGAAGAGAAAGAATATTGAGAAGCCTGTTGTTACTGCCGCTTTGTAAAACATGGAAGTTTCTCCTTATCTTTGTAAGCTGAGAAATTCGTAGGGGTCTATCCCCCCTTCCTCATAGTCTATAATCGTAATTCCTGGCGGCGCAATACCAAGTTCATAGATATAATGCTCTTTGCCCACAAGCTCAGGAGATCCTGAGATACGACTTGCGTATCGTCGGTGTTTTCCATCGGGCAGCTCTTCCCATTTCCACTTGACATACGCGATACCAGGAATAGTCGGATAGACTTTCCCGTCACTATAACTCAATGAAGCACCTATTGCTTTTACGCCTTGATTCCAGAGTTTGATACAGACTCTTGCCATGAGTTCCACTTCTCTTGCTAGACCCCTATCCGCCATATTGTCAATTCTATCCCAGATATCCGGTTCTGGATAATCAATTGGCACTTCCGGATAAGGTCCAAAGCCGAAGGCTGAAACGCGGACATCTTCAGTGAGTTCTGCCTCCAAATCTATACTGTCAGGCAAGAATACATCCGCCAGGTCAATAGATGCTGCATCATCGCTCGGGCACGTCTCCGTGTCATCAACTATTGCCTGTGAATCTTCCGCTTCAAGAGATGTTTCCGTTTGTTCAAAGTCCACCCTACTTGTATTTATGGTGTCCGGTGTAGTGGGCATCTCGCTCTGTATCGAGTGTCCCCGCAAAAATCGGTCGTGGCGTGCGAACTCTTTTTCTGTGGTCCGTTTGACGTGCCAAGAATAGAGGAAACTCCCGCTCACCGAGAGGACAAAGAACACGAGACCGCATTGGATCAACCGACTGGAAAGTAGATACTGTAACATCAAATAACCTCTCTTTTTCGGAGATTGCTTTGCGGAAACAACTTGTAAGGTGTGTTGCGTCCGTTGGCAATCCTGTTGGGATTGTATCAGGTGCGAGCCGAAGCACCTCACAATCTACTCAGTGAAGTGTGATACCATAAAACAATTTGTGACACTTTGGTACTATATATGACACCCAAACCAAAAAAGTTAATAGTAAAAGAGCATTTTTTTCACTTTTTTTTGATAAAATTGAAAAAAAATAGTCAAGTTTATGATTTATCTCGGAATTTGTCCAAAAAATCTACGACTATCACATACCGCGACTATCCATCGATGCTGTGACAACCTGTCTCTGAACGGAAAGAAGAACACGGAAAAAAGTTAATAGCAAAATTGCACTCTTTTGATACAATACAACCGTGAGTTTAACTTACGCAAAAAACGAAAGGGGCACATTAAATGTCTAATACGACTCCAGTCCGCACGGTAATTGTTGGGTGCGGCATGATATCCGCAGGAGGCTATCAACCGCGTTGCCAAGCGTACCCACATCGCATCGAATTGGTTGGCTACTATGACCAAGATGAGGAACGCGCCTCGGCATTGGCAGAGCGAAACGGTGGACACGTTTATAAATCACTTGACGAAGTCCTGAACGACGCAAACGTAGAGGCGATTGTAAATTTGACGCTGCATATTTCCCATTATCCGGTTTCGTTGGCGGCATTGAAGGCGGGGAAGCACGTCTATTCTGAGAAACCCATTTCTATCCGTACAGACGAGGCGAACGAACTTGTGGAAACAGCCGAAGCGATGGGTTTAAAACTCGCATGCGCGCCATCGGCGATTCTCGGCTACGTTCAGCAGAACGTCTGGCAACGCATTCGTGAGGGTGAGATAGGTGATGTGATTTCAGCGATCGGGAACTTCGGGGGTCCTTTAGAACACTGGCATCCGAGTGCTGATGCGTTTCTCATGCATGCCGGGCCGTTCCGAGATGTTGCTCCCTATCCGCTTACTGCAATGACGACCATGATTGCACCGGTCAAAACGGTGCACGGTTTCGCGCGGGTCGCCGTTCCAAAACGGATCCTACACCAAGGCCCACGTCAAGGCACTGAATTCGAGGTGAATGAGAAGGATCACGGATTCGCTGTGCTCGAATTCGACGCTCCACAAAAAGCGGGTGCCCACGGATTTATCTATCACAGTTTTACTGTCGCCTCTGGAATTCCGCCTTACGAGATTCACGGCACTGCAGGCGGATTCTCTCTTCAAGCACACGATGATGGACGTGGCATCAAAAAATTTACTCCCAGAGACGGATGGCAAGACGAACCCTCGCCACCGAAAGCGTTCACTGGATTAGATTGGGGCAAAGGGGTTGCGGATTTCGCGGACGCTATCAGATCCGACCGGAACCCGCGTTGTAACGGCGCGCAAGCGCGGCACGCATTAGAAGTGTGCGAACGGATAATTGAATCGTCAGATGTCGGTAGACCTGTTGATGTCGTAAGCCGCTTCCGGGCACCACAGCCTGTTGACAGTGTGGCACCGTGGGAAGATGCTTCGTAAGAGTCGGAAATCGGAGTGCTCTCCTACCGAAGGGTTAGCATGTTGATGAACAAGCGATACGCACCCGCCACCCCTGCTGGAAGTTGTCTATAAAAGGCGTAAGCAGCGTATGTGTAAGTTCCTTGCCCGTATTTCGCGGTGAGGAATCCGCCGTGCTGCGGTTCCTGCTCACGGTCATTGCATGTGAGGAGTGCCTGATAATTCGCGTCCCACTCGGTAAGGAATTTAGAACCGCGCTCCTCGACCCATCCATCAAAATCAGCCGCTGTAATCCGATTGGGCTGAAGAAAGATAGAGTTATCTGGCATCAAAATCGTTACGTGTGCGTCCTCTTCGGAGACCTCCTCCGGTCGTCTGCCCATCGTATACGGATAGGGACCAAAAGGAGCTGCATCAAATTCCGGGGTCTGATATTGAACGATGAGGTTGCCACCCTTATAGACGTAATCAAGAAGTCTACCATTATAGGCGATCAGGTCCTGTCGAACGGCATACGCTCGGATACCAACGAGGATCGTCCCGAATCGACTCAGATCACCGGTGCGGAGCTCCTCTCTACCGAGCATTTCCACGTCGATACCGATCTGTTGCAGAGCTTCAGGCACCCTGTCGCCTACCCCCATGATATAGCCGACGCTCAAATCCGAAGGGACTTTGAGTGGAATGCCGCGAAGCGTCATGAAAGCAGGGTGATACAGGTGTCGCGGTTCAATATCTGGATGATCGATCACTTGATAACCGGTAGTATTGTTTTCACCGCTATATGTATCGACTGCTCGAATTGTATATTCCGCGCCGGCTATGACTTTCTTAGCGAACACCTGAAAAGAAAACGTTTTGCTTGCACCTTCGTGCGTGAAAGCGAAAGGTTCGTTCTCAGGTGATGACCGCCATCCATCTGGCAATTTGAGCCGAAGCACGCCCTCTGCTTTGCCCTTTACGTTATTTAGCATCTCCACTGTTGCAGTAAATGTGGTTTCCTCACTTGCCACATCGGGTTCAGAGATCGGAATCACACCGATACGCGGTGAAACAGATACACTGATAGCAGGAGCGACCGTTAGCAAACGGCGTCTTTCGCCCCACGGTCTGTTAATTGAAACCGTTTGTGCGGGCTGCGTCAGTGTAAAGTCTACTCCATCTACACGATAGGTTACAACACCATTGACCTCAGGCGGTGCGAAAGGGAGGAAGCGAAATTCTGGGCGTTTCAGTGTATAGACAGCATCATGGTACTCAGACGCACGGGTCCAATAGGGTTGCGTGTAATCTGCATTCCGTGGCACCTCCACTTGAAATATAACAGAGATAGGGGCGTTTGTCTGTATAGGCGTTATGCCTTCTCCATCCGATTCCTCCTGGGCACGGTGGACGCTCCAGCCATCAGGAGCATTGAGCGAGGCACTGACGAGTTCAGCTGTAATCGGAGCAGGATTCACCATCCGCATCCCGATTGAAAACTTTTGTCCGGGAATTGCGACGGCAAAGGTTTCAGATGAACGTGACGCTGTCGGTTGAACCAGCACCTCTAAAGACAAACCGAGGGCAGCATTTGCGGCGGTCATAAACTCCTGTTCTTTATTTCCAAGTAAGAACAGAAGGTGCGATCGAGTGTTGTCATCAAGGTCTATACGCTGAACATTTTGAATTAAGCCTCGAGTTGTTTTTAATCCGCTTGCGAGATGCGGGACAACTGACCAAGGGTGCCGGGCATCATAATCACGGGCTGCGGCATCAACGCTCTCCTGAAGTTGCTTGAATTCTGCGTCCAAGGCAGATGTGTTTGCTAACTTCGCCATGCCCATTATTGTCGTGTCAATCCCATCAAAGAGACTCTCTTCGGGTTTTCGCTGATCGGTAAGGATCGTATCTATTAAACGCAACTCTGTAACGGCAGAACCCTTGGAGGCGCGGGTCTGACCAACACCTTGTGAACGTTGGAAACTAAGCCCCTGACGTGCAATTTGAGCATAAGAGAGTCCCAACAAGGCATTATATTCACCTGTATCAATTTTTAGCACAGGTATATCAGGTGTCTCGGTAGTACTGCGTCTCCATCTGGAACGCGTGATATAGAGTTTCTTCGGTTGCCATGGGTGTAGCCCCGCTTCGAGGTGCTCTGGGAATCGATTCGCATCACCTGCGACACGGAAAGCCTCCAAAGTTACAACCCCGGATGCCTGATGGTGTCCGTGTCCATCTTGACGGTTACCCTGAAATCGAGAGATGATAACATCAGGACGATAGAGACGGATGAGGCGAACCATATCTTCCAAAAGCATCTGATAGTCCCACTTTTCCAGAGTTTCGTCCAGTCGCTTGGAATAACCAAAATCGACAGCACTGCTGAAAAAGAGGTCTATACCATAGTAGCGCACAGCCGCGAGATGCTCCTCGGTTCGCACGATACCCAGCGCGTCAAATAATTCGGGTCCGATAAGGTTGGCACCCCCTTCACCACGTGTCGTTGAGTATAATCCCGTTCTGACACCGCGTGCTCGGCTGAGCCACGTCAACAACGCGCCGTTTTCGTCGTCAGGATGCGCGACGGTGTGTAGGACAGTGGCGGTTGTCTGTAGGCGTTGCAAGGCTCGCCAAGTTTCCGAAGCGTTCGTTGCTCCCGCCATTTCTCCAGTATCTGCCATTGTCATATTTCCTCCTACTATTCCGAGCAACAGGAGAGCCAAAATTATTGATATTCTAATATCTCTCATCATATTTTAAATTCACCTTTCGGATTTTTAATTTTGCCTTGCGGGGGAACAACATCTATTAGAACCATGGCATGCGTCCCTTAAGTCCGACTGAGCCGATGTTACAGGCTTGGGTTCCGTTTTAGAAACTGCCCGGACCCGATATCAGGAAAGATTAGTCTGCTATTGAGATATGGCATCGCGAAGCATTGCTACACTTTGGGGGACACCGATATGCGCATCCGCCCTCCCTTCAAATTCAATAGATATGTATCCCTGAAATCCGGCATCTTTTAGAATATTACCGATTTTAGCATAATCCAAATCTAACGTATACCATTCACCACCACCATAATAGGTCTTTGCATGGACAAGCACTGCGTCATTTGCAATCTGTTCCAGTTTTTCATAGGGATCTGAAAGGAAATTCCCGCAATCCATTGTCACCTTCAGCCAGTCTGAATTGATCGCAGAGACAATACGATTGACACCTTCAGGTGTGCAAGTTAGCCCCCAATGGTTTTCGAGTCCAAGAACGACACCGTACTTTTCAGCATCTGGAAGACACTTTTCTATGGCGGCGATCACCCATTCAAACGCTTCGTCTTTTGTGTGTCCGGGGAGTGCTGGTTCTTGACCCTCGGTTTTCATTAATTCATCGAAAGAGGGAACAGTCCCCCACCGCCCTGAGTTGAGGCGAATTGACGGGATACCGAGCTCGTGTGACAACCGGATGCAGTGGATGGTGTGATTGATATTTTTTTGTCGTGTTGCTTCGTCTGGCGAAACGAAGCCTTGATGGATGGAGAGCGCGTACAGATCAAGCCCATGTACAAACGCGAGTCGTTTCAGTTTCTGAAGATACGGGTTGGCTTCGGATGCCATCTGTTGATGTAAAATTTCAATACCATCAAGTTCTAGCCGTGCGGCTTCCTCAATAACGTGCTCAATTGGTACCCGGTCAGGTTTGAAATGCCAATAAGAATAGGTGGATACGCCAAGTTTCATTTATCACCTCAGTCAGAGTTTTTGTGCTCTTTATGATAGCATAACTCAGCATGCAATACCCGCTTTTTTGATTGATTGTCGGTTACAAAGGTATTTTGATGAACTCAGAATCTACTCCACATTACTTTCATTTGACGGGATCTGTGCCCTTGATACAGTTGGGTTCCGTGAACACTCTAAAATAGCATTACACATACTCGATAAAGTCAACCCTTTATAGTAAATCCCATAATTACCGCGCACATTGCACATTATAGTTCGCAAGGTTAGGGTGCCTCACCGTTTCGGTAAATAATGACTATTGGTTCGTAGGTGTGTCCTTGAGTGCTTCCGATACCAAACGCTCTAACGCTGCTCCTCTGGCATCAGGCGAGATGAGTGTGCCGTCTTTGGCGATGAGCCATGGCTCTGGAACACCCTAATCTTATACTGCTGTACGATTGGATCATCCCAACCTTCACCACTGTAAATTTGCCGCCATGGGATGCCATTTCTCTTCAGGTAGTCCCGTAATTCCGCTTCATCAACGTCAAGACTAACTCCAATAACATCAAACCCGTGGTCCTTATAGGTGTTATAGACCTTTTTAAGGTTGGGCATTTCCAAAACACAGAAACCACACCAAACCGCCCAAAAGTCGAGTAAGACGACTTTCCCACGATATTGTTCCAGCGAAATCGGATTACCGGCAAGGTCGGTTGCGGAAAAATTGGGAACAGGCCTTCCAATTAATTCTAACTTGCTGGGATACGCTTTGTTATGATACTCCTCTGCCAGTTTAGAATTACCGAGTCTCCAATGAATCTCAGCGAGTTTGTTGAGAACACGGTAATTATCTAAATCCTGCTTCTCAAGTTTCTCAAAAACTGCAAGTGCTTCTTCGTACCGCTTCATTAATTCAAACATCTCACCGAGAACAAATTGTGCCTTAAGGTCATCAGGTTTTATGATTGATTTGAAACGGTTGACGAGAGCCGCAGCATCTTTTTTCTGTTCGACTTCGTTGTAGCAACGGACAAGCGAAAGATAGAGCTCAGAAGCCCGTTCAGAGAAGAAGGAATGTGCATAGTCCGGCAGTCGCTGAAGTCCCGCTTCCAAAGCAGTAACGGCTTTTTCGGGAGACCCATACATTTCTTCGGGCGTGTATATACCAGTTGAGGGATATATCTTAAAGGAGAAACTTAAGTTTAGGCACTCAAACGGCTGACTCTCATGATGTCGGCAACGAGCGAGCGGTATAACATCTCCATATATGAGTCGTTCCTCGGTTTTCTCTTCTCGATACTTCGAGTGAAACTGGTAGTCGTAACTCACGGGCATTTTCGGGTCTTCATTGATAGGATAAGCTGATTTTCCGCCTTTTTCATCTACTGGACACAACAAAAGTTTGGCATCCGACAAGTATTTCGGGTAAAGTTCCGAGAGCCACTCTGGAAAACCATCGTGTTCATGATGATAAGCTTGAACCGCTTTGCCGATAGCCGTCAAGTTTTGGGTACAGGTTTCGATGTTTTCCTCGTCTTGTTCTGCCGCTCCCGCATTAGCGATACTGAACAGTGAGTTCAATACGGTTTCTAAGATCGAAATTACTTTCACTTGAGGTGCTCCTTTCTTTGGAATATTGAGCAACTTCGTGTATCGACCCTTTTTTGGTAGAGCACGGTTACCGATTCTTAGGTTTATCGGCCACTGCTCCTGCCACTAACTGTTCTAAGTCTGCCTCCCTACCTTTGGAAGAGATCAATTTGTGTCTAGCTTCATGGGCGATTAGTTTGCCATCCCAACCAATAAGCCACCGTGTTGGAATAGAGCGAACGTCATACGCCTGTGCAAGCGGACACTGCCGTTCTCGCCCACTGTAAATCTGCCGCCACGGGATGTTATTTTTTTCAAGGTAATTTCGTAACTTCGTTTCATTGGTGTCGAGGCTGACCCCGATGATGTCAAATCCCTGATTCTTATAGGTATCGTAAATCTTTTTGACCCTCAGCATTTCTCCGATGCAAAAGCCATTCCAGACCGCCCAAAAGTCGAGTAAGACGACTTTTCCGCGGTACTGCTGGAGCGAAATCGGGTTACCATCAAAATCTATTGTAGAAAAATCAGGTGCCGGTTTTCCAAATTCTTCATATGCTTCAGCAAGTCTCCGGGATAGACCGCGTTTTCCAAGTGCACCTGGCTTTTGTGCCCTAACTTCCATACCCACAGATGACGTTAGCAATTTCAAATATCGAGGTATCCGCTCGCGGCGAGGTAGACCATAATCCGGATGAAATAAATTCTTACTGGGCAAATGTTCAATTACTTCCAATTCGGGGGTAAGGGTCAGGATGTCCACAGAATCGGAATAATGCAGTCGGAGTTTTGTCGCCAAAGCACCGGCTGCTGCCCCTTTTGCACCTGTCTGTAGTTCAGGCAACTCTCTCAATAGAACCCAGACGTTCACAAAGTGCGTGTTGAGCAAATTAATAATTTTCTGTGAGGAGAGCGGACCCGCTCTCAAACTTTTGCCCGTTCCTCAGCACGATTCATCGTCAAGTACACCGAATAAAAGCACCGCATGGATCGGGCGATTCGTTGCTTTCGAGAGTTTAACCGCATTTTCAATCGGAGTCCACTCAATTTCAGCAAACTTATAGAACGCTCTCTGAAAAATTTTATTCGCCTCCTCCTCAGTGATAGCAGCCTCCCAAGCAATCGATTCTGGGCGCGTCTCCGATAAACTACAGAGCTCCATGCGAGGAATGAATGCTATATCGTGAGTGCCAAAAGCCCCGATACCTACATTACTATTGAGATTGGGAAGCGATAACGTCCATTGACAAATTGTTCCGCTATCGTGATTGATTACCAAATGCCCAGCAAATTGTGCTGGCATCAAGTAAGCATCAATGGATGCATCCAACATGAAGCGGACATGAATTCGAAAAAAGATGTCAGCATATTCAGATGAAAGTGCCCGTAAACACGCCTTTGCCTCTGTCTGATCCGCTGGAAGGGCACCATAACGTGGGAATTTTATTGTTGCACTGGGGTGGAACTGTCGAAGAAACCGGAGCATCCGCTCAGGATCCAGATCCCAGATATCCCCGACGTTGACGGTTAATGAGGGGAGAAAAATTTGGAAATCTGGCGTACTGTAGTGCTTCAGCGGATGTGCAGGTCCGGGATTGAACACCTTCAACCACTGCTCCCACGTCACATCTAACGGCTCTCGCCACTGTGCCTTGGCTCTATTAAACTTCTCTTCTGTTGTTCGATGCAAATTATTGGATGTACTTTCGATTGGATCCCAATGTGCTTCCACTTGCACACTTGCTGTACCGCTAAGCGTATTGCTAAAGTCCATCATTATCTTATTTTTTTCCTGTTGTTGGGATCATTTATAGTGAAGTATAACGTGAGTTTGATAAATAATAGAAG
>RKRR01000051.1 GCA_007571305.1 Candidatus Poribacteria bacterium | reverse complement strand
CATTTTATAATCCTTTCAAAACACCGTTATGTTTATCAAAGGATACCTGCTTTTCTGCTTTCTCGCATCTTAATTCTAAAAATTGTCCAAACTTTAGTAGGATTTATAATAAAACCCGAAAATAAGTTCACCTTTGTAGCATAGGCTGTTAGCCTGTGCCAATAGTAACATAACCTAAGTTGCCAGTTATATGATTTCAGATGCACGGACACCTTTTTCACCGAGAATCCTTCATGTTTGCGAAAAAGTAGGTGTATTCCGTGTGATTTTTGGTGCGAGGCTGCACAACCTAACAGGTTATGCTACAAAGGTGGCAACTTGGGTTAAGATATAATTTCATAGTTCACACGACGCTATGAGTGTATCAGTAATTACGGAATCTACTATAAGTTCTGAGAGGTAATGAGAAGGAACGTCATGCAAACATCCCATAAGTATTTAGATCCAGTTGCACTCTCTCGGGTTGGGGGCATGGAACTCGTCGCGAGGCTCGTCGTTGAGGGATTCGTTACTGGACTGCATAAAAGTCCTTATCAAGGGTTCAGTGTAGAATTCGCGGAGCATCGGCAGTATATGCCGGGCGATGAGATCCGTTATATAGACTGGAAAGTCTACGGGAAGTCCGATCGATATTACGTTAAAAAGTTTGAAGAGGAAACGAACCTGCGCGCATATATCCTCCTCGATACGAGTGCGTCGATGAACTATAAGTACGCAGAGGAAGGATTGACGAAGTTTGAATACGGCTGTTATCTCGCGGCGACGCTTACCTACCTCATGTTGAAACAGCGGGACTCTGTCGGTTTAGCCCTTTTCGACACGGATATTACGCGATATATTCCACCGAGGGGAGCCGCAACGCACCTGCAAGCAATTATGTCCGCATTAGAGAGTGCTACCCCCGGACAGGAGACCGAGTTGAGCGGTCTTTTCCACGAACTCGCGAAACGGATTGTGAGACGCGGTTTAGTTATTGTTATCTCTGATCTCCTTGACGAACCCTCACAGGTCATTTCTGCCCTGAAACACCTCCGGCATCAGAAGCATGAAGTCATCGTTTTTCACTTGCTTGATCCTGCTGAACTTACCTTTCCCTATACCGGTTCTGTCGTCTTTCGGGACATGGAAACGGGACAAACACTTTCCACCCAAGCGGATACGTTGAAAGCCGATTATCTTGAAAAATTGAACCAGTTTATTCAGAATTATCGTCGCGGATGTGGTGCGAGCCAGATCGATTACGTTCAAATGGATACCGCCACGCCTTTTGATTATGCGCTATCTGAGTACCTATCCCGCCGAAAATAGACCTCATTCCCAAAACGTTTGTGTCTCAGTCCAGCGATGCTTTGAAATCAACGCCTCTATTCAGGTGCAGCGATACGTTTGACGACAACAAGTGTCAAATCATCATACTGCTCCGCCTCCTCAACAAATCTATTAACGTCTTCAACGATGCGCTGGATCACTTCCTCAGCGGTGCATTCGTTTGGTATTTGGGAAACCAGTTCTATTAAACGTTCAGCCCCGTACATTTCTTCGTTAGGGTTGAGAGCTTCAATGAGACCATCGGAATGGAAGATGAGCATATCACCCTCAGTCAAATCGAAATCGATAGATTCATATCGAACGCTTTTCATACTGCCGAGAGGCAAGTCACTACTTTCAATTTCAATGATTTCAGTGCCTCTTTTGAGAATAGGGTAGGGTTGTCCGCCGTTGGCGTAGGAGATACGTTGCTCGAACTCGTTAAGAATTGCCAAGTTGAGTGCAATAAAACTGGGCCCGTACATCCGGGGTGCTAATCCTGAATTGAGGTCAGTGAGGATCGCGTCTGCTTCGGATCTGAATCTGGCAACTTCGTGTAGCATTCCGTTCGTGAGCACAGCGTTCATTGCGCCGCGTAATCCTTTGCCCGCTGCATCTGCTACTGCAATGGCGGTATGCCCGTTTTCAACGGTCAGGTAATCGTAGAAATCTCCTCCTACCTGTGTTGCTGGAACCGACATCCCGGCAATATCAAACCCTTTTGTATCAGGTGATTCTGTGGGGAGTAATCCCGTTTGAATGTTTTGTGCCTCGGCCAGTTCAGCGCGGATTCGCTGTATTTCCGCTTCCTCCCTTTCTAACATTTCGTTCCGAAGTTGTGCAGTGTGCCTTCGATTGATAATCAAACGACCGATGAGGGCAAAGACAATAGTCGTGAACATGAGTGTAGGGAGATAGGTTCGCCACCTGGTCCAGAAGGGGGCTGAGATACTAAAGTCGACCACAGCGGGTGGATGCGTATAGGGCCAATCTTTGCGGAATGCCTTGACGATGAAGCTATAGGTGCCCGCTTTGAGCCCTGTATATCGTATACAGAGCACACCATTTTGGTTTTGAAGTCCCTGTTGAACGCCATTTGTATGCGTAGCTTGTTGAGTTGTCAATTCTGAGGCGGGAAACCATTTGTCAGATGGAGCACCGAAACCTGTCGGCAAAAGTGAGAACTCCTCCGCTGAAAGTTTCGTCCATCCAGGACTATCCAACCCAATTATTTTAAATTCATAGGAGAGTTGTTCTCGGAGTGGACTAATGCCTCGTACATAGAGAATGATATGCTTGTTCCCACGTGCCGGTAGGTTAATACTCGATGAGAGTGCGGTGTAGGTTTTGTCAGCTTGTAGGGCAGTGAGGCGATAAAAAGGGAGTCCGCCGCGCGTCGGGGTGTATTGTGTAACGCCGCCTTCGGTTGCAAACCAAATATCTTTGTTCGAGGATTCATAAATTTTCGAAATGTTGTTATGGACCAGACCGTCTTTTGTAGTGAGGGAATCGAAGATTTCACTGTCGTATCGGACGGTGCCGCCGCCCTTTGTCGCGAACCATATACTTCCACTGCTATCCTCAATCACATCTTGTACATTGTCCACAAGAAATCCCTCTGTTCTGGAATTCCGAGGCGTATTTTTACTTGTATATGTCGTGAGTTTTTCCCCATTGTAGCGAACAACACCACGAGATGTCGCGAGCCAGAGAACGCCTTCCCGAGAAATTAAGGTCGCATTTGCTGGAGACAGTTCAATGTCCTTAGTTGTGATTAACTCCTCGTCAAGATATGTCTTGAGAGCGTTTGGAAAGAGGAAGTTGACTTTCCCATACATTTCCATTGGGTGTTGCCACGCAGCGATCGGGGGGACTCTGGAATTCCCCTTGAGTACAACTGGTTTGGTCGGGTCAGAAGCCTTCCAGCGTACCAACTTTCCCGTCACAGCGTTGAAAAACCACTTGTCTCCTGATGGAATTTCGAACATCTTTGTTACTTTAATCAGATAAGGAAGGGGCTCCGGCTCAATGTTTGTAGACATTGAGGGCCCAATCGCTTCGGGATAAGACAGCACTCTTCCGTTCTCATAAAGCACCCATAATTTGCCGTTAACATCAGTGTGCAAGGCATTTATAGAAGAGTCCGCATGATCAATTTCCAAGGTCGTTTGAAAAGGAATTCTCTGAAAACGGTTTGTAAGCCATAAGAGTCCTGTCGCGTCTGCTTTGAAAATATGTCCACTAAAAGCTAACCATCGGTGTTCCCCTTCAGTAACAAAGAGATGAGGAGCCGTATCAGAGCGTCTCCTGATCTGTCCCGCCTTGGGTTTGATAAAGATAGAGACCTGATCGAAGGATTTGTCTTTGTAGCGGAAGAACGTATATCGCGTCGCGTTAGCGTTTTCACTATATATCGGTTTGTTGACAAACCAGATGTGTTCGCCGACTTCAAATATCTTTACAATATCTGTCCAAAATGCGAACCGAGATTTCCCTCCGATTCTGCTACTGATTCCTGTGCCATGATTCTGAATTGCAGGGATCGGGTTAAATACTGTAACACCGTTATCATGGCCAAACCACAGATCACCGTTAATTGCTTCAAAGATCGCACGAACTCGGTCAATACCAAGTCCACCATCAGCACTATAAGGTATCGATTTAAGAGTCGTATCGTATTTTTCTACCTCACCGCTTTCGTTAGTGAACCATAGATTGCCCCAAGCGTCCTCAATTTCAAAAACGCCTTGTATGCCTCCGAGGGTCTGTAGTTGTGAACCATTCCATGATCTTGTAATGCGACCATCACTAAACCAGATTCGCCCTTTCGTGTCACGCTGGAATGCGGCGCGCCTCGGCGGTTTATACCACCCAGGGCCGATTTGTGTTGACCCTAAAGGGAGAATCCGCTGAAAGGTATGCCCATCAAACTTCAGGAAAAGGTTATAGCCGCCGAACAAAAGGTTCCCGGAATTGTCTTCCGTTACCGTCTCTATGTTACTCGCGGCATTAGGGAGACTGTAACGCCTGAATCCGATCTTTGGTAGAGGGCGCGATATTTTATCATTGGGGGCATCACTGTCGCCGGGTTTATCGTCTTTGAAACGTTTCTCACGAAAACTCAGAACTACAGCCCTTTTTTCTTTTGCGCCTTCATTGCCAGCAAGCCAGAGGGTGCCGTCTTCACTTTCAAAGATGACATTTATTGTCAATGTTCCCGCTGATTGGAGTGAATCTTCGCTTTCGATCTCGTTCCGATGAGCCTCCGGCTGTTTTTGGACACCTGACGAAACGTATTTCGTTAATAATTGGTTTTCACTCACCCACACATCACCCGCCCTGTCAACAATTAGGAGATTGCCGGTTCC
The DNA here is from genome assembly GCA_007571305.1 of Candidatus Poribacteria bacterium. Lineage (GTDB taxonomy): Bacteria > Poribacteria > WGA-4E > WGA-4E > WGA-3G > WGA-3G. Next base: position 36,458 of record RKRR01000051.1, on the reverse strand, counting down.
GATCAGGTTGATAGAAATGCCATCAAAACGGCTGACTTGACCCGTTTCTTCTGAATCATTTCGTGTAAGAAACCAGATGTGTCCCCATTTATCTTCAACAATTTGTCGAGTTCGCCCGAGTAGTGCTCCCGCTTGAACACCAGATACTGAAGTCTTCTCCGAGGTAATCAAGGATGCCGTGTAGGACACAAAAGTTTTACCATCAAAACGGCTGACACCGCCCCTATCGGAACCGAACCAAAGCGCACCTCGGCTGTCCTGAAAGATAACAGGAACTATCGGACCCACAAGACCGTCAGCAACCGTATAGGTTTCTATCTGCTCGAAAGCTACGGAAGATCGAATAAAAATGATGGAGAAACATAGAGCTAAAATAGATACAAATAATTTCAAGCTATTCACTACAGCTTACCTCCTTTAATAATAGAACCAATAAGATACTGAGGATGTCTTTGCAAAAAAAGACTGAATTCGAGAATAGCCTTCGAATGTAGGCACAAGGATAAATAATAAAAATCCGAAAATGACCTTGCTTTACTGAAAAATATAACACATTTGAGAAGTAAAGTCAAGGAAAATCAAGAGCATTGACCGTTTAAACGAACTATGATACAATGGAAACAGCAACAACATAGATGGGTGAACATAGGTCAATCGGACGTGGAAAGGAGAGAACGATGAAAACATATCGGATCGGAATTTTGGGATGTAGAGGACGCGGGACAGCCGCGGCACGGGCATATCATGCCCATCCACGCACGGAGATTGTCGGACTCTGTGATTTGATTAAAGAACGTCTCGAAGCTCTCGGCGAGGAAGTCAACGTCACCGAAAGATTCACTGATTTAGACGAGATGATTCAGCAGACCCAACCCGACATCGTGGCGATTCCCACCGGCACGGAATTTCACTACGATCTGTGCATGCGCGTACTGGAACATGGAGTCAATATTGAGGTTGAAAAACCGATGTGTGTGGATCTTGTACAAGCGGATACCGTTATCGCCAAAGCGAAAGCGAAAGGCGCGCAGGTCGCGGTACACCACCAAGGCAGAGTCGGGGCACCTATGCAAGCAATGGCGCGTGCGTTTGACGCTGGGAAAATCGGTGAGTTGCGTTATATGTACGGTAGCGGAAAAGGCTATTACGGTGGCTACGGCTTGATGAATATCGGTACACACATGCTCAACAACATGCTGCACTTCGGGAAAAGATGTCAAAGTGTTGTGGCACATCTGACGACAGGTGGCAAACCGATTATGGCTACAGATGTCGTGCCATCGCCGAGCGGTATGGGGACAATCGCAGGCGAATATATCACAGCGACGCTGCAGTATGAAGGCAACGTCACCGGCACCCTGCTCCAACACCGCTTTCACGAGATGGATACCAATGGGTATACTATGGAACTTTACGGCACTGAAGGAAGACTCTTCTGGGGACTCGGGGGCGCATGGTGGCTACCGACACCGCATTATGTCCCTGATGGGACGCATGACCAGTGGGAAGCATTGGATCTCATCTACCCTGAGCACTACGATCCTGAAAGCAGCGCGTCAGAAGCGGATTACTGGTTTGTGGAGGACTATGTTAACGCTTTAGATGAAGGCGGGGCACATACGTGCAGCGGGACAGAGGGACGGCACATTATTGAGATGATGATGGGCATCTTTGAATCGGCTGCGTATGGCACACGCGTGGATCTTCCACAACCTGATCGGCGACATCCGTTGTTACGGTGGCGTGAAGAATCAGGATTGGAACCACCAGCAGAGATGCCGCGAGCCTATTGGGACTGGCTAACGTTGGAATCCGAGCGGATGAGCTAAAAGTAGTAGACGCACTCCGTGTGCCGCAACCCAACCACGTAATTCCAAGAAGTACTATAAAACGCCCTGCTACAAGCAGAACTGTTTGTAGTAGGGCAATTCGTCGGCTGTCTCCCAATCCAACTATTTTCTTATCCATTCAACTGCACTGAACCCAAGCCAGAAAATGCATCTACATGATCTGATCGATAATCGCGTTCGTCTGCAATCCCAACTCACCCGTACACCGGATCGGTTCACCTGTTTTGAGGTGATTGACAAAGTCTTCTACAAGTCCTGTGTGCGTGTGCGGAAACGGTGTCTGGTTCATGGCAATCTGCTCATCCGCTTTTTCCAAGGTCAGGTTTCCGCTATTCAATGGCGAACACCTTAAAGCCCCTTCCGTGCCGTAGACCTCAACGTCGTCAATTGAAACACCGACGTTCCAGTTGATGTTCGCAACGGCATGCGCGCCACTCTGAAAGCGGAGCGTAAAGGCAGTGGAATCATCAACCTCAATGTCCAGATGGACGGTCCCTGCATAGCCTTGGACCGATTCAATCTCCCCCATCAGATACTGAAGCAGCGAGATTCGGTGGCTACCGAGATCCATCAGGACACCCCCGCCGCTGATTTTGGGATTCACCCGCCAATTATGAAGATCGTGCCGAGTCGGGTCATAGAAACCGGTGTGATTGATCCGTGCCAGTACCACATTGCCGATGGCACCCTCATCCATCAATGCTTTCATTTTTTCGATATTAGGATAGAAGTTCCGGTAATAGGCGAGCATCAAGGTAACGCCAGCATCATGGCAAGCATCCACCATACGCTGACACTCCTCAACCGTCATCGCCATCGGTTTCTCGCAGAGGATATGTTTACCGGCTTGCGCCGTGCGGAGTGTGTGTTCGCAGTGTAGGTACGGGTGCGTTGCGATGTAAATGGCATTGAGTTCGTTATCTGCCAATAGAGCGTCTATATCGGTATAGAATCGTTTCGCGCCGTGTCTCTCAGCAAAGGATGCCGCCTTGGCGCGATCCCGTCGCATCACAGCGATGAGTTCGGAGTCATCGACACTGTAAAGGGGCGGTCCTCCTTTGTATTCAGCGACATCTCCACAACCGAGTATGCCCCATCTGAGTGTTGCCATGAAATCTGTTCCTCATTGTTGGTGAGAGGGAATAACTGAAAGCGGTCTGTGAACACCCGCTACGATACCTCAAAAGCAGGGTGAGTTAGCGCGAGTCGTCGCCGTTTGTAGTTACGATTGAGCCTAAAGTTTGCCAAAATGCTTCGAGGCTCGGCGTTTGCAGTGCCTCACGGCGCAATGCTCTGAGACGTTGCACGGTGTCAACGTACTCAAGCGTTGATGCCACCGCTTGCAGGTTGCGGGCATCGAAACGGACCTCCAGGCTTTCAAGGATACCCTCAATAAGACTTTCTCGTGATCCTCGTTCAAAGCCTTGTTCAACGCCCTGCTCAAAACCTTGTTCAATCCCTTGTTCAATGCCTTTCTGAAGGAAATGTTGGATAACCGATGATTCTTGCATAATCGTCTCCATTATCGTCTCACGAATGGTTGGGTAATCAAATACTAACCCGCCCAAAATCGCTAAATCTGCCAAATAATCCGCCTTTGCTATATTATCTTGTGCTACGGAGTCGGCGGCTTCAACACATTGCCGGATCCACTCATCAGGTTCCATACTTTCAGGGGGCTTCATCAAGGGCGTAAAAGGTATCAAACCCTTCATCCTTCCCTCCAAAAACGGTGAACCTTCCAAATCGTACAGCCGGATAACCTTGTATCGGATGCGAATCTCATAGTCTCGTATCGCTTGAATATATTCACCAGGGTCTGTTCTACCCGCCCGCGGATGCAGGTAGATAACGTGTGAATAGATAGGTAACTGAAAAAACTCAATCCCCCTGCCAACATAACCTGCCATACGATACGGCATTAGCGTGTCTCTGCTGTCGTGCGTTTGCATTTCCAAATGCACGATAACTTCCTGACCGCGAACGTTTGCACGTATAAAACTATCCGCACGATTGGATCTGATAGTGGGCTGCTCGGTCTCAAGCACCTCAATCACTTCTGCTTCCGGGGTGCCGAGGCTAAACCGCAACCAGTCTTCTGGGTTTTGGTGAATGAGTGCTTTTGAGACAGTATCGTATTGTTGCCGCCTATTAGATGCCGGTTGTTCTAGCCTTTGCTCCATATCAGATACACTAGCGATATAAATCCGTGCCAGTTCCTCTTCCATTGACATAAGTGAGTTGTTAAAGTCTAACACACATTGGCAGTTGATATCAAACAATTTTGGGAATGTGATCCTACGCTCTGTTGAATCCTTGACAGAAGTCTGTTAGGATATTGGAAAAAATATGGGAGGGATGAACAATGGCAAAAGATACGAAACTTGAAAAAATTTATCCGTTTTTTATTGTCAAAAACCTTGCTGCGTCAATTGAATTCTACAATCAGAAACTCGGCTTCGAGACAGATTTACTCATCCCAGAAGAAGATCCGTTTTTTGCGATTGTCTCTCGTGATAACGTGCGGATTCTGCTCAAACATATCACCGATAATATTCATCCTATTCCGAACTACACACGACACGAATGGGCGAGATGGGATGCATTTATTCTCGTTTCTGAGCCTGACAGGTTGTATGCTGAGTATCAGAATCGTGGATTAGAATTTCACGAAACGCTCGCAGACACCAGCGATGGTCTTCGAGCGTTTGAACTCAAGGACCATGATAGGTATGTGTTGTGTTTTGGGAAACCGATTTAAACAGATGGCTGTTGAGATTTGATTAACTATTGCTGGTAATTTTCAATTGCTGTCAACAGATTTTGGGCAATCAGATAATTGACATCAATCTTCAAAGATTTCTGTATATCTTGCCGTGCCTCTTTAAATCTATAGGGCTTACACATGCTGCTCTTTCGTAGCATAACCTGTTAGGGTGTGCCACGAGAACACTTGTGTTTTTTGCAGATCACCCTCTCACAAAGTGCCCTATGGTCAAAATTGCGTAAGTCCTGATCTATTTGCGCTAAAGCATACCAAGCTGCGAATATAGTATGCCTCCTTAAACTCTCTATATCTCCACTTGCAAACTACCCCAAAACAGAGTATAATAGACGCAAATTTACGATGAGGTTTTATTCACAATTGAGCGACGTTCCGAAAACACATCCCCGATACCTTTCATTGAGTCTACGAGATACAATCGTCGCAGGTGTCCAGCAAGGTATCACCTCCATCCACGGCTTGATCGCGCACGGGCGCGGGGAGGCTTTCGATTATCTCATCGGGGAGCAGACACAGCCCTTCGCAACGGAAGCAATCCACGCTGCCTCGGCGATGCTCTGTCTGGCAGATCATCCTGTCATCTCCGTCAATGGGAATGTCACGGCAGTGGTGCCAGATGGGCTTGTTGAATTGGGACGGGTCCTGAATGCTCCGTTAGAGGTCAATATTTTCCACACGGAAACAGGACGGGAAAAAAGAATCCGGGAATATCTCCTGAAGCACGGCGCACCGGACGTGCTCATGCCTACAACTGAGGTACAACTCTCCTATATCGACTCCAATCGAAAGTTCGTCCATCCAGATGGCATCTTTAAAGCGGATGTCGTTTTCGTGCCACTTGAGGACGGTGACCGATGCGAAGCACTCCGAAAAATGGGCAAGGAGGTCGTGACCATCGATCTGAACCCAATGTCACGCACCGCGAAACAGGCGAGCATCACAATCGTCGATAACGTCGTGCGGGCATTGCCCTTGTTATGCGAAGAGAGTCGGAGTATCAGAACTTCTACAGCACAAGACATCCTAAAAAAATACAACAACGAAGCGGTGTTACAGAAAGCGTTACAGCACATCAGCAGGAGCGGGAATGGCTAACGGAAGAATCAACCTCGTCAAACCACACATCCTGCTGATTGGGCTGGTGCTTGTCGCCTTTAATAGCTACTGGTGTCTGATGGGAACAGAGGTGTGGCATTCTACGCAGTTGACGATCGCTTCTCTGTTCTTCAACGCGGTTTTTACCCTCCTCGTCTTCGTACTCGTCAACCTACTGCTTCAGCGATTCTTACCGCGTCTGGCAATGTCAGAAGCGGATTTACAAACCATCTATGTGATGGTTGTGATGCTGACGACTATCAGCGGGCATACGATGATGGGTTATCTGATTCCTGTCCTCGCACACGCCTTTCAGTTCGCATCACCAGAGAATGAATGGATTCCGCTTTTCGGGCATCACATCCCCACGTGGATTGCAGTTAAAAGCCCACGAATCTTAGACGGGTTCTACGAGGGCGACTCCACACTCTACACCTCCAGCGTTTTAAATGCATGGGTGCCGCCGGTGCTAGCTTGGTCGAGTTTTGTTATCGCGCTCTGGCTGACGTTGTTGGCGGTAACGGTCTTTCTTCGGAAGCAGTGGACGGAAAATGAACGACTGAACTATCCAATCGTCCAACTCCCGTTGGCACTCACAAGCAACCCGAAACGATTTTTTACTTCTCCGTGGATGTGGCTCGGCTTCGCGCTTGCAGGTGGTGCAGAATTACTGAACGGTTTGAATTACCTGTTTCCAGATATACCTTCGCTACCCATCAAAGGAAAAACGATTGGGCAGTTTAGCTCAAAACCGTGGAGCGCAATGGGACCGATTCGTATCTCGTTTTATCCCTTTAGCATCGGCTTGATGTTCTTTACACCGTTGGATCTCTCGTTCTCCTGTTGGTTCTTTTGGCTTTTCAGTCGTATTCAATTGATTGTAACAGATGCCTTTGGGGCGCGGAACATCTATCACCTCGAACAGCAAACAGGCGCGTGGATCGCTTTCGGATGTATTCCGTTATGGATTGGACGGAAACACTACGGACGGATTCTTCGGAAAGTTTTCGGCATTGCACAACGCCGCGGTGAGACAGCACCTGACGACTCTCGTGAACCCATGCGCTATCGAACCGCCGCTGGACTATTCACGGTCGGAATGCTGTTTCTTTTCTTTTTCTGTCATCAGATGGGGATGACCTTCTGGGCGATTGGACTCTTTTTCCTATTTTACTTCCCACTGGTTATTGGTATCACGCGTATCCGTGCTGAAATTGGACCGCCATTGCATCAGCTCATCTTTGTCGATCCCGCTCGAACGATGGTACTTGCCTTAGGTACACGCCGACTCGGGGCGGCCAATCTGACAGGTTTAACGTTTCTCTATCCGTTTGTCCGCTGTTTCCGTGCGCACCCGACACCGAGCGAATTGGAGGCGTTCCGTCTGGCAGAACGGAGCCAAATTGGCTATCGGCAGTTGCTTATCGGGATGATCTTGGCGATTGTGTTCGGCATCCTGATAACGTTCTGGGCGTATCTACATGTACTTTACGATATGGGCGCGGGGAGCAAAGCACGTGGTTGGATTGTCTATATGGGCTGGGAGACGTTCAACCGCCTGCAAACGTGGCTGGTAAGTCCACGGGAGACCGCCGGGCCGGAACTGGGTGTTATCAGTGGTAGTTTCCTGTTCACGATATTTCTGATGGTTATGAAGATCAAATTTCTGTGGTGGCCCTTGCATCCCGGAGGTTATGTGCTTGTAAGCGGGACAGGGATGGGCGGTTTGTGGTTTCCGATCTTCCTGAGTTGGTTGGCAAAGGCGACTGTACTGAAGATCGGCGGCGTGAAACTCTATCGACAGGCAGTGCCGTTCTTTTTAGGGCTAATCTTGGGAGATTACACGGTTGGATGTGTCTGGAGTTTAATCGGATTGGTCATGGAAATGCCGACATACATCGTATGGCATTGAGATGTTAATCCCTGCCCTAAGTGATCCACAAAAAATTATCATTTTAAGTGTCGGTGTGGTATGCTATATATGAGTGTAGGCGAATCAGCCAAACTTGAAAAAGACGGCTCTAAAGGAGATATAAAAATGGCTCACGTTTGGAGAAAAAAATATAAAAGCAGCAGTAGGATCTTGGATAAATTCTACACAAAACAGAAAGTCGTGAAAAGGTGTTTAGATGCAGTCAATAAATTGCCTCACAGATACGATTGCGTGATAGAACCCGCTGCAGGAAACGGTGCTTTTTATAAAAACATCCAACATGATACCAAAATAGGAATTGATATTGATCCGCAACATGATGAGATTATCAAAGAGGACTGGTTCAATTACAATATTAGTGAGGTGTACAAACGTGTATTGGTTATAGGGAATCCACCGTTTGGTCAATATCAGAAACTATCCTCAAAATTTATATCCCATGCCACCTCGTTCAGTAATGTCCAAACAATTGCTTTTATTTTACCAGATGTGTATAAAAAACATACACGACAAAAAATATTGCCATATAACTGGAGAATAGCCTCCATCACTGGCTTGGGAAGGGATTGTTTTACATTAGAAGGCGAGTCATATCATGTGCCTGCAAGTTTCTTCATCTTTGATAAATCAGAAGGAAAAGATTTAAGAGTTAATCCTGATGCCTACACAGAAACGAATGATTTTGAATTCTCCAATAAAGATGATTTTGACATATTTGTGTTTGGTGCTTCTCCCAGCAGAATTACAAAAACTCCGACCCCAAACAATAGAGGATATTTCCTTAAATCCAAAATTCTAGTAGAAGATTTAATATCTAAAATCAAAGCAGTGGATTGGAATGGAAATTCGTGTGCAAATGGTGGGGTATATTGGCTAACAAAATTTGAATTTTTGGAACAGTATATAAAATGCCATGAGCCGAATAGAACTGAAGAAAGCCAGGGGAGTTTGTTTGATCCACTTTAGGTTGAATATGTCAACTGCTATGAACCAGAAAAAATTAAACGAAACGATAAGTTTTGTATTAGAAAATATAGATAACAGCAGAATTGTGCTGAATAGTGTAGCAAGTATTAGAGATCAATTAATTGATTTAACCCTTGAGAAACAAGAAATTTCTGAACAGGACTTTTATAAAATAAGTAGCGTTCTGTCCACACAGTCAAGGAGTCCTTTGTGGGAAAACTATTTCATAAAGAAACACAATTGTGAAAGAGTTAATAAAAATGAGGATAGAGGAGATTTAAGAAAGAACGGCAGATATTATGAGTATAAAAGTTCTGGTTACAATCTGGATAATTCTGTTCACATGCTTCAAATTAGACCATGGCAGGATTGTGGTTACATTATTCAGTCAGTCTCTGACGATGGGGCAACCACATTTGTTTTAACACATGCAGAAATGATGTTGGAAATGAAAAAACTTAAAGCCTCTCCTGCTCATGGCACTCGAAAAGCTTTAGAAGATAATAAAACCATAGAATACATGATAACGCTAAAAAGAAATTCTGTGGATTGGGATAGATGGATTAACAATTACCGCAAAGAAGGTGATATTTTTTAATCGCGATAAAACCTTCGGTTCATTTAATGAGTAATATGAAAACTACGCATAATATCCTTTTTCAAGATGCCCGAGATTTAAAAGAGATCGCTTCGGAAAGCGTTGACCTGGTCGTTACCTCCCCGCCGTATCCTATGATTGGTATGTGGGATGATATATTTAGTGCCCAGAATCCAGAGATTCAGCAGGTATTACTGCGAGGCGAAGGGAAACAGGCTTATGCGTTGATGCACGATATTCTTAATTCTGTGTGGAGTGAAGTGTTCAGGGTTTTAAAAGATGGTAGATTCGCGTGTATCAATATCGGGGATGCGACAAGAAAGATCAGAGATGATTTTTGTTTGTATCCAAACCACGCGAGAATCTTGAATTACCTCTTAAGTATCGGATTTTCAGCACTCCCCGACATCCTCTGGCGAAAACAGGCGAATACTCCCAATAAATTTATGGGTTCAGGCATGCTGCCTGCTGGTGCCTATGTGACACTGGAACACGAATACATCCTGATAGTCAGGAAAGGCTCCAAAAGAGAATTTAAAACGGAGAACGAAAAACAAAACAGACGCGAAAGTGCTCTGTTTTGGGAAGAAAGAAATATTTGGTATTCGGATGTGTGGATGGATATCAAAGGAACAGGGCAGAAACTCCCAGAAGCGATGTCGCGATTGAGAAGCGCAGCATTTCCGTTTGATTTGGCGTATCGACTCATCAATATGTATTCTGTGAAAGGTGATGTGATACTTGATCCGTTTTTGGGGACAGGCACCACGACTGCGGCTGCAATGACATCGGGACGTAATAGCATCGGTGTTGAAATTGATGAGAGTTTTCAACAGACAATTTGTCCAATAGCGCACCATATCGTTGATTTTTCAAACCATTATTTGTACGATAGATTGTTAAGGCATTATGCGTTTGTCGAAAATAGGATCCAAAACTCAGGCCCGTTGAAGTATAGAAATAAACATTACGATTGCCCAGTAGTGACGAGTCAAGAACAGTTTATTTTGTTGAATAACTTAGAAGCAATTCGATCATGCGGAGATAACATCTTTGAAGTCACCTATTCAACGGACCCGCACGTTTGGAACTCTAAGTGGACCTCAAAATCCTTAGTCAGAAATAAAGTGAAGTCTCACAGAAAACCTTCTCAACTTAGTATATTGAATGCAAAGTGATTTTATCGTATCCGATATGATACAAAAGGATATGTATGCAAATTAAATTAAAGAGTATTGAGATTCAGGAGTATGTGAACGCGCCTACGTCTGACTTTCCAAAATATACGACTCAATTAATGAATATCGCAAATCAGAATTCTCAAGCTACGCGACCGAGGTACGTTGGACAATTAAGCGAATTGATTCAGGAATTCCCCGGACGAACTTTTGAAGAATGGGGCAGATGGTATCAAGAGCGATATCCCGATGCAATTGATGATGCAACAGATAGAATAATCTTAATGATAGAAAATTTCAATGAGGCTATTGGCAAAATTGACAGAACCTTGGTTAAATCGTGGGTGGAGGATCTGATTCTTGTCAAGACGTTCACAGGACTTAGATTTCAGGAAGCGATCTTGAAAAAGTTGTCGGAAATAAGGCATTGCGACTACCGTTTAGCAGAACCTCATGAAGAATCACAAGGTATAGATGGATTCGTAGGCGAAGAAGCATACTCCATCAAACCCAGTACCTGTGATTCTATACCAACTGTGGCAGAATCCATAGAGGTAAAGATGATTTTTTATGAAAAAAAGGCGGATGGTGTGGTGTTTGAAATACCAGAAGAATAGGGAGCGGTAGAGAGGCATCTATCCGCGTCAATCTGCGATTCAGATAAACAATAATGACATATAATCCTGCAAATTTCCTAATCCTGTGAACCTTGATTCGGACCAGAAATCCTACACATTACCCATCCAAACTCTTCGTCTTCATTCAACCTGTCTTCTTCCAGTTTATTAATGACCACTTTTCTCCTGTTCCTTGTACTGCAACTGATACAACCGATAATAGATGCCGCCCTGTTGTAACAACTCGTTGTGTGTGCCGGTCTCTCGAATTTCGCCGCGATGCATCACGATAATCTTATCTGCATTTTGGATCGTTGAGAGTCGGTGAGCGATGACGACTGAGGTGCGATCTGCCATCAAACGCCTAAGCGCATCCTCAATCAGGAGTTCAGTTTCGGTGTCAACGCTTGAAGTCGCTTCGTCGAGGATAAGGATACTCGGATCGGAGGCCAAGGCCCGTGCAAAGGCAACCAACTGCTTTTGTCCAACGGATAACCCACCGCCGTCCTCTTTGATCTCAGTCCCATAGACCTGAGGCATCTTCTGAACGAATCGGTCCAAGTGCACATCTTGCGCAGCACGTTTTATCTGCTCGGGCGGGATTGACGGATTCCCCAGACTGATGTTTCGTTCGATGGAGTCAGAAAAGAGGAAGATGTTCTGTTGCACGATGCTGATAACTTCCCGTAATTCCTTGATATTCATCTCTCGAATATCTACACCGTCAATTAGGATCTGTCCCTTGTTAATTTCATAAAACCGGCAGAGCAGATTGATAATAGAGGTTTTCCCCGCACCTGTATGCCCGACGAGTGCGACCTTTTCACCCGGTTTGACCTTGAATGAGACATCTCGCAAAACGTAATCATCGTCGTTGTAGGCGAGCCAGACGTTTCGGAATTCAATCTCACCCTTCAAAGTACCGGTGCCGCTTTTCGGGGCGGCAGAAACAATAGAGGGTTGTGTATCCAGCAGATGGAAGATGCGCTCGGAAGATGCCATAGCGTTTTGGAAGATGGTATATTTTTCGCTGAGTTCCCGGATGGGCCAGAAGAAACGTTCAGCATAACGGATAAAAGCTAACAGCACCCCGAAGCTCAGCGCGCCTTGCACGACCTGTCCACCCCCGTACCAGATAATCACGGCTATTGCAAGAGAAGCTGTCACTTCGATGAGTGGGTGGAAAATTGAAAAATAGAAGATACTTCGAAGATTGGCAGCCAGGTATCTCCGGTTGCGCTCGTTAAAACGGAGATGGCTACGTCGCTCTTGTGCGAAAAGTTTCATCGTAGTCATACCGACGATGTTCTCTTGCAAGAAGGCATTGATCCGTGCGAGTTGCTTGCGTTGTTCTCGGAAGGCACGGCGCGAGTAAATCTGGTACACGAGCGTTGCACCGAAGATGATTGGAATCACGGTGAACGTCACGAGTGCGAGTTTCCAGTTGTAAAGAAGCATCACCACCATAATCCCCAAAATCTGGAGTAGGTTCGCGAAAACCGTGATCACACCGGAGGCGAAAAGTTCGTTGAGGACCTGAACATCTCCCATGACGCGGGTCATCAGTCTACCGACCGGGTTTTTATCAAAAAATTGAACGTCCAAACGCTGCAAATGCGAAAAAAGCGTTTGTCGCAGATCGTGCATCACATGTTGCCCGATCATTTGCATGCGATACTCTTCAAAGTAACTAAATACGAACTCACCGATCAATCCCAATATATAGAAAATCGCAATTGTACTTAATCCCTCTAATATACCCGGGGTAATGTGCTCGTCAATACCACGCTGCAGTAGGTACGGTCCGACTAAACGCGAAAGCGTATTTCCGACCATGAGAAATCCGATGATCAGAAGCTGGAACTTGTAGGGTTTGAGGTACGAAAGAAGTCGCCTCATCAACACCCGGTCATAGACTTTCCCAAGGTCCTGCTCCTCTTCGCTATATTCGTACAGTTCGCTTCCCATGCCGAACATAGATGGAATCCTCCTTTAAAGTTCCTCAAGCTCCTCTTGCAAGAGTTGGGTCTCGTAAATACCAGCGTAAATTCCGTTGTGTGCAACCAATTGCTCGTGCGTCCCTGTCTCGACAATACTACCGTCGTTGAGAACGATAATGTGGTCAGCATTTTTGACGGTAGAGATCCGGTGCGAAATGAGGATAGTCGTGCGATCTTTCATAATTTCGTCGAGTCGGCTGAGAATGGTGTCTTCGGTCTGCGTATCTACGTTCGCAAACGCATCATCAAGAATGAGAATTTTAGGTTTAATAATAATCGCGCGTGCGAGTGCGCTCCGTTGACGTTGCCCGCCTGAAATCGTTATACCCCGTTCACCGAGAAAGGTTTCCAATCCATCAGGGAATTCTTCGATCTGTTCCAAAAGGTCTGCGATATGCGCCGCTTCTTTCACCTCTTCATCATCTGTCGTTTCGAGACCGTAGGCAATGTTATTTCGTAGATAGTCGGAGAAGAGAAAAGGCTCCTGCTCCACAAACCCGATATGAGAACGGAGGACCCTTAGAGGTATGTCCTGAATGTCTATCCCATCAACCAAAACGGTGCCGCGTTCTGCTTGGCGGATACGCGGAATCAGATTGACGAGGGTAGATTTTCCCGATCCAGTCCCACCAACAATCGCGAGCGTCCTGCCACGTTCAATCTTAAGATTGATGTTGTTTAGCACAGGTGTCCCGTCAGGATAGTTAAAATTCAGATTTCTAAACTCAATCTCGCCTTTGATATTTTTGATGTCCCATTTTACCTGTTCACCGTCGAAGATTTCCGGCTTTTCATCGAGGATTGCTTGGATTCGCTCCATAGATGCAGTACCGCGTTCAAACGTATTGACAATGAAACCGAGGGTAATCATCGGACGGACAAGCATCCCGAGATAGGCACTGAACGCCACAAAATCGCCCAGTGTAATCTTCCCTTCAACGACATGGAGTCCCCCCATCCAGAGGAGAACTACCCCGCCGATACCCGGTAGAAAGCGGAAGAGCGGAAAGAAGAAAGTCATCAATCGGATTTGGCGGTGGTTCCGATTGACAAACTCTTGATTCAATTCCTTGAAGTGATCAACCTCACTTGCTTCAAGTGTGTACGCTTTTACAACGCGGACACCGGACAAATTCTCTTGTACTTTCGTATTCAACGTTGAGAACGCCTCTTGGATACCTTCATAGTGAGCATGTAATCGTTTTCCGAGGGAACGAATCAAAATTGCCAGGATTGGATATGGCAGCAATGCAACAACCGTTAGGGTGGCATCAATTCGCAGCATGATAGCAAGCGCAAACCCGAAAAACACTATCGCATCAGCAGTGTACATGACAGCACTGCTCAGCACCATTCTGATGGCATTTAAGTCGCTGGTGGCACGCGTCATCAGATCTCCGGTGCGGACGTTATCATAGTAGGAAGCGGAGAGTTTTTGGAGATGCAAAAAGAAGTCTGCCCGTAAGTGAAATTCCATCTGCCGGGCGACCCCCTGAATGATGCGTCGTTGGGCAAAACGCAGGATACCGGCAAAGAGCGCGACCCCGAAGATAAGAAGTGCGAAAAAAAGGATACGTCTTGGGGATACTGTAAAATTTGGGTCATCAACCGCGAATTGTAACTCATCAAAAAACCTTTGCAGGATCTCTGGGCTGATGAGGAGTATCCCATTCGTCAAAAGCACAAAGAAGAAACTGAATATTATGGCGTATCTATACCGAATGATATACTTCTTGAGACCGAATAGACTGCGAATGATAAGACTCCTTTCTGGCGAGTATGTTTTGCCGCGCGGTGTTATGTCAAGAAGGCGTTTCTAATTTTGACGTGAATTTCGATTATCTGTATTAATCAAGTTTCAAACTAAAATTAGTAGGCACTGTTTCCAACCCCATCGAGTTGGATAGTAGCCATTTACCGAGGTATAGATGCGATTTGGATGAATGGAAAGAAAAATATATTGACATCACACCTTCTGGGGTGTATGATATGCAGAGTATACGCTACCATAGGAGGAAAACAGATTTGGCGGCAGATATTGGACTCATCGGATTAGCAGTGATGGGTGAAAACCTCGCACTGAACATGGAGAGCAAAGGGTTTGAAGTAGCAGTCTTCAACCGTACCGTTTCACGGGTAGATGCTTTCATCGCAGGTGCTGCGAAAGAAAAAAATATCACTGGGGCGCATTCTATCCCAGAATTCATTGGCAAGTTAGACAGACCCCGCAAAATTATCTTGATGGTGAAAGCAGGCGAGCCTGTCGATGCGTTTATTGGGCAATTGGTCCCGCATCTTTCAAAAGGTGACCTCATTATTGACGGGGGAAACTCTAACTTCAACGATACCGTCCGTCGGCATGCAGAGTTGGCTGAGCAAGACCTTCTCTTTATCGGTACAGGTATCTCAGGCGGCGAGGAAGGCGCACTCAAAGGACCTGCAATGATGCCGGGCGGTTCGGCTGAGGCTTACGCGCTCGTGGAGCCGATCTTTACGAAGATTGCGGCACAGGTAGAGGGCACGCCCTGCTGTTCCTACATCGGACCCGATGGTGCTGGACACTATGTCAAGATGGTGCATAACGGCATCGAATACGGCGACATGCAGCTGATATGTGAAGCCTACTCTCTGATGAAAGGCATCTTGGGAATGAATGCCAATGAGATGCATGAGGTCTTCAGCGAATGGAATCGTGGCGAGTTAAATTCTTACCTTATCGAAATCACGGCAGACATCTTCACACAACTCGATAGCAGTGGAACACCTTTCGTGGATGTCGTCCTGGACCAGGCAGGACAGAAAGGCACCGGCAAATGGACGAGCATATCAGCACTGGATCTCGGTATCTCCGCACCGACAATCGCAGAGGCGGTCTTTGCTCGGTGTATTTCCGCTGTCAAAAGCGAACGTGTTGCGGCAGAGCAGGTTATCCAAGGACCCGGTGGTGCATATCAAGGCGACCGTGATGAGACACTGAAAGCGATTCACGATGCCCTTTATGCCGCGAAGATCTGCTCTTATGCCCAAGGCTTCGCCTTAATGCGAGAGGCAAGCGAAGAATTCGGATGGAATTTGGACCTTGGCAAAATTAGCTTAGGTTGGCGTGGTGGATGCATCATTCGTGCGAAGTTCCTACATCGGATCGCAGAGGCGTTTGAGCGAAACCCAGAACTGCCAAACCTTATGCTTGATTCCTACTTCCGGAATGTACTTGAAACCGCACAGTCCAACTGGCGAAGTGTCATCGGTACAGCAACGCAGCTCGGTGTTCCTATCCCAGCGTTTAGTTCCGCTTTAGCCTATTTCGATAGTTATCGCAGCGGCAGACTTTCTGCGAATCTGATTCAGGCGATGCGCGACTATTTCGGTGCACACACCTACCATAAACTTGATGCAGATGGAAACACAATGCTCGGAAAAGATGGGGAGCCGACGGTTTTCCATACGGAGTGGATGCTTGAAGGTCGCCCGGAAGTCACCGTCGAGTAAAGTTTTTAATTTACGGGACTCTGAGCTGCTCCCTATTACATTGCGAGCGGATCCTTGGTGATGCAAAAAACGTAGCCTGCAACAACGGCGCAGGCGGATATACGGGAAGACACGCTAAATATGAAATCTACTTCAACGAACCGCAAGGAACATTAAAAATATGGATCACGGATCACAACAGGCACTATACGATTTTGAACCGCAACACGAATTTTTTGTCGGGATCGACTCCGACGGTTGCGTTTTCAATAGCATGGAGGTCAAACACAACGACTGTTTCAGCGTGAACCTCGTCAAACATTTCGGCTTGGCATCTATTTCACGGCAGGTGCATCAGACGTGGGATTTTGTGAATCTCTATTCGAAGACACGTGGTACGAATCGGTTTAAGGCGATTCTGCTGGTGTGCGATTTTTTGCGCGAAATGTCGCTCGTGCAAAAAATGGGAGTTGCGGTGCCAGAACTGTCTTACTTGCAAGAATGGTCGGAGACAGAGACGAAACTCGGCAACCCGGCGTTACAAGCTGCAATAGACAACGCAACTGGGGAACGGCTCGATGAACTGAGCCAAGTGATGGAGTGGAGTCTCGGTGTGAACGAAAGTGTCGCAGAGATTGTCTACAACCTCCCACCGTTTCCTGGGGTCAGAGAGACGTTGCAACGGCTTCAAGGCAAATCAGATGTCATCGTTGTTTCCGCTACGCCGGATGAAGCACTGGTACGGGAATGGGCTGAGCACGAAATAGACGCTTACGTCGCGCTGATCGCCGGACAGGAGATGGGAACGAAAACAGAACATCTCACGATAACGACGAAGGACAGGTATCCCGAAAACCACGTCTTAATGCTCGGTGATTCACCCGGCGACTTGAAGGCAGCAAGAGATGTAGGCGCGCTATTCTTCCCTGTCAATCCCGGTTCTGAGGACACATCGTGGCAACTCTTCCTGGATGAGGCGATGGATAAATTCTTCGCCGGACAATACGCGGGTGCTTATGAAGACGCGTTGATTGACAAATTTCAGAAATTGTTGCCAGAAACACCACCGTGGGAGTGAAAGTTTCTTAATTATTCTCAAGGCGTTAAATGGATCGATGGATGTGCTGATATTTTCTCTCATATACCGCTTGCCCCGTTTTTGCAAGTAGTTATCACGAAAACCGTCAAAACTCTCATCCACGTTTCTTATCCGAAAGAGGTAATTAAAATTTGGATGATGCTCTATTCTACCGAGCGCAGGTTAAACACCCCGTAGCCCGTAACGAAGTGGAGGGCGGATCTACGCGAAAGGACGCGAACTCTCTAACCCACTTGATCGAACTGTAAGGAAAAATTAAAATATGAAAATTCTACTTCAAGGACGTGTTGAAGGTGAACTACTCCAGAGATTGGAAAGCATCGTCGGTGACGAGCACACCTTTGTTACCCCAGGTTCACGCGAGGAACTTATCGAAGAAGGCAGAGATGCTGAAGTCTTTTATGGCTACTGTAGCGAGGACCTTTTTCCGCACCTGCCTAATATCAGATGGATTCAATCTTCCAGTGCGGGTATGGATAGACACATGTACCCTGCGCTCCGTGAGAGTGATGTTCTTTTGACGAATGCAGCTGGCTTGTACGCAACACACGTTGCAGATCAAGCATTCGCGCTCCTGCTCGGTTTAGCACGCGGTATCCATGAATCCGTTCGGAATCAAGATAAACACCAATGGGGTGGTGCCAGGACAATGCCGATGATCGAGATCGATGAATTCAAAATCGGTATCGTCGGCATGGGGGGGATCGGGATGCAGATGGCGAAGCGCGCAAAAGGCTTTGACATGTACGTTATGGCTGTCGATGCCTACCGCACTGATAAACCCGACACCGTTGATGAACTGATGCCGATGGATCAACTTTCCAATATGATGAGCCAAGTAGACGTTGTGATGATTGCGTGTCCATTGACTGAAGAAACACGGGGGTTAATTAATAAGGATAACCTATCCGTGATGCAACCAACAGCATTCTTTATCAACGTCGCACGCGGTCCGATTGTCAATGAACCCGATCTGATTGAGATTCTGCAAGCGGGTACGATTGCTGCAGCAGGTTTGGATGTCACCGAAATCGAACCGCTTCCAGCAGACAGTCCGTTATGGGATTTTGACAATGTTATCATTTCGCCGCATTCTGCGGGCGGCTCACAGCACCGCATGCGTCGTATCACCGAGTTTTTCTTGGATAACTTGGAACGGTATCTGAAGAGGGAAGAGCTGAAGAACGTTGTGAACAAACAACTCGGTTTTTAGTGAAAATATCCATTTTTCCAGTAGCCTCGATCCCATGATCGAGGCATTGCTTTTTAGCCATAATTGAATAGAAAATGAAATTCTGTGCCTCTACACTGATTAAGGATCCTGATAATGTTAACAACTTTATTTGTGATGCAATTAGTAATAATTGTCCTCTTGATAGTGGGCTTTATTGCCCTTTATCGAAAGTTCATGCAAAGAAGGGTTACAGTCAAATATGAACCTATAGTATATTACGCCAAAAAACTATTCAGAAAAAAAGTAGTGGCAGGCTATAGAATTCAACTTCACTACGATGGTATTCCTGTTGGTGAATCAAGCGAAAAAATAGTTTATGTGGCAAAAGAAGTTGATGAAGAAGCTATCGAAAAAGCTCTTACGGGTGCCTTGTCATTTGTAAAAGAAAGTATAAAGGCAGTCCCTGGTGTTTCTCTTATGGAACTTGGAAAAGGAATCTCAGAAGTAATTAAGGAATTAAGAAAGCCTTAGATTAGACGCACAACAGATTGTGCCATATTTACAAGGCTCCGCCTACGGTTATAAGAAGAGATCATTTATGGTGGGTCATCCTAACACAGAACTTCCCTACCAAAAGAGGATTCCTGTTATAACGCCAGTTCGATACTAAAATGTCAACACGTGAGATTAAATGTTTTTCTGACTCACTCCTTAGATTTCCCCTTCCTTGTGGGGGAATAAAGAGGAGTAGAAAAGTGGCATGCTCATAGTAGGATGTAGACTCAGGTTCAATCAAACTCACATTAGAAATATCTACTTTTTCAGTAGCCTCGGTTCCATGACCGAGGCATTGCTTTTTCAACAAGATGCATTTTCGATTTTTAGGGGCGTAAGTTCCGGTGCTGAAATACTGATGAGACAAGCTCACAATGTTTTCGCGAGGCAAGAAGAATTCCCTAACAGGTAAAAATTAGTTTGTGGACGGTGAAATTCTCGTGCCTCGTTTTTATTTTTAAGTTGATTTTTAGTATTTAATGTAGTATAATATTATCATAAGTTATTTTTAGTGTTGTTTTAGATGATAATGGAGGATATCATGAGAGGTAGAGCGTCCATTCCACAACACATTAGAGAGATACTCGGTGAAAATATCCGAAGGGAGCGCGTTATCCGAAAAATGACCCAAGCCGAACTTGCTGGGAAGATCGGTACCTCGCAAATGATGGTTTCCCGTTTTGAGAAAGGGAAGGACTCCCCTTCGGTTTGGAGATGCTACCGGATAGCGAAAGTTTTTAACACCACCATTGAACAACTTTTGACTGAAAGGTCATAAATTTAATTTGACATTCATTACTTTATGTGATATAATATAACTAAAACAAATAATAGAAAGCCATTACCAACAATGTCGCGATGACGAAGTAAGGTCAGTAATAGGGTTGTGGCGTGCCGGTAATATTAACTCAGATGCGCCTACATTAGAAGCCCTCAAAGCATGGCATATCAAAGCGTTACTGACGTTCAAAGAGGTGTTTACGCCTGAAATACAACCCGTGCGGGCCTGAAGGTAAAATGAATATCAACTTCCAACCCAACACCCGCTATGAAAGGGGTAAACGATAGGAGAAACGAATGCAAGAACATGCAAGCCAAACCAGAGATGAAATTCGGTCCATCGTCGAGGCTATCCTTAAGGCACAAACAGAAAATGACTACGAATTAGTCAGTGAACGGACCGACGAACTCACTGCCCTCATAGATGAGCACGAGGATAAGTATAAGTCATACGCATCTGTCATCAAGAATTCTGAAAGAGGTGCAAGCAATAGGAAAGAAGAAGCGCAGGCACTCAGCAATCTTGCAGGACTGTTGAGACAAAGACTGCAAGATGACATGAAACAACGCAACCTCATGGAAGTCAAGGCAAGCAATTACACCATTCGGATAGTGAAAAATGAAATACCGACAGTCATAGTGGATATTCCAGCTGAGCAACTTCCAGAACGGTTCCAAAGAGTAGTACAGAGAGTAGAATCCAACAAGATCGAACTGAGATCCGCCATCATAAACGGGGAGGAAGTTGAAGGAGTCACCCTTGAATTAGGTGAACACATAAAGATATATCGATATTGATCAGTCTAGAGTTTTACCGCTTTGATATAGTTTATTATCCCGCGTATGCTGTTAACCTTAAAGATTTAAGTCCTATAGATGAACTGTTATCTGAATTTTAACCAATCCCAAGACGACTTATTGCGAAGAATTTTAGATGATACTGCTTATCGGCTTGAACGTGATATAACCGTCTTTGCTAATCCGAGGACAACAACTGGGATCCAACAGGAAATGGAGGTGAATCAACTTAAACTGGTGTGACTGCATAACAGTTTATCGTAAAAAAATAATTTTGTTGGGTGTAGTTGCTATGAATACGCCTTATTTTGTTTTGTTCATTTACACCCCTTAACAAATTTTTATAGGTTTCTATTAAGTTTTCAGATGTCTACAGATTTCTATACAAAAAGGAGTTAAGAATGTTAACGATAGTTTCCCTTGAAAATGAAAAGGGTCGCGCTGTCCTGTTAAGAATCGGCCGCTACCACATCAATGTCGCAATCAAGAACCAACTGACAGAAACGAAAATTAACCAAACCTTCGTTAATCCGAACGATTATGAAGTAGAAGGTATCTATATCTTCCCCGTTCCGGACGGTGTTGCACTTTCAAGCGTCGCACTTTCTATCAACGGAAAACCAATAAGCGGAGAATTGCTCTCTCAGAGAGAAGCACACCGGATCTACAGAGAAAGTGCTCGTCACGGCGATAATAGGGCAATTCTGGAGCATCTCGGAACGCGGGCGTTTGTAGCAAAGGTGCATGGAATTCCAGCATACAGTCAGCAACACATCCAGTTTAAATACTCTCAGATCGTTCGTGTAGATAGTGATCTTGCTAAGTATACGTATCCGTTATCGCTGGCAAAATCAGCGACCGGACCGGTTGCAAACCTTGTTGTTGAAATGGAGATTGAAAGTGATGATGAACTTAGGACAATCCACTCACCTTCACATGAGGTTGCTATCAATCGCAAGGACGATCACCACGTCGGTATCAGTTACGAAGGGCTAGATGTCGACCCAGACGATGATTTTCTCTGCTACTATTCGGTTTCAGAGGATGCGTTTGGAATGACTTTACTTACACACCGTGCCGATGAGAATGAAGATGGATATTTTATGCTGTTGGTTTCGCCTAAGTATGAGGTGAAGGAAACAGAGATCGTTGAAAAGGACTTCATCTTCGTGTTAGACCATTCGGGTAGCATGGCGGGCCGCAAGGTTGAACAAGCAAAAGAGGCACTTCGTTATTGTGTCGGTAACCTAAACGAAGGAGATCGGTTTAACCTAATTCTGTTCAACACAGATATCACCTCCCTTGCTGATAGGCTGAACAGAGGCGAAGAATGGTTCGGTGGCGAACGCTGGCCCGATTCTACGGTCTTGTCTAACAAACTCATTGATGTAAAGAAGGGACGTAAAAAAGCCCTGGCCTTTATTGAGGGTATTGAGGGACGAGGCGGTACGAACATCAACGATGCACTGCTTACTGCCCTGGCAGAAAAACCGGATCCGAACCGCCCGCGGATTATCGTATTTCTCACTGATGGATGTCCGACTGTTGGTGTGAGGAACGCAGCCCGAATTCTCGAAAACGTAGCAAAAGCAAACCGGAATCAATCTCGTATTTTCGTATTCGGTGTAGGCTATGACGTAAACGTCCGGTTGCTTGACAAAATGGCGGCAGACAACGGTGGCACCCGTAACTATGTAGAACCACATGAAAATATAGAGGTCGCTGTATCCGCTCTTTTCAAAAAAATGAATGAACCCGTACTTGTGAATGTTGAACTTAATTTTGGACAGATTATTACGAAAGAGTTATCTCCGATAAATCTCCCAGATATGTTTCGCGAGGAGCAATTGACTCTTTTAGGTCGCTATGAAGGGCATGGTGATACTGTCTTGAAACTACGAGGAAACATCAGTGGAAAACACCATGAATTCTCTAAGGATGTGCATTTCTCCGAACTGGAGTTGGAACATGACTTTCTGCCACATCTTTGGGCACAAAGCAGAATAGCAGAACTCGTGGACGAGGCTGCACTAAATGGTGGAAGTCCAGAACTCGATAAAGAGATTGAACGTCTTAGCGAAGTATATGGCGTACTAACACCGTATACTTCATTCACTCAAGCAACCGATGGCTCATTAAAAATGGACTATCAGTCAATAGTTTGTGAAGCGTACTCACCAGCAATGTCTACTCCTGACACAATAGGGCGCAGTAAGGACTTGGAAAATCTAAGAAGCGTTCGACGAAGCAGACAGTACAATCACACAAAACGAATCGGGCGTAAGACCTTCCGTCGCATTCGAAGAGGGCCTGGGGACGGCGAAATATGGGTAGATAGCGAATATGACGGAGAATCGAAGCGGAAACAGATTGAGTACGGTAGTGACGATTACCAAGTCTTGCTGGAGCATCTGCCGGATCTGGCAAGATACAACAAACTTGCCCTATCCATGATTATTTGTCACAAAAGGGTGAACTATGAAATTGTTCCACCCACGGTGTAGTTTGCTGGGCTTCCTAAACCCACATTTCAGGTACAAGGCTATTATGGGCATGCATTTATGCGTGCCTTTTTCTTTTTTTCCGTTCAAGGGTTTGCGTTACAGGGGCCCTATCTTCTTGCTGCGCAGCAGATTCAATCCGAACAGCACAGAACTTCAATTCCGGTTGCTTAGAGGCTGGGTCAAACGCTGGATTGGTCACATAATTTACATTGGTTTCTGCATGGAAGAGATCGCCCCAATGGAACGGCGTAAAGAGCAAGCCACGACGAATTGCTTCTGTAACGCGTGCGCGCGCGTAACACCGTCCACGCCGCCCGACAAGATATATCCACTCACCGTCTCGAACCTCGTTTTCAACTGCGTCGTCAGGATGGATTTCCACAAACGGTTCCGGGTTTTTCCGGACAAGTTGTGGAACTTTGCCTGTCCGAGTGCGGGTATGCCACTGACTCTCAATCCGTCCTGTTGTCAATCCAAGCGGGAATTCCTCATTTACGTCCTCATCAGGTGGCTGATAGACAGGCATTCTGAATTGCGCCTTTCCAGACTCAGTGAAAAACTTCGTACGGGTGTATCGACGCGCCGTACCGGGATGTCGTGGATGCGGACAGGGCCAACGTAGTGATGTCTTGGCGAGGCGTTCATTTGTCATGCCCATCTGATCGCACGGTGTGCCTGCTGTTAACAAGCGATATTCATCCCACACTTCTTTAGCATTATAGAAGTCAAAATTCCGTTTGAATCCCATCGCCTTTGCGACCTGTATGAATATCCACCAATCTGGCATCGCTTCACCCGGTGGTGTGAGGAACTGATCGCTTCGGACGACGAGCCGTTCACTATTTGTCATTGTTCCTTGCTTTTCACCCCACTGCGCCGCGGGAAGCAGCACGTCAGCGTATTCCGCCGTTTCAGTCGGATAATAACAGTCTTGCACGATGACCAGATCCGCTCGGCGGAGTCCTGCCTGTGATACCTTCGTATCTGGCATACTGACCGCGGGATTCGTGCAGGCGATCCAGAGACCACGAACTTTTCCCTCAGCCGCTGCCTCAAACATCGGAACTGCTGTTAATCCTGGTTTTGGATCAATACTTCCGGGGGGAACACGCCATGCTCCTTCCAAGTAAGCACGGTGCATATCATTGGTGACGACGCGGTAACCGGGCAATTGATGAGACAAATAACCGACTTCTCTCCCGCCCATCGCATTCGGCTGTCCTGTCAACGAAAACGGACCTGCGCCCCTCCTACCGACTTCACCTAACTGTAAGTGTAAGTTGATAAGAGCAACATTCTTGTCAACACCGTTTGTGCTTTGATTGGTGCCTTGGCAGTAAAAGCTGAGCAGTCTACTTGGCTTAGAAAGGTATTCAACGATCTCGTCAATACGGGCAGGATGAATATCGCACACAGCAAGAAGTGAGTCTTCATCAAGACCTTTCAAATGCTCTGCGTAGGCACTGAAGCCTTCAGTCCTTCTACGAACGAAGCGTCTATCGACCCGCCCTATTTCGATAAGGCGTTTCGCAATGAGTTGGAGAAAAGCAACATCGCCTCCAGGTGCCAGAGGGACATGGATATCCGAGAAATCTGCTGTTTTTGTTCGGCGTGGATCTACATTGATAATCCGTGTATTTGGCTCAAGTGCCCGCCGCTTCCGAATCATCTGGAAAAGCACAGGATGATTGACTGCCATATTCGCTCCGATAATTAAAAAAACATCTGCATGCTGAATATCATCATAACAGGTAGGCGGTCCGTCTGAACCGAACGCTTGCATGTAACCCACTACAGCGGAAGACATGCAGAGCCTGCTATTGGTGTCCACGTTATTCGTTCGGAGAAATCCTTTGAACAATTTGTTGAAAATGTAGGATGCCTCTGTGTCCAATTGCCCAGAGCCGTAGAGCGCGATAGAGTCTTTACCGTGCTCCAATTGAATTTCGCGAAGCCGATTTGCCGTAAAAGTGATCGCTTCATGCCATGACACCTCACGTGCAGGTTCGCCTCGGCGGTCTCGAATCATAGGATAAGCGAGTCTTCCGTCATGATTTTGGAAGACCTGTTTGAGGTGTGCGCCTTTTGGACAGAGCATACCGTAATTTGGGGCGACATCGTCGTCCGCTGAAATCCTCATAATTTTGTTATCGCTGACTGTTGCGCGAATGACACAACCGACACCGCAATAGGGACATACCGCTTTTCCTGTTTTTTTAACTTTCCTTGCGGTTCGGTCAGGTAAGTTGTGCATTGGAAATGCCTTTCCGTATATCCGCCTGCGCCTGCTTCACAGTGAGAATGCAGGCTAAGGTTCGATTTTTCTATTAAGTCCTGCCCAAAGAAATACCCAATCAAAAACTATTCCATTACAGGCAGGTTTTTCGTGTGTCCTATATTCCTTTTTAGAGACGAACGTAAATTTTGCCAAGAACCCGCTCGCAACGAAATGGAGAGCGGCCCAGGTGCCCATAAATTAAAAAGCTTCGACTTTCAGGCGTTGTCTTTCCGCAAGTGCGGCATCAAATGCTTTCTGCTCTGCGTCTTGGACTGCTGGTGAGAATCTCACCAATGCTGTAGCAACCGAGGCGACAGCGACCATTATGCCGAGATATAACAAACCTTGCTGCATCGTGATGTTCTCAGAGCGGAATAGGAACCCCGCTGCGACTGCGCCCGCGTTTCCACCTGCCCCCACAATACCGGCAACGGCTCCTAACGCCTTTCGATTGATAAATGGTACGATCCCATAGGTTGCCCCTTCAGACATCTGCACAAAGAGACTGAAGACAATCATCGCACCGACAGCAAGCACGAGAACTGCCATCTGAGAGAACACTATAAGCATAATCCCTTCACCTAACAAGACGACGAAGAGGAACATGACGCGTCCACGGAGTCCCATTTTTTTTGCAAAAAAGTCAGAAAAAGCCCCGCCGAGAGTCCGCGCAAAAACGTTCATCAGACCAAACAACCCCGCAATGAGCCCAGCAGTTTTGACATCTAACCGGAAGTGGTCGTGGTAGTAGAGTGCCGCGACGTTGTTAATAGTAAGTTCCACCCCGAAACAGGCGGCATAAATGACAAAGAGTGCCCAAACGCGGTAGTCTTTAAGCACCAACAGGAAGGATTCCACGAATGCGCGTGTGGCATTCGTAAAAGATCCTTTGCCTTCAACGGGTTCGAGGTCACCTCGCTCACGAAGTTCTTTATAGTTCCCATCGGGTGCATCTTGGGTAAGGAAATAATAAGCGAAACCGGTGATAAACAGAGCAATTCCCGGAACGACCATTGCCAACCGCCATCCGAGAAACTTATCTACGCCGAAACTGAGAACAGCAGTAAGGATGAGAGGCATCACCATCTGCGTGACACCGCCGCCGAGGTTTCCCCAACCTGCTGTGGTCGCATTCGCTGTCCCGACACAATTTGGGGCGAACATCGTCGATGTATGATACTGCGTGATGACAAACGAAGCACCAATGGCACCAATTGCCAATCGGAATAGCAGAAACGTCTCGTAATTCTGGGCAAGCCCTATACCCATAACAGGCAGGGAACCGAGAATTAGCAGCCATGTGTACGCTTTTCGAGAACCGACTCTGTCGCACAGCGGGCCGATTAAAATTCGCACGATAACTGTGATTGCAACGGAGGCGATAATCGTGTTACCAATTTGTGCTTTTGTGAGCATCAGATCTTCGCGCACAATTGCCATGAGTGGTGCGATTCCGAACCACCCAAAAAAGGCGAGGAAAAACGCAAACCATGTGGTGTGAAAGGTGCGCATCTGAACGGTTTTTAAACTGAAAAGATTTATCTGTGTCGATTTATTTTTTATGTCCATTTTTTAAATTTTCCTTACGGTTCGGTCAAGTAGATTGGAGGTTTTAATCTCCTTTTTATTTTTTATATCCGCCCGCGCTGTTGTTGCGGGCTACAGTTCCGTTAGACCTGCGAAAACTCACAGTTTATGCGACAATGTATCTCATTCTTAATCAGAAACCTACGTGTAATGCAATGGAGCGCAGCCGAGGATGCCATCATTAAGAAAACCTGCGTGAGAGGTAGGGAACGAGTCCCTCAAGTACCTGCGGCAGGTCGTCGCAAGGAATGTTCTCCAATAATTTCGGTGCGCTTTTTGGATGTGCTCCCGCATCTCCTTTGAGAAATACATCCACTGCATCGGTAACGACCCCATCAATCTTAACTTTCTTGCCCAAGAGTCCGATATCTGCGGCGGCGTGATTGCCACACCCATTTGGACATCCCGACCAGTGTATCGTAAGCGGCTTGGTATTGCCGAGTTTTGCTTCTAAGTGTCGGATCGCTTCCATCGCACGTTCTTTAGTTTCAATCAGCGAAAAGTGGCAGTAGTCGATGCCAGTGCAACTCACCATACCGCGCATGACTTCCGATGGGTCATAGCGGAGTTCTTGTAGGAGCGGCTCTGTGGTTAATTCACCGATTTTTGCGTCCGGCACGTTGGTGACAATCAAATTCTGCCCTTGCGTGAGACGTATGTCGCCGTTGCCGTATTCGTCTGCGATCCGGGCGACCTCGAAAAGTTGCGTTGTCGTAATCCGTCCGACTGGAACAACAAGTCCGATGTAGTTGAGATCTGGCTGCTTCTGTGAGAAAATGCCCGTGTGATCGGTCTTATTCTTCCCACGAGCCTCTTTTCCTGCAGTCAGCAGCGGGTGCTTTCTGTGCCGACGACTTTCTAATTCTTTTCGGAATTTTTCTACACCCCAATCTGCAATTAGAAAAGCGAGACGAGATTTATTGCGAGCTGTCCGAGGGCCGTGATCGCGAAAGATGAGTGTAATATCCGCACACAAAACTGAGGCTTCTTTAGGGGTAATGAACACATCAAGCGGTTGAGCGGGGGTGTAACCACCAGACCCCATCTTTCCACCGACAGCGACGTTAAAGCCGTTTATCTTTTCACCCTCAATTTCTTTCACCGCGGGTGTAAGGGCAATGTCCTGTGAGGCGGTATGCGTGCAGTTATCTAAACATCCTGTGATACCGACGTTAAACTTCCGCGGAATATCGGTAAATTCCTTATTACCAACAAAGAGTTTTGTGAATTCCCTACCGACATGCGAAGCATCAAAAAGCTCATTAGGTGTCAATCCTGCAACGGGACATCCGATCACACCGCGAATGTTATCGAAGCCTGTTTGGAGTGAATCTAAGCCAACCTCTTCAAGTCGATTCCAGATATGTTGGACATTCTCAATTGTGAAACCTCGAAGTTGGATCTGCTGACGCGTCGTGATATCTACGAACCCTGGGCCGTGTGCTTCACTGATTTCAGCAATGGCGCGGAACTGTTCGGAATTGCTGAAACCGCTTGACATACGGAGACGCATCATGAATGCGCCGGGGGTTTGCTTTCGATAAAATACGCCAACCCACTTAAGCCGGTCGCGTTCGTTTGGTGGGATCGATTCCCAACCGTCTCGGATGTAATTCGGAATGTCATTGATGACCTCCAGCCCGTTTTTTTTCAGCTTGAGGGCTTCTGCCGCATTTATCTTGGGCTTTCCCTTTTTGGAAGTCGCTACACTTTTCAAACTCGGTGCTGAACGCACCCTTCGCCTTGTGGGAATTGTTCTCTTTTTTGATCGGTTCACCTTTGAATCTCCTTATCTATCGGATAGGGCGTAAAAATAAAAAAGGCATCCATCAGCGAGTATAAGACTCAACCGAATGGACACCTGTGTCCAGGTCCAAATCGTGCCATCAAGGCACAATTTGCCTTTGATTTATGTTTTACCTTTGGTTAGATTTTATCGTTATTCATCACAGTAGTGCGGAACACATCAGTCGTATTCTGAAAAATAGAGATTTCCGATGTGCGATCTTCGTTCATCCTTGAACACGCACTACTTCTACAATTTATTTGTCAATACGTCAGCGATAGACAGCACGTCTTGTGAAATTTCTGCGAGCCGTTTTCTGCGATTCATCGCCATTTTCCGTAAAATTTGATATGCCTGTGATTCGTTACAACCGCGTTGCTGTGCAACCAGTTCCTTCGCCCGTTCAATGATTTTACGTTCGGCAAGGTTTGTTTTTATTTTTTCAAGTTCTTGTTGCAATGCCCGGAGTTCATAGAATCGGGCGACAGCGGCTTCAATAATGGTTTTCACTCGGGCACCCGTCAGTTTTCCAACAGCGTAGGCAGAGACACCTGCACGCGTCGCCGCTTGAATCGTTTCCGATCGCTCATCCCGTGAGAACATGACCGTCGGACACGGATAACTCTCATGAAGAGACGCGATCCAACCGAGAATCGTCTGCCTTGGGAAGTCAACGCCGATCAATATGATGTCTGGCTTTATCTGTGTGACCTGCTCAGCCATATCTTCCTGCAGACGCACAGGTGCAGCGACTTTGTAACGGTTTGCTTCCAGAATCTGGATTAACAAGTTTGCTCGCTCTGGATTGTTATCGATGATTAAAATTCGTCCCTTCCCAGTAACGGGCGGGGATCCCGGCATTGAGGTGCCTGCTTCCATCCTCGACCCTTTCCCAAGTTAATTCCACGTAAATGTGCTAAAACAGTGTGGTATATTGACCTCACATACAGCATTAGCAAAAACCTTGCCAAAAGTATAGAACATTGATTTCTGTAGGGTGCACAGCACTTATGCAAAAAGGAAACCCCACAAAAGACTCGCGGGGTGCTAATCCTTGCCTATTTTTTTAGCAGGATGTTATCGTTTTTTCCTGTTTTTTTAGCAACACAAATTTCTATTGTGAATGGATTCATTCCATATAGGTATGCCCTACGCTTAGGGGTTAGGCAGCACGCCGCACAGAATAGATACCAACTTGAAAAGTATGTCCGTCCAATGTGGCAGGGCTGGTAGATTTTCTATAGATGAAGCCTATATCAGTGAGCAGATCGAAGAAACCGGTCGCGTTGCTACGATTCGGCTCGGAAAAGAGGGCAACGCCCTTGGGGGCGAGATATTCCTGGAGTAGAGCCGTGATCGGTGTCCAATGCGGTTCTTCGTAAATGACATCGGAGGCGAGGATATACGGAAATTTGCGATTGAAACAAGGGGTATTCCAGTCCATCTGGACGAAATTGGCACGTTGACTCACACCGTTCTGATCCGCGTTGTGTTGTGCGAAACGGAGTGCTTCCTGCTCTGCATCCGTAAAGACCACGCGCGCACCCATCTGACAGGCCACAATTCCTGTTAGCCCGAATCCACATCCGATTTCTAAGATATGCGCATCTTTTAGACGCTCACCCATTTTCTCTATATGGCGGGCAAGACCGACGGAAGACTCCCAGAGATAGGTCCAGTAGGGAAGGTAGAGTCTGCCTTGGTTATCCTCTCGGCCGAGGCGTTCC
Source organism: Candidatus Poribacteria bacterium (assembly GCA_007571305.1). GTDB lineage: Bacteria > Poribacteria > WGA-4E > WGA-4E > WGA-3G > WGA-3G. The sequence continues at coordinate 5,680 of RKRR01000051.1, read as the reverse complement.
AAAAACCAATCGGGTTCTTCTATCAGTGTAAGTTGGACCCGACCTGTTTCCAACTTAATGAGGGTACTTGTGAGCGGATAGTCTTGCAATTCGACTTTCATTTTTTTACAAAGGATTCTGTCAGGTGTAGACTCAGTCGGGACTGTTCCTAAAAAGTTTAGCGATTTCGTCTGTCTCAAAAACAGGGAGCGGTTGTTGTGCGCCGGTGGCATCATCCAGCCACAATCCATGCTCCGGTGGCAAAAATTTTCCGATAATATCCGCGTTGATACCAACTCTACCAAGGGCTTGACAGATCGTTTCGCCTTTTTCATGTTCCGATGCAATTAACAGGGCACCAGATGAAATGATACCCAGTGGATTGAGCCCGAACATATCACATAACGTCCGTGTTATGTTTCCATACAGAACTGGTGAACCGAGAAGTTTATCCGAATAGACAGTCACCCCTAACTCAGCGGCGGTTGCCAACTCATAGGCGGCGGTTGTGACACCACCCTCTGTAACATCGTGCATAGCGTGTACCCCGCCTGTGGCGATTGAGATTTGGGCATCCTTTAGCACAGAAATTCCGGGATCCATGAGATAGTTCTTCGCCTGATCCAAGAATTGGGCACCGCACTTTTCGCGCAACTGATCTTCACATTCGCGAGCGATGATTGCCGTTGCTTCAATACCGAGTCCTTTTGTGAGAATTAGGGCATCCCCTACACTGGCATCCGCTGAGGTGAACAAGACATCTTTGTGGGTAATCCCCATCATCTGTCCTATGACAACGGGTTGTGTCACAGCTGGCGTAACTTCGGTATGTCCGCCACACAGCGCGATGTCGAAGGCCGCACATGCCTGCGTAATTTGTGCCATGATGTCGCGAACGATTGCGGGTGTCGTTGCGTTTTCAGGTAACAATAGAGTTATCAGCAACCATTTCGGCACCGCCCCCATCGCAGCAATATCGTTGCTATTGACACATACCACATACCATCCAATATCTTCAGTCGCAAAGGTAATCGGGTCACTGGTTGCGACGAGATAGGTATCCCCTAACTCTATAACTGCGGCATCTTCCCCGAGTCGTGGACCGACAACCACGTCTGTGCTATTATCGTGCGTAGGCAGAAGTTCTTTTAAAAAATCGTGTTTCAGTTTTCCAACAGGTAGATTCATTTGTCCAAGAAAGTCATTCCAATAGTTGTTGGTCCTGGTAACCTATTTTGAACACCTGACACCGCTGTAGAAGTGCAGGAGACCTTGTTTGTAACACAAACTTTCAGAAAGTAACCCAAGTTGCCAGTTTGTAGCATAACCTGTGAGGTTGTGCATCTTAAGCACACAAGATACCCACGGTTTCCTACGCTACGAAATGCCTCCAAATTCAGTGAAAAATGGGACTAGCTGCCTAAGATCTTGTGAGTAGCAACTTGCGTTAAAGTACCATCAAGAGCTTCCCAAAATGGATTTTCATTTTCTTCATTATAGAACGGCAAACCAATTAAGCGATATTCTATGTTTTCAAATGTTAGGAGTTTATCCTTAAACGCAATATCAATATCACGCATGAAATTTTCTTTCCATTGGTCAGTAGGTTGAAGAAATCTACCTTTAGGTTCAACGAAAAATTGAAAACAGACCAATTTCCCTTTTTTCTCTTGGAGGAACAAAGCGAAATCAGGATAGAACGCTTGTCCATCAGAGAAGTTATAGATAGCAAAATGCATTTCGTTGCGCAGTAGATAGATTTTGTCGTAATCTATGGTTAAATCTTTAATCTTTCTGATTAACAAATCCACGAACGCTTTTTCTTCACTCGTGCCGTAGAGCGTGTTAAAAGGAAACCAATCTTCGTTCTCAAACTGCTGATCAATAGTGGCGCGTGGGTTCCGTGCATCGAATTTGAGCAGTTTATCTTTAAAAATATCATGGACCTGTCTTGGTCGAAAGTGTTTTGTTCCCTCGTATTCAGGGACTTGTTTCCGAATTTCGGTTTCAATTTGACTTAGCAACCCTTGACATGCGGCCAGTTTTGCCGGACGATTCTCTTCTAAATGAGCGAGATTCCCCTTGAAAGTGATTGCCAAGCTGCCTAAATAATTCTCTGATGTCATAAATTCACGCACAGATGTCAAGTGTGGAAAGTACCGTCTGAGAGATGCAAAGGTAAAAAACGGATTGCGGGCAATTGCGGTTCTGAGAATATTATGTTCAATATCAACGACTGGTATATCCCGGCCATCGCCGTTTTGGGGCATCGGCGTTGAGCCCTCCGCCATCACAGTCGTTTCACCTGCCGAACCTGTGTAGATGGTATATTCATAGTTTTTTCGCTTCACACTGAGATGCGCGAGATCATCAAAAGATTGGACATGTTGATAGTCTTTCAGTACCTGATCATTGAGCCAGATGACACCGTATTTGTAAAAATTGGTTTTCTTAAACTTGTCCTTCAACTTTAGTTCGCGAGTTACAACGCGTTCGTCCATCATACCCTGCTCAATTAGTGCATCTCGGATTTCAGAGATGTAGCGCGAATCATGAATGCTGTGGTAATGCAGTTCTTCCAATACACGCAATTCGTGGTTGAGTTCCTCATCAAATTTTCGACGAAATCGGTCTGATTGATCTGGTAAAACAAAAGGAAAATAGCGGGCACCGCGCCCGATAAGTTGTGCTTCAGAAATTGTCGTTTTTCCGATTCTGTTTTTGCCTGAATCACGTGCCTCGTAGCAACGAACAATGTCAAATAGGTTGAGCACATCCCACCCTTCGTTCAGTTTCTGCACGGCAAAGATAGCACGGATCGGATTATCTTTATCTTCAAGCGTGTTCACTTGCACTTGATAGTTCTTTTTTTCCGATTCATCATTCACCGAGAGGCAGTATGCTTCCTGAAACTCAGATTTCAGGCGTTGTGCCAAACCATCATCACTCATGTTATTTTCATCAAAGAAACGAAATGCCCGTTTAACAATCTCAAGAGGCGATTTCCGAATATCCCGAATTCGTTCACCGGTTAGCCCATCAATCAGGCTATGAAAGTTTTCCTTGTTCTCTTGCGATTGTGCAATTGTCCTTTGTGCCTTGAACAGAATAACAGGTTTCAGGTTAATGTTGTTTTTTGCTGCGACCTCTTGTTTATATTGATTGAGAATGAGTGCTTGCAAGATCCGTGAGTTCTGATCTAAATCGGAATGCACAAGCACAACCTCTTTTGAAAACTTATCGTTCCGAAAGTTTATTAGATCGTAACGATTGATAACTTTATTCCGATATTTCTCTACCATCGCAGGGGTTTCATAATCGTGCGTGGCAGTGAATTCCAGCAACAGATTAGCATCATTAGACTTAAAGATACGTTCTACCGTGTTTTCCCAACTTTCAAACAGTTGCAGCCCTTGTTGGGACTTTGTGCTAACGTTCATGTGGTGTGCTTCGTCTGCTAATAGCACAATGTGCTGTTCAGCGAAATTCTCATAAGTTAGAGCGTTCTCCTTTTCGGATGTCATATCAGTGTGCAGCTGCTGAATCGTCGTAAAACAGATATTGATGTCATTTTCATTGACACCCTCAAAATTGTCCACCTGCACCACGGTGACCGGCTTCCCTTCAAAACGGACATCTTGACTGAAAAGATATTTTGCGGCGCGCGGGTTAAGAAAATTATCCTTTGTTTTCTCAATGATATTGGTAGAGTTGACGAAAAAGAGGAAGTTGCGGTAGCCTTTCTCATAGAGGTAGAGGATCAAACCTGCCATGATGAGGGTTTTACCGCTACCAGTTGCCATGTTGAATAGCAGATGGATGGGTTTTTCTTTCGTGGGTAGATCGTTGTTAAAGTAGTGGATAAAACTCGCAAATGCTTCTTTTTGGTAATCACGCAGTTCAAATGTAGGATTCAGATTCTGCGTAATGGTGCTGGGCATCTCAGGTTTAGGAACCCCGTAAGCAAATGCGATATTCAGTTGTTCATGAAGAAATTGTTCAGGCATCGGAGAGTCTCCAATTAACCTTGATCGGCGAATGATGGCATCCTAAGTGCGCGTCGGCTCTCCGCCAAATCTTCATATACAACCCGGGCGATTTCGGGTCCAATTTTCTGGAGTTCTTCTTCCAACCCGGCCTCTTGGATAGGAACAGTGGCAACAAGTGCCCCTTTATGTAAATCAATAGGAAAACCGTTTTCTTGTTCAACCCCGTCGCGGGCGTACCGAACCCGCGCTCCAGAGAGTGGACCATACTCCTCATAATAATAGAGTTCCACCCGCAGGAGCTCAATAGAATCAGGGCCTGGTACTCGTCCAGCCAGGTCAAGCGTCTTAAGTCTAAGAGGCATCTTATTGAGGTTGTCAACAATGGATTTCATAAGTGTATCTCCATTTACGTTAAAAGTGATAGTTCTGGATAAACCTCGAAGCGATTCTTTACACAAGTCACGGAGATATTTCCGTGTGCAAGAATTTCGGCATCCCGTAATGTAGATACGCATTAATTTTACCTCTTGTTGGGCGCAAAATTCAAGTGAAAATTCAACCCAGTACCAAGTCATTCCAGTCTCAGCCCTTTCCTCTGTTCTTTATCTTCACCCCAGTGCCAAAACGTCTCTATTTTTCATAAAACTTCTTATTCAATGCCCTATCTTCCTCACTGACCCCAAAATCCGCATCCTCTATTTCGGAATAGTTAACATACAGTTGGTTTTTATCCAGCAACTCTACCAATAGGTGTTTTTGGGCTTCAAGGTTATCAAGGGCGATGAAATCGTCCACTGCATCTTGTGGCATTTCTGCGTTGACATACCAATTCAGGAACGAATTTTTGGCGATGTCTTGCCAGAGCACAACGAGTTCTTCGGAGGAGGATGCGGCTTGGATTTTGTCCATATAGGCTTGATTGTATTGCATCAGTTCACAATAGATGAAATCACCGCCGCCTTGCCAGTCGACAGATTTTGAGATCCCGCCTTGCTCACCAGCGATTACCTTTTTCTGGCGTTCTACTGTGATAGTTTCTACATAATCCATTTGCTCAATGCCGATGTATTGTCTGCCCATTTTGTGTGCCACAGCAGCAGTTGTTCCAGACCCAAGATGGAAATCTAAAACAATGTCCCCTTCTGTAGCCGTATACTCTATAATGCGCTGCATCAGTAATTCGTTTTTGGGATAAGCAAATGCTTTTCGCCCAAATAACTCTTTAATTTCATCCGTGCCCTTTTTGTTTAACATACTTTTCAGCAGTTCATCCATGGTCTGGTTAAGGAAGTCAGTTGAGACGTACACCTTATCGAAATTGGCACCCTTTTTTTCAATTTCTTCGGATTTGAAAACACGCAAAGCAGGTTGTTTCATGTTGAGAAAATCATAATCACCGGGGAAGACAATCTTGTCTTGTTTGTAATAGTTGTGGAACGTATCTTTGGTAACGCGCCAGCACGCATTTGGATTGACCGGAAATTCTTGTCCGTTTTTCGGATTTACAATGGTGAAATCTGAGTTAGGACGTTCTTGAGTTGTACGTTGCGTTGTCATTGGGTTGAGGTGCCATTCGTCATCAGGAAAATCAGGTGTTTTGTAATACTTACGTGTAACGCCAGTTTGAAAAAAAATATTAGAGATCCAAAACGGACGCAAATTGAGCAAAAAAGCAATAGATTCACGCAAAAAGAGGTGGTTTTTAGGGAGAT
>RKRR01000035.1 GCA_007571305.1 Candidatus Poribacteria bacterium | reverse complement strand
AAAGAAGATGTCATCTTCATTGTAGGCATCTGGACGACCTTCCTCAAGGTAAGCAGTTTTTACCATTTCACGCACCACATTTAGGACAATCGGATCCCGGCACGGAACACGCAATGGGGTCTCATAGTCAGCTGTACGCCGAGCAACCTGTCCCAAAATCGTCATACTCGCAATAGTAGCGACACCGCTGACACCACCAAGCCCTAACGAGTACAGGATAGAACTCCCCATTTCTGTAGCTCTACCGATCGCTTCATCGACCGCCTCAAGACCAGGGATGCGCCGGACAAATATCTCTTTGCCGCCTCGCGCGTCATAGATATTCCAAACGATCGCTGCAGAAAAAAGGAGCATGGCAATAAAAAGTGGAATTTTACCGGTATGAAACCACTCACCTGTCCCTTTAGCGGGTGCTGTTTCCTCAGAATCCACTGTCGCTTCCGTGTCACTAACGACACGTACGATGTAGGCGTAAGCGTTTCCTTTTTCGATGGTGGAATCCATATAAGTCGTTGTTCCAGCAGGTAACATTGCGCTAATTTCTTCGAGACCACCCCCTACAATCCGACGTAGGATTTGATACCCGCGAATACCGCTATCCTCTGGTGCAGCATCCCACTGAATCGTGACGCTGCTGCCGTCGTCGTTTGGTGTGTCCACTGCTGTAACATTTGACGGAGGGGCAAGCCCTTGGCTAAAGGCAATGCCAACGCTCATGCCTAAAACTACGCAGACGACTGCCCATAGAGTTGTTTGTTTCATAAGTTATAAGTTCCTCAGTGAACATCGGAGTGAGACATAAAGCCTCCCTCTATCAGTGAATAATTAAAAACATTGGGCTATAGCTTCTAAAATATGCTGATCATTTACATCGTCGCGGATAACGACTTCTCCGATACGTGTCGGCAGAATGAGGCGGAGTTGACCGCCTAACGTCTTTTTATCTAAATACATTGCGGCACATAAGGCTTCAGGGGTAAGGTCAGAAGGAAGAGTGATGGGCAATTTTGCACGCTTTAAGAGGGCGCGTTGCCGTTGAAAATCGGTTTCAGAGAACATCCCTAAATTGACAGCCAACTGGGCAGCACAATTCATACCTATAGAAACGGCTTCGCCGTGCCGATATTGGGTGTAGTGTGTCAGTGCCTCCAGCGCGTGTCCAAAGGTGTGCCCATAATTCAGGACCATCCGCAGTCCGCTTTCTTTTTCATCTTTCGCAACAATTTCTGCCTTGTTAACACATGCCTGTGAGATAATCTCAATAAGTGCCGTGTTGTCTAAGTTTAGGATAGCCTCCAGATTTTCCTCAACTCTTTCAAATAGGGGTTCATCGCGGATAACACCCATTTTGATAACTTCAATAAGTCCTGCCCGAATATCACGTAGCGGCAAGGTCTTGAGCGTGTCTACGTCAATGACAACCAACTTCGGTTGATGAAACGCACCGATGAGGTTTTTGCCTTTTGGATGATTAATCGCAGTCTTGCCACCAACACTTGCATCAACTTGGGCTTGTAATGTTGTAGGAATCTGAACGTAAGGAATACCCCGCATGTAGACAGCGGCAGCAAACCCAGCCAAATCGCCGATGACACCGCCACCAAGAGCAATCAGCATCGAACCGCGATCAAGTTGATGTTTCACTAAACTATTCTGTATCCGGGAGAACTGCGCGAATGATTTGCTCTCTTCGCCAATAGGTACTTCAATTGTACTGACATCAAATCCAACATTTTTGAGGCTGTTCAGAACAACAGGCATATAGTGCGTTTCGACAAACGCATCCGAAACGATGAGCACCTTATTTGATTTTGTATGTGGTATGAGCAGTTCCCCAACACCGTTGAGGAGTTCTGTCCCAACAATAAGTGGATAGCTGTTATCTCCGAGTTCCACGTGTAAGGTTTTCGTCATCTTAGATTCCTGGTGCTTTTCTTAAACATCTGTTTGATGTGATTGATGATTTCATCGAAAGAGCGTCCTGTCGTCCTTATCATATAATCGGATTCTGCATAGTAGGGACGTCGTTCCGCCAACATCGCCTGGATCTTCGCGAGTGGGTCAGGAGTTTGGAGTAGGGGTCGGTGTACTTGGTGTCCAACACGCTTATAGATCTCCTCCGGCGTTGCTGTAAGGCAGAAGACAACGCCATTTCGCTTCAGTTCTGTCATATTGTCTTCTCTCAGGACGACTCCACCACCTGTAGAAATAACATGGTTTTGCAGTTCTGACACCTCACGAACAGCTTCGCTCTCAAGCTCCCGAAAAGCAGATTCTCCGTCCTTCTCGAAGATGTCACTGATACGTCTCCTACTGTTTCGTTCAACAATCTCGTCTGTATCCACGTAGCGCATCCGAAGCTGTGAAGAAATCCGTCTTCCGACAGAAGTTTTTCCTGTGCCCATAAAACCAACAAGCACAATATTAGGGTGTTTTTTGATGGGTCGTTGCACCTGATTTCCACCTCTTAATAGTTGTCAGTTACAAGAGGGTTTTGTTAACAAGGGAAATGCCCACGCAAAAACACCTCCTAACTGACGATCAGACGGATTTTTTAACGAAAAATCCGGATCGATACCTGGCAATCATTATAGCACTTTTGAAAAATATTGCAAAAGTTTTGCATCAGTTTTTAAGGTATGGTATAATTCAGCCAACTTTCTACGTCTATGATTTCAGAGTTACGAACACCCGTTTTTCACCAAGACTCATTCATTTTTGGGAAAAGTTGGGTGTATTCCGTGTGGTTTTCGGTGCGAAGATGCACACCCTAACAGGTGATGCTACTCTGATAGTTTGAGTGTCCGTTGTTCACCCGCAAGGTATAATTAAATGGCACGACAGCTGAGAATGGTACGTCCCAATTTAGAAGATTTACCCGAACTTGAACTCCCGTCAGGCTACGGCATGCGAACCTATCGTGAGGGAGATGAAGTGCACTGGGCACATATTATTAGTGACTCGTTTGGGGGAAGGAAACGCACCGCTCAAGATACGAGGAATGAAATTACCGGCAGAGATGTATTCATTCCTGATGGATTCTATTTTGCGACACATCAAGATATTCCCGTTGGAACTGCTTGTGCATGGCGGGAATCTGTGGATGAGAAGGATGTCGGATATGTGCACATGGTAGGTGTTGCCGCTGAACACACCGGACACAAACTCGGAAAATGGGTTTCGCTTGCTGTTCTGATCTATTTCCGAGACAACGGATTCAAATGCTCAATGCTGGATACCGACGATTTTCGTATCCCAGCTGTCAAGACTTATCTCAATTTAGGATTCATCCCCGTTTACGTTGAAGACGGACAACCAGAACGGTGGCGGGATATTTTTGAGAAATTAGGACTGCCCTTTATGTCTTCGCAAATCCAGAATGTCAGAGAGACACTTCCTGAGGATCTGTGGGCGAAAGTTTCACGTTAGAAATAGCATGGAAGATCAACTCAAAATGGCTCGTCACAGTTTAGAAAATCTGCCGAGGCTCCAGTGTCCTGAAGGGTATCATATCCGCACCTACCAACAAGGAGATGAAACACATTGGGCGCGCATCATGGACATAGCCTTCGTAGACCAAGGCAGAACCGCCCAAGATACCTACACGAACGTTATTAACCAACCCAATTTCGATCCAGATGGCTTCTGTTTCGTCATTCACAAAGATATGCCTATCGGTACAGCGTGTGCTTGGCAGAGATCTCTTCGTGGCAAACCGATTGGCTACATTGACATGCTCGCTGTGTTGCCGGAACACACTGGACATAGACTCGGGAAATGGCTCACGGTATTTCTCCTGCACTATTTTAAAGCGCGACGTGTGGCATCCGCAATGTTAGACACAGACGATTGTCGACTCCCTGCAATTAAAAATTACCTCAACTTAGGGTTCGTTCCTGTTTATGCAGGTGAAAACCACCTGCTACGTTGGCGAAGTATCTTTGAAAAACTGGACTTTTTCGAAAAATGAGAGTACTTCTCGCGGTGAGAAACTGTTTTCGTTTATCGAATAACTTTGTGATACCCGTAATCCTTATCAGCGGTTTCAGTTTTCGCATTATTGGTATAAACATCGGCTTGCCTGATTCTCCCGATCCCCGTGAAGTGCTCATCGCACGGGATGTTCTGAATCTCATCCACTTCACAGCACTCCCTCAAATCTATAACTGGCCCGGAACAGCATGGTTTTACATCATTGTGGGGATAGGTAAATTGCTGTCGCTTACGGGGTGGCAATTAACGGAAGCCAACGTAATTTTGTTGGCACGCGGCATCAACGTTCTGTTGTCCACGGCGACACTTTGGTTCACCTACCGCATCAGCGTTCACTGTTTCAGCAGACGTATCGGTCAGATTGCAGCAGGATTCCTCGCTGTCGCGATGCTACACGCTACGAATGAATCGCGTTTTGCACTTGTTGACATCCCAGCGACTTTTTGTGTAACGTTGTTTCTCTGGATCGTGATCCGTGAGCGGTCTTCCTCAGACGGGCCAACATTTCAAACAGCAGTATGGCTCGGCATTATCACAGGAGTTGGTTTCGCAGTCAAATTTACAACTGTTTTCGCGTGTTTCTCTCTGCTGGTTTTCATCAGAAATGAAGGATTTTATAAAAAATTAGCAACAATCATCTGCTTTTCCGCACTCACCTTTACGTTCCTCTGTCCTTATTGGCTCATTGATCTGGTTTCACCGAAGTGGAATTTCTTCTTTGAGGATTTCTGGTACGAAGCCACTCATTACCATCGTGGGCACTTCGGTCTCATCGCTGCAGCGGAATCTGGGTTACTCCATCGATTTATCTATCTGTGGACGCTTCTGAAATGGGGTATGGGATTGCCACTTGTACTCCTCGCCAGTTTGGGAGTCTTGTGTGCGCTCGTGTCGCTTAAAAGGGAAAGTGGTGGGTTTTTTGTATCAGAAGTCCTTTTGCTGGCTTTTGTTATTCCCTATCTATTATTTATCGGGATACATAAAGTTAAGTTTGCGCGTCATCTTCTTATACTTTATCCTGCACTCACTGTGCTCGCTGCTGCCACGTTCGCCCACCTTCCGAGTATTGTGAAAACCCTGTTTCAGTTCGTCAATCCACGCGAGACTGTGAATTCTGTGCATACCACTGAAAGATTCAATACATTTGGGAAATGGTTTGGCAGAGTTTTGGGGGGTGTTGTCGTGCTTTACTCGTTAATTTATACGCTTTCCTTTGCCTCCATCCAATTCTCGCAACCGACTAAAATTGCAGCATCCGATTGGATAGCCGCACACATTCCTCAAGAGGAACCTATTGCCATCGCGCCAGAGACCCTCTTCGACTGGCTTCTTCCTGAGTTAGATTTCGTCGTAACGGATGAAAAGGTGAAATGGGTTCTTATCCTTATGCCAGATTTCGAAGTGTTCCGAAAATACCAAGACGCACCGCAACGTTATGAGGATGAGGATTGGTATCCTCTCAGTGAAATTGGATTCGAGGAAACGCTCGCGTTTTACGATCGAGTCTTAGGGGAAGGAAGTCGATATGAATTGCACAAGATATTCCGTTGCGCGCCGAAGTTCTTAGGTATGGAAATAATATCCGATAATGGTGCCCCGTTTCCGATGCGAGCACTCGCACATCCGGAACTCCGCATCTATCAGTATCGCAATTGAATAATGCAGTAAAGTGTAAAGACTTGGGACCTCGTGAGATCGTTCACATTAGGGGGTTCTTGAAATGACTCTTTTGAATAGGCACAATCGTTGATAGGATTTGATGAAGTACATCCGATGCAATCGTGTCGGCATCGATGATTCGAACCAGGTCGTGGGGATAGTGATCGATCAACGGTTCGGTTTCCCGTTTGTAAACGTCCCATCGATAGCGAACTACCATTTCTTCGGCATCATCGATTCGGTTCTCTTTAAATGCCCGTCCACGGATCCGTTTGAACATTATCTCTCGGTCTTCACAGACCATGTAGATCACCTTAAAGAGTTTTATATAAGGTGCTATCAAACCTGCCTGTATAATGTTCCGTGGGATACCATCAAGGATGAGCAGATCGGTTTCCGGCGAGTAGACCTGCTCACGGACTTGAGCCGCCATGTAGTCTTGCCAGATCCTGATTGTGACGTGATCTGGGACTAATTTACCGATTCCTGCGTATTCTTGGAAAATCTGTCCGCATTTGGAATTGACATCAAGTTCGCGGAACATATCTCCGCTGGAGACATGGAAAATGCCAGGGATCTGTGACAGCATTTTCCCTTGTGTTCCCTTGCCAACACCAGGGGGACCAACAAGCATCACTGCTTGGTAAGATAGGCCATCCGCCTCGTGTAGAGGGCTCATATCCATTGTCATGTCTGTTTTTGTCCTCTGCCGCCTTTATTCCTCTTTGTTGAGTTCGCGCGTTTCAGACGCATATCTATAATCCAAGTTGCCACCTTGTAGCATAACCTGTTAGGTTATGCATCTTAATTAAGCACGCAGGAAACCAACGGTCTCCTACGCTACAAAATGCTGCGGATCCTGAACGTTTTTCTGTGAAAAATGGGACGGAATGCCTAAAATCTTGTGAGTAGCAACTTGCGTTATCTATAATAAATCTCATGCCCCAAGAAGGTGTTGAAGAATATAGAAGTCCAACCCTTCATAATCTCTCGCTGTGATAAATTCCTGTTCGATCTTTTTGTCAAACGTTCGGACCTTCTCAAGTAGTTTAAGGAAGGTTTTACGACTACTCAACAAGTGTTTTGTTGAGATGTCACGGGGTTGGGTCCGCATTACTTTCACATCTAATCCGATAAATTCGCCATTTCTACCGTATCCGTTTTCTTCCAGGACGCGGACCTGATTAAAGGCACGCCGCAAATTGACTGAACCGAAAGCTTTATCTTGGTCGAATTTTAACCCGTTTTGGTCGTTGAGATGGACGCTCCAAAGCTTCTTATGATAGAGAGCATATCCCATCTCGTCCGAGGGTTCTAAACCTGCGAGAATAGCATGTGCACTTTCGATCAACCCTCCAACGCGCTCCGGCGCATCACTGGCATAGGCTAAACCGATAGCGTGTCCGATGGTTGGAATGTAAGCGATGTCCATCGGTTCGTTCGGTTTTGGTTCAATAAGGATTCGGACTTCTGGATCGTATTCGAGCAACGCGTTAATTGCGTCCAAAATTTGCCCAACTGCCCCTGCTGAATCTTTCGTTTCTCGGATGTAAGTGCCTTCACGTGCAAGCCACAATACGAGATTTTTGCACCCAATCTCGTTCGCTATATCCACACACCGTTTTGAACGTTCCAGGGCATAGTGTCTTTCTTCTGGGGAATTAGAAGTGTAAGCTCCATCGATAGTCTGTGGAGATTCCCACAACCGAGGTGCCACGACCTCTGCTGTCAACCCGTGGTCATCGAGTTGTTTTTTGACAGTTTGTGTCTGGGCGACGAGTTGTGCATGTGTTTTCTCGTCAATATCCGGCACAATATCATCGTCGTGAAACTGAATGCCAACAAAACCGAGAGCGCGGTAAAATCCAACCTTTTCATCGAAACTGAACGCCTCCCGAACAGGGGGGCCAAAAGGGTCTGTTCCTTCGTGTATATTCCACGGTCCGAAAGAGAAACAATATTCTGTTGCTTCTTTAGCGGGTTCGCTCATCATCTTCTCCTGTACGCAACGTTATTTCTTCCATTTCGTTACAAAAATTCCTTGATCGCTCTGTTTTCAAAACGTTACATTAGCGATAAAGAATACGAAAAACTGCTTGACTTTTCTAATAAGTATAAAGTATTATTAAAAATGTGTCAAGCAATTCTATAGTTAGCACTTGCAAACCGATATTGCGAATCAGACATGCTGGACTAATAAAGGAATCTCCCTGGAATGCTACCCATATCTCGCGCGATTTTCTCTTATCTATCTCTCTTTTATTTTTTCATGTTTATATTGAATCTACCTGTCCAGCATATAGATGCGGCGGATCATGAAGGTGTAGGAAGCACACCCCCTCCAACTCTCAACGACTCAATTAGCAAAACGCAGCCACTGATATTAGGGGCAACATCAACAGAAACCTTCAATTTTACAGATGTTTATCATATAGAACTTAGATTAAATATACCGGGTAATATCGAACTGATCGCCACAGAAGGCAATGTCATCACCGTTACGCTCGAGAAACAGGCACAGGAAACCACAAACACAAAACAGGACGATCTGATTCGCGATTATCTTGATAACATCACCTTCACAGGAACACAAAGCGATGACACACTCCAGTTGAGAATACGACTACCGGGTGATTCTCCTGAGGCACAGCCGGGTTCGCTATCTCACCCGGAAGATTTACAAACTGTGCGCTATGATGGACTCCGATTGAACTGGACAATTAAAACGCCTGCAGATGTCTCTGTTAAACTCCATGCCAAAACCGGAGATGTATCCGTTCAACGTATCCGTGGAAAGATAGAAACCTCAACAGAGAACGGGAACGTCCATTTAAATGAGACCTCAGGTAATTATAACATCAGTGTGACCAAGGGCAATATTGATGGACAAATTTTGCTAACCCAAGGACAAAACAAATTAGAAACCCAAAATGGCTCAATTGGATTGGTGGTACTTGATCCGGTTGCGACCCCCATGGATATAACAGCGCAAGGCGGTAGCATCCGTCTACGACTTCCTGAAAATTATGGCGCGGATGTCGAGTTTGAGAGTCAAACACAGCGAATTGTTGTCAATTTGCCTGCACAACTTGATGAGGAAACAGGATTCACCCTTATTAACGATGGTGGCCCCTTGTTTCGGTTGAAAGCCACCGACACAATTTCACTTCTACCCAGTTCACGGAGCGACGAAAAAGCACCCACAGATGCTGAAACGAATCCATTCGTGGATTCTGCTCAACCTGTTCCTCAAATAGTAAAAGCCCCCATTATTGATGGCAATTTATCTGAAATCGGGTGGCAAGCAGCTGCGATGCTCTCCTCGTTCCAAAATCCAGATGGCACTGATGCTCCAAGCAATCCAACTGCGACCTTTTTAATATGGGATGCCGAGAATTTCTATATCGGTGTAAAGGCATATATGTCTGATTCGTTTCTTCCCTACGTTTCACAGACACAGCAGGATTCACCAATTTGGGAGGATGAGTGCATTGAAATCCTGATTGATCCTGACCCGAAAACTGGTATCTATTATCACCTTGTTATTAACCCAATTGGTGCGTATTTCGATCAACGGGTTAATACACCGGGAGACCCCAGTTTCCAGTTTGCCACTCGTGATGTTCAAGCGACTTTGAATCGAAGAACGATGGAAACAGGGTTCGATGCAGATAGCACCTGGAACTCAGAAGCGAAAGTTGCCAGTCAAATTAACACGACCTTTTGGAGTCTTGAAATTGCTCTCCCGCGTAAAACGTTGGAACCTTCTCCTGAGGTGGATTCGCAGTCTGCACCCTCTGTTGAAAGCAGGTGGCTTTTTAACGTCCATCGTAAGTTGTATAGTAGTAATATGAAGAGTCTTATTCCCGAGAAGTCCAGGGAATATAGTTATTGGCTGCCGACTTATGATAACGAGTATCCATGGTGGCCCCACTCCCCGCATGAGTATGTAGGAGCACTTTCGGGACGTTATGGTCCAGCAATGGGGGTTTTGGAATTCGTCACGACACCATCCATCGCTGAAGACTTCGCATCTGAAACAAAGGTGCGGGTCGCGACTATTGAAGTTAAAGGTAATACTAAAATTCCAGTAGAGGTTGTCCAAGAGTCCCTTCCGATTCAGCCTGAAGATATTATCACAAGTCCACAACTTTCTTGGCTAATTACAGAGTTGGGGGAGCAGGGTTGGTTTCAAGATGTGCGATTGGAAACGAAACAGGTCGACGTTGGCGATGAAAAAGACAGTAGCAGTCAGCAGTCGGCAGTCGGCAGTCGGAAACCAGAAGATTTTGATTCACCAGATTCTTCTTTACTGAGAGTCGATAACCGAAAGTCGATAACTATTCCAAGTATCAGTTTGCATATCCGAGTTACGGAAGCTCCTGTGCTTCTTGCTCAGCAAATTAAGATCGATGGGAACAGAAGTTTCCCTTCACGATTCATCAAGGAATGGTTTCAGTTAGAATCTGGCTACCTTGCTGTCGCTGCTGTTAGACTGAAGCAGCAGTTAATTGCTGATTTTTATTCAAATCGTGGATATGAATTTGCCACGGTTGCTTATCAATCTGCCAACGATGTACTCGAATTTAGCATTGATGAGGGGACATTGCACGAAATTCGCTTCACTGGAAACAGTAGAATCTCGCGAGCAGAACTGTTATCAGCACTTGACTTAAAGATTCAGGAGAGTGATGGAGAACGAAGTTCACAGGTTTCGGATATTTACCATCATGCCCTCGGTCAGTCTAAGATAAACAGCATGGGGAAAAATCTCGGTGAAAACAGCGAGCATTTCAAATCGGTGCGGGAGTGGCGTGTCCAACGCGAGGGTGGAAAAAATGTCATGATTGTTGATATCGAAGAGCAACCGTTCGCGAGACCCGGTGGTTTTCCGATTCTTCAATTCAATCGCGTTCATGGACTAATGCTTGGTGCTGGTGGAACGCTCGCAACACATCTCACAGGCAAAGAGCAAGTTTTCGGTTCAATAAGTCGTGGATTTTCGAGCAAAATGTGGAACTATCACGCGGGGATCGAAAAGGGATTCTTTACACGGCAACTCCTCAGATTCGGAGGGAGTTTCTATAAACTCACCGATGTCAGCTCTAGTCTCTATCTACATCAAGGTGATGCTAGCTTGAGTGCCGCCTATTATGGTTCAGCATTTCAAGATTATTATGAACGTCAGGGGTCTCAGGGGTGGATAACTTATGCGCCGTCAGAATGGTCATATCTGAGACTGGAGTTCACTGGGGAGAGGCACGACAATCTTTCCAAATCTACAGATTGGAGTTACTTGAACCGAAATCTGATCAAGCGAGGAAATTCACGGATTAATCGTGGACAATTAAGAAGTCTTTCTCTCGTTTATGCGTTCGATACACGGGACCACAGATCTACTATCACACGCCATTTCCATACGTTGTTTTCTGCAAATGAGCGAACTCGGCGTGGCTGGCGCGGTCAATTCGCGGTCGAGATAGCGGGGCAAGGTTTCGGAGGAGACCAGGCCTTCAATTTCTATCGGTTTGAGTTGGCACGTTACACGCCTTTGTCTGGCTCGCACCAGTTGAACATTAGAGTCGCAGGTGATTTTTCTGATGCCCCCTTGCCACGGCAACGGCTCCTTCACCTTGGGGGTGGTAATACCCTGCGGGGTCACTATTTTAATGTATTCGCTGGGGATAATAGACTGCTACTTAACCTTGAGTATCGGCTCATGAAAGAAACAATCTCCAGCGGACAAAATGCGGTGTTCGGGTGGGCACTCAATTGTTTCTTGGATGCAGGCAGTGTGTGGTGGCATGATGATGCCCCTTTTTCCGATCTTGAGGGGGTTATGACGCGGCTGAAAGCATCTATCGGTGTCGGATGCTCTGTTTTCGTAGATCCATTCGGGAATCCCTCACCGTGGATTCTTGCTCTTGAAGTGGCAGAACCCCTCGATGCATCATTTTCTCTACGAAATCCGATCACCATTTTGCGCTTGGATCGCATGTTTTAACGGCTACTAAAAATATGAAAATAACACCACTCTATCCCATCCATAAACAACTCGGTGCAGCATTCGAGAAACAGCATTCAGATTGGAACATTGCTACCGAGTTCACCGATGCTGTTTTGGAGCACCATGCTGTCAGAAACAACGTCGGTATTGCTGACGTGTCCTATCGAGGTAGGTATCGATTAACGGGGGAAGACCGAGCGAAATTTCTACATCGTATCATCTCCAACGATGTTGAAGGCCTCACAACCGGACAGGGCACTTATGCCACCATCTTAACGCACCGTGGCAAAATTATAGCCGATATGAATATCTCTGTTCTCGAAGACGCAATCGGTGTCGACACCGCGCCTGAGACGACAGAAATCCTTTTCAATGAATTGGATAAGTATATCATTGCTGACGATGTTGAACTTTCTGATGTAACCGCTGAAACCGGGGCAATTGCTGTCCACGGTCCAAAGTCAACTTCTCTTGTTCAATCTGTGCTCAATATAGATGAACTCGCTGCGTTGCCAGAAGGGTCTAATTGCTTTCGTGAAGCAGACTCGCTTTTTAAGCACACAATTGTCTGTGTCAGAACAGATGGCACTGGGGAGATGGGGTGGACGGTTTATACCGCCGCTGAGGATTTAGTTTTGCTTTGGGAGACATTAATGACTGAGGGAGCACGTTTTAGCGCGCAACCGATCGGTTGGAATGCCCTTGAGTCGCTCCGTATTGAAGCAGGTATACCGAGATATGGAGCAGAATTGACAGATTCTGTTATCCCGCTTGAGGCTGAATTAGAGCACGCTATCGATTTTGAGAAGGGATGTTATATCGGACAAGAAATTGTCGCGCGGATGAAGTATCGAGGGCATCCAAATCGGCTCTTACGCGGCATTGAATTTGACACGGGTTCAACATCTGTAGGAGCGATTTCCAACTCGCGACTCCCTCGTCCAGGTGCGCCGGTTTTCAAAGACGACAAAGAGGTAGGTTGGATTACGAGTGCGACCTTCGCCCCAACTCTCGAAAAGTCGATTGCTCTTGGTTACGTTCGGATGCAAGTTACTGAAGCAGGTAGCCGTGTCCGTATTGAAACATCAGAAGGATCTATTGATGGTACAGTCGTGCTTCTGCCCTTTTCTTAATAGCAATCAGCAATCAGGAACGAAATGTTATCTATATGGAGGTCACATTATTGTCACAAAACCTACTGATAACTACAGAGGAGGAATCATATCATGGAACATTCAAACTTTTCTAAAATTCTACTCGGCTTAGATGGCTCTGCCCATGCATAAGCAGCGATTGAATATGCCTGTCAACTCGCTCACAGTTATAGTGCAACAATTACTGGTGTTGCTATCATTGATCAACCCGGCATTCAATCTTCAAGTGGACCCGTGCCAAAACTGACGACTGAAAGCCTACCCAGCAGGCAAACTGATAAGTGTTAACTGACAATCCTAAGGAGGCAATTTAAACCGATGATATACAGCAAATTCTGTTTTCGTATATCTCTTCTACTGTTGCTCCCTATGCTTTTTGGTGGATGCGGTCTTGCCAAATTGGCGAGAATTCAAGGGGAAGGCGACCTTGCTGTAGTGGAAGCCACCCTTGAGGGGAACATCGGTACGCTTGAAAACCTATCTAAAATTGGGAGCAAGAATCTTATCGTTAAGACGGCTCGAGCGTATTCATCCTATGCCGGCTTTATTGAGGATAAGATGGAAGAGGCTGAAATAGCAGGCGACTATGAAACTGCGGAGGACATGCGGGCACGTGCAATTGACCTCTATATCCGTTCTGAGGAATACGCGCTCAAGGCTTTGGCGAAATCCGATAAAACGTTCAGTGAGGTAAGGACTGTTGACCTTGCTGCGCTTGAAAAATCACTTCAGAAGTTAAAAAAGAAAGATATTGAACCTCTGTTCTGGACGGCTTATTCGATAGCACGCGGCATTAGCCTCCAGAAAGACGATCCGATGCAGGTAATAGACCTCGCTCGAGTAGAACTGATGATGGGGCGGGTGCTTGAATTGGATGAAACCTTCTACTTCGGCAGCGCGCATCTATTTTATAGTGTTTATTACGGCGATCGAGCCGTATCAATCGGCGGAGATCCAGAGAAGGCAAAGGAACATATAGCGCATGTAGATCGAATCAATAATGGCAAATTTTTGATGAGCAAATTCTATCTTGCACGTTACTATGCTTACCCGAAACAGGATGTGAGGCTTTTCAAACAGTCGTTACAAGAGGTCCTTGACGCACCAGCGGATATTTATCCGGGGGAGGAAGCCGCGACTTCGTTGGCAAAGGCACGTGCCAAACGCCTGCTCGACCAAGTTGATGACCTTTTTGATCCAGAAATGGAGGAAGGAGATACTGAATAGTGAAGAGAATAACTGACACTCCCAAGTTTTTAAACGTGGGTCCAACCCATATCGCTCGTACAAAAGTAAAAACGGGTTGATATTCTCTTATTTATTTGGTAGAATAATAGAACTGGCTCCGTGGTAGGTGCTGTAACATCTGCCACGCCTTTACAGAGGGAGTCAGTCTCCTCCAGGAGCCAATGATGCCATACAGAACACATAAAATCACCTTAAACCCAACTTTTAAGCAGCGACGATGGTTCACCCAACAATGCGGATATGCCAGATTTGCGTATAACCACGCTTTATCCGATTTTAAGACAGGTTTAGATAACGACACCTTTCAGTCGTGGCAAACGCTCAACAAGAACTTCAATCAAACGAAAAAGTCTTATGAGTGGACGCGAGCCCAAGACCAACGTGCAGCCTTGTATGCCATCAAACATCTGGGACAAGGTATTTCAAATTGGGTCGGCAAACGGGCGAAGTTTCCACGTTTCAAGAAACGCGGTCATAAGCAGAGGTGGACAACAGACGAACAAGCCGTTCGCGTAGAGTGCCAGCGTATCAAGTTGCCTAAAATCGGATGGATCAAAATGTTCCAAACCTTACGTTTTGATGGCAAGTTT
>RKRR01000193.1 GCA_007571305.1 Candidatus Poribacteria bacterium | reverse complement strand
TCTCTGGCACTTTTTTGTTCATTGATGCTTGACTCCTTAGCAAAGAATGAAGCATACAATAACATATTTATGAAGAATTTTCAATTAGATTTGGTATAAATTATTGCCTCCTTCTGTAGAAGCAATCTCCTGATCGCGATTTATCTCACATACTTGACAGGAAACCAAAACTGCATGCTTTGAACGATCACAAACTTTTGCTTGTCACACAATCGGAGATGTGATATATTTGCTTTACAATTGACAGAGCGTCCAAGCATGAAGGAGGCAGATTATGCGCATCGCAGTCGGTTGCATCGGTCACGAAACAAATACATTTTCACCCGTCGCGACAACCATTGATAACTTCAAAAACGGGAGTTATCACCGCGGTGACGAAATTATCTCCGCGTTCCGAGGGACTCGAACCATTACGGGGGGTTTCCTTGATGTCGCTGAACAGCTTAATTTACAACCTGTCCCGCTGCTATGGGCGTTTGCGACCCCTTCCGGTATGGTAGAGCAAGCCGCTTATCAGACGCTTAAAGCGGAGTTCCTAACACTTTTGCAGAACGCCGAAAAACTGGACGGCGTGCTCCTCGACTTACACGGCGCGATGGTAACAGATGAACTTGAGGATGCCGAGGGGGACCTGATTCAGACGGTACGTGAGATAGTAGGTGAAACGTGGATCGTCACAACGCTTGACTTACACGCCAACATCACCGCCAAAATGGCAGAACACTCCGACGTTATCATCGGGTTCGATACCTATCCCCACGTAGACTGCTATGAACGCGGGTTTGAAGCAGGGCAATTATTGTTCGGTATGAATCAAGGGAAGATTCAGCCGACGATGGCATACCGTCAACTCCCTTTACTAACCGCGCCTCCTGCACAGTGCACAATGAAACCGCCGATGACAGACGTGATCAACGCACTTCATGCCCTTGAGACCGAGAGCGGTGTTGTGACAGCAACTCTCTCTATGGGTTTTCCATTTGCCGATATAACCGATGCCGGCGTTTCAGTGCTCGTTACCACCAACGGTGATATGGCACTTGCAGAGGCACGTGCTGACCAATTTGCCGCTGATATTTGGGAGATGCGCGAGCAATTCACTTTTAACCTACACACCGTAGAAGACGCAATCGAAATCTCCAACCACACAGAGGGTAACCCCATTGTCCTTGCTGATGGCGCAGATAACCCTGGCGGTGGCGGCCCCTGTGACGGCACAACGATCCTACAGAAGTTTATAGACGCAGACGTTCAAGACGCAGTTATCGCTGTGATTGCTGATCCTGAATCGGTTGCCCAAGCAGTTGAGGCAGGTGTCGGAAACGGTGTCCAATTGAACGTTGGTGGCAAAACGGATACACAACACGGATACCCCGTTGCACTCACAGGATTGGTCAAAACCCTCTCTGACGGTAGATTTATTCATAAAGGCCCAATGGGGCGCGGCACCACTGGAAACATGGGCAGAGCAGCCGTCGTCCAAGTCGGTGGAATTGAGGTTATCCTCACAGAAAGGCGGATCCAACCTTACGATGCTCAAGTCCTTCGAAGCGTTGGGATTGAGCCGACGGAGCGTAAACTCATCGCCCTCAAATCCGCTGTCCATTTCCGCGCAGACTACACACCCATTGCTCACCAGATTTTGGACGTGGATACCCCTGGCATTCATAGCCCGAACCTTTTCAGT
Organism: Candidatus Poribacteria bacterium; assembly: GCA_007571305.1. Classification (GTDB taxonomy): domain Bacteria; phylum Poribacteria; class WGA-4E; order WGA-4E; family WGA-3G; genus WGA-3G. The sequence continues at coordinate 40,348 of RKRR01000193.1, read as the reverse complement.
TACCACTACCAAAAATTAAGACATCCGATTTACCCACTCGATCCAACCGTCCGCTATTCTAAAACCGAATCAACCTAAATAGCGTGCTCTGTAGGTGTGCTTCCCCTTTTCTCACCAACACCCGAAAACCGATACCCCATTCAAAGGAGAAAAAACGTGATAGAAAGACGCGTTACCGGAAACTACAAAATGAATCTGGTGTTGACAGGAGAGGCGACCACCGAACCGGTCAAAGTATTCTTTTCTGGAAGCACAACGTTAGGCAAGAAAGCGTACCTTGCAATTGCTACGGACGGTTTCAAGATTGTCCGCGAAACCAGCATCGATACGCGAGTCTGGAAGACATATAAAAACATCGGAAAACCACCGTGGAACGTCAGGATTCTGAAGAAGGGCAATTTTTTCAGGTTCTGGGTCAATGCCACGACCGGTTGGATCCGAGGTCCGTTGGGTGAATGGGAAGATATTTATGAACCGATTGACAACTCTCTCAGCGTAGAGGCTCCATCAGGTATCCAACTCCAATCCTGCACTGTGACAACCCTTCCGTGGCTCCAAGAGAAGACCAAGCCCGTCATATCTTGTGGTCCTAAAGGTTCCTTTTATGAGAAGCAGATCATCCCAGGCGCGATTATTGCGTACAACGGCTTGTATTACATGTACGTTATGGCGGGAATGGTAGGCGACGAGGAGGGATCTTCAAGACGAACAATCGGTGTGGCTGTGAGCCCAGACCTGAAGCAGTGGGAGGGGCATATTGAACCCCTTATCTCCTATCTCGATACGCCGTATGACAATCTGTATGTCAGCGGTGCTGTCGTTACAGAGGAGGGACACGTCGCCATCATGTTCTCTGCACAGAAGTTTCCAGAGTGGCAGGGGTTCATGCTGGCTACGGCGGACCATCCGATGGGTCCATTCTTTCAATATGTGGACAATCCAGTCTACAAACACTTCACCCATGCACACGAATTCGACCTCATCCGTGCTGAAGGGTTACCGGGCCGCTATCTCCTTTTCTATGCAGGTTTCACCCCGGAGCCACAACGCGGCCTGGCGGGGGATCGCGGGTATCTACTCTACAGCGATGATCTGATGAACTGGCATCCCGACGATCGGAATCCAGTTTTCGGTCCCGAAACGTTGGATAACTGGGACGCTATTCATGTTCGACCGAGATCCTTGAATCGAGTCGATGATATGTGGTATCTGTGGTATGAAGGGTGTAACACATGGCAACCTGACGATGCGTCTCACCACGGTTGGTGGGATACGGTAGGACTCGCGCGTTCAAAAGACCTCGTCAACTGGGAATACTATCCAAGAAATCCTGCTCTGCCTGGTCTCGGTGTCGGTAGTGACCAATTCGATAATAACTGGGTTGGCTGGCCCCGTATGTACATCAAAGACGGTGTCGGATACGTTTTTTACACAGGAAACGCTCAGGTCGGGTTGCGGACAATTCCGTTAGACGATCTCACCAACTGGCAGACAGAAGGCGGACAGACTTTTGATTTACTGTCGCAACCGTAGTAGTGATTGCGTTGATAGGCGAGAAAATCTGGATATTCAAGAACTTCATTGAAGGGTATCCCTTCCGTTGACGAGGAAGCACTCTTGAACAGCGATGTTTTCGGATGGGAGCGTTTCTCCGTGGACTTTGATTGCCTCACCCCCTCCTATAGGTCTTCCATACTCGCGGTGCACAGCATCAATACGACAGTAAGCGATCGTCACGTTCTGGCAGCTGGAGAGATCAAGCCCATTCCCACCTGTTCGGATATCAACGTTGTCGACGAGGAGTCCATCACAACCTTCAGCCAAAATCGCGGAATCGCCACTGCTATGGACGTTCAAGTTCCGAATTTCCACGTTTTTACAACGTTTCAAGGTGATACAGGTGGAGTTCCTGCCATTGAGGATTCCAGGACCGTAGATCTTTACGTTCTCTAAGTCTATTCCGATAAGTAGAGACGCATCTGTCTCAGGAGATGAAAACTGAAAGACAGCACCCGCATCAATCGCGAGGGTAACATTACTTTTCAGGTGAATGGAACCAATTGCGTAAACACCGGACGGCACGAAAACTGTGCCACCTCCAGCGGCGTGACAGGCACTGATTGCTTCGTTGATCGCGTCCGTATCGTTCGATGTGCCATCAGCAACAGCCCCGAAATGCCGCACGTTGTATGTACCAACTTTCACAAGTGCCTCCGCAGTTAATCCTGCGAGTGTTTCTTCGCGTTTTCTACCGGTATACTTCTCAAAGTTCGTTACCCATTTCTTAAGGGTGAGACTACGGACAGACGCTGCATAATCTACTAAGGTTTTTAAGGTGTATTCGTGTCTGTGCGGATCTACTTTACCTTCAAGCGTTTTCCAGAGTTCAGCTGCCTGTGTTGCCATCTCAACTCCCTCTTCCATGTTGGCGTAGATGTCTTGTATGAGGGTCCTGCCGATAGAAAGTGGATGGTCGTGCTCTGCAAAGTGGAAGGTAACGAGGTGTGCCTCCCCGCGCAACGGATCTCCATATATCTTGCGAAGCCCTGGAGCATACTGTGCTAACACACGTTCACGCAACGCGGGTGTCATAACACCTACACCTTCTTCATTGATGACATAAGGGGTTTTGTTTTCCGTCATACCGGGGTCACTGGAATCGAGCCATATACCGCGATAACCCCGGTAGTTGTAGGATTTACGCGTCACCTCTTCAAGCATCATCAGAATTGTCTGGATTGTCCCAAGCACCTCTGGATCATTGCCAAAGGTCTGCTGAATCCATTCGGTATATATTTCATCCACCATCAGGTCTGGGTTCCAAGAGAGTCGCCCCAATCCATAGTAATTCACTGCGTTCAACGGAGATTTTGTCCACGCCGGCGAGGGCGAGATCATCGCTACACCCATGATGCAATCGACACTCAATTTGTTCAAGTTCCCGGGTCCGTTGCGATGTGTGTCTTGTTCAAACCACCACTTCCACTTTTTGATCCAGGAGACGGGCCAACTCTTGTCAATGACGAGTTCACTTCCATAGAGATTTTTCTGAATTGCGCCATCAAGGGCAGGAATCGGTGCCCACAGATCCCAATCCATAGGGCTGCCTTTCGGGACGATAATGACGTTGTCTCGGAAATTACCGTCCTCGTGAGCGAACAGATCGTGAGGGATTAAGTTTCGGTAAGGTTCGGGTGTATACCGAAGGTTACCATAGACGAAAGCACGCACAAGCACCTTTCCGCCATAGGGTTTCAGCGTATCTGCAATCCGGTTTGTCATTTGCGGACGTGGGTCGCCGTTCTGTTTCTCTGATCCGAGTTTCATCAGGTATCCACCGAAGTCAGGCACGCGCGCGTAGAGGGTGTCGGCGGTTTGTGGGTCGAGCGCAAGAAGATAACTCGGACTCCAATAGAGTTTGATACCGTAATCTCGGCAGATCTCAGCAAGTTTTTCCACCTCACCGAGATGAGCCAGAAAGTTGTTTCGATAATGCCAGTTAATCTCACTCGGACAGAGTGCATTCCAACCGCACGAGGCTAACATACGGACCCAATCTCGGATGAGTTTGGTATTGCCGGTTCGCAAGTCTTCCCAACTAAAAATAGAACTGTCTCTGCCGCCACCCCGCCATCTATCACCGGGAAGCCCGCGGAAATACGACCAATGTGCCACCATACGGATAGGCACCTGCGGATTTTCCAGTACATCGAGGGCAAGCGGATCCTGTCCAATCTGGATGCGACGAATCAGGTCGAACACACCAAAAATAACCCCTGCGGGTATCCTCCCGGCAACAACAACCATCCCTTCCATCGCCTTAATGACGAACCCATCCCCTTCAATGCGATCCAATTGGAGAGCTTCAGCATGCTCGCGGATCCAGTCGGAGGTATCGGCTGTTCCGAGAATAACCTTCGGTCCAGCAACGGTGGTCGTCTCCGAAACAGCAGGCTTAAAACCGAACATGGATTCCGACGCCTGTGCCAATTCAGAACCAGCCGTTTGGACAGTCGAATTCGCTCCCTCAGCAACAATGTTTCTGAATAAATCTTGACTCTGCTGTTTTGTATCGGACAGATTGAACTGTAGCCACGCCTTGTAGAGGGTATCATCTATTTCTTGGTATTTGTAAATGTTCTGCCTTCTTTCCGTAGGATTCGTATCCCGCCTTTCAGCATAGATGGCTTTGGTTTCGTTGTAAATCTGACTGATTTCAGCATCCGTGAGTGGCTTATTATAGATACGCAGATCATCAAGATAACCGACAAAACCCTCACCGGTGTGAATCGCTGTTAAACCTTCACGGAGCAGCGGCTCTGTATCCACCGTTGACAGATCAATCGTTGCGATCTGTTCGCCATCACGCCATCCTACAATTTGCTTTGCTTCGTTGTCATAGGCAACCGCGAACAGGTGCCATTCGGAGTCCCCGATGGAGGCTTTCAGATGGGGATAGAACGCCCACTCGCGCATGTCGTACTTGGGCCAGTCGTAGTCGAGAATCCCTTCCCAGTATTCAAAATCCTTTTCACCTCGGAAACGCACCTGAAAACAACCACGATAGGTGTTAAGTTCGAGAGCATCGTTGTTATACCTGAGAATGTTGGACCTATCCGATATTGTATTTAGCCAAAAACAGATTGTGCCGCCCGACATCGCCAGTGGAGAGTTATCAGGCACCGGAATCTGCAACGGTTCTGTCTTAGGTATCGTCTCAATACAGGCACGTCCTTCACCGAGTGAATAAATTTTTGTTCCACCCAGCACTGCGTGGTTCCCGTTCCCAGAGAGGTCGGTACCGGTTCCGTCGTCAAAATCCCAACGACCGACCAGACCTCCAATTTCATCCGCTGGTACACGACTGAGTTCACCTGCCAATACCAATGCCGTTATGACAAAAAGGGGAATGAGTACTTGATATTCCATGTGTTCGCTCCGTATATTTGATATTCGGAAATATTTAGGACTTACGCATGCTGTTCTTTTGTAGCATAACCTGTTAGGGTGTGCCACGAGAATATCTGTGTTTTTTTAAGGGTTCTCCCTCCCGCAAAACGTACGTACTATGGTCAAAATTGCGTAAGTCCTAACATTGATGAAAATTGCTTTGCACCTAACTTGATTCTTATGGGCTGGATTTTATATTTCCCCATGTGGAGGCTAATTTGCCCGCGGGGTAAATCACCAACGCAGATTTCAGCCCTTTTGTCATAACGACTTCGATGTCATCTTCAGTGAGCGCGACACTGAAAAACGCGATTTCATCAAAAAGACCGGAAAAATATTGTCCCCATTGATCTAAAAAATTCGCACCAATACCGATATCCGTAAACGTATAAGAATCGGCAACTGTCTCACCTTCTTTTCCATTGTAATACCCAGTCACATTTCCTTCACCATCGAATACAAACGCATAGTGTCCCCATTTATTATCATCAAATTTTGGGATGACAGGTTTCCACGCGCTACTCCAGATTTCAACTGTTTCACCTTGGTACCGAGTCGTGAAAGCTGGATTAGTGGGACCATTGATGTTCGATATCAACCGATCATCATTAGCGGCATCACTCGGATTTGCCCACAAAACCAATGTAACTTCCCCAGACAAGCCCAAATCCCCGACAACGACATGTCCTTTACTCTCATTTCCATCAAATTCCAACGCCGATCCGAACTTACCGTCCTTTGTCCATTTCGGACTGTTCTCAAGTTTCCCGGCGTTGCCGTTTTCGGATGAATCCGCCGCTGTATTACCCTTGCCCTCATCAAAAAGCCACATGCCGGCAACGGTTTCTATATCAAATTCGGCAGGACTGATACACGCAAACACCAGACTGAGGACAATTAAACTCACAAGTATTAAATTCGCCATTACGATTTTCATCGGTCATAAACTCCTTTAATAATTACAGAGAGAGTTGTGAATTGAGAATTCGTGACGACACAGGGCGTTAAATGTGTGACATGAGTGTAGACGCTTAACTCGTTTTATCAATCACCTGCTATTTTATCACGAATTCAATTAGCCATCGAAAAAAAAGCGGTGAACCAAAATCCACCGCGCCGGTTATATCCGTATTTATGGGAGTCCGTGTTTATGGAAGCCATTGGCGACAATACAGTAAAACCCGAAAATAAGTTCACATTTGTAGCATAGGAGACCGTTAGCCTGTGTCACCAGATAATTTCATAGTTCACGCGACGATAGGAGTGTATAAGTAATTACGGAATCTATTATAAAGGAAAATAGATTCCGCTTGACAGAGTGCATCCCTTATAATAAAATAGGGGAAAATTAGTGTCTCAATGATGTATTTAGGCAATCCACTTACGTTTCATAGGAGATTTGTAAAATGAGAGAAAATTGGGCAATACTTTGTGTATTGACGCTACTGGGGTTGGCATTGATCCCACTGCAGAGTTTCGCCGCTGTCGACAGTGAGACTGCTATTGGGGTCTGGCTCTTTGACGATGGCGATGTGAGCGATTCCAGCAGCTACGGAAACGATGGCGAACTTATAAACGGTGCCGAGATTACCGATGGGGGCAAGTGGGGAAAAGCCCTCAGCCTCGACGGCGATGACGACTACGTCAATGTCGCAAATTCAGCTAGTTTAGACAGCACAGCCGAAGCCTACACCGGTGTCGCATGGGTAAAAATTCAAAGGAAAGGCGATCCGCACGGTGGATGCTGCGCGGATGACCACATGGTCATCGCCTTTACGACCAATTGGAATAATATCTTGAACGTTTTTGGGCCCGGCAGAAGTGGAAATCAAGGCAAAGTCGAAGTCGGTAGCCGTGAACTCAATCCGCGCTGGCTCTTCGGACCGACCAAAGTCAACGACGATCAGTGGCATCACCTTGCTTTCACCTATGACGGCGCGAAGAAAATCCTCTACATTGACGGTGAAGTTGACATTGATCAAGATACAACCGGTGTCTTCGGTGTTTCAGGTGTCGATGTCCATTTAGGTGGAACGCCTACCCAGAGACAGGCATTGGGATTAATGGACGAGATTGGCATTTTCAATGTGCCACTCGAACAAGCCGACATTCAAAACATAATGAACGATGGTCTTGGCTCTGTGCTCGGTTTAACGCCTGTCACTCCACAAGGACGGCTAACGACGACATGGGCAGACATTAAGTCGCAATGATTAATAGGACTTACGTATACTGTGCTTCTGTAGCATAACCTGTTAGGGTGTGCCATGAGAACATCTGTGTTTTTTTCGATTCTCCTTCTCACAAAGCGTCCTATAGTCAAAATTGCGTAAATCCTGATTAAGTTAGATAGAGTGGTAGTGGGCGGGGTTAAAACTCCGTCCCTACGTCCTGAAGAAGCACCCGACTTGCTCCGAAGATGAATTATTGATAGTTTTTGGATTTACTTTGCTGTCTCAATTCCTTTCGTGTGTGTTTTCTTTCTTGTAAAATGGTTATTAAAACGGAAGACCGAATCTGAACCTCATAAAGTTTGATTTTTCCTTTCAATTATACCCTCGCATGGTATGAAACTATTCAAATACCCTCTCACGTTTCTCATATTTTTCCATACACTGTTTGTAGGTGCCGAGACAGGGTATCATCCCGAAGCGGCACGGTTGTATGACACCGGATTACGCGCACTCGCTCACGGAGATCAGGAAAAAGCAAGAACCGCTTTAGAGAAAGCCGTCAAACTGGATGCATCGTTGGCAGATGCATACTGCGTTTTGGGACTGATTTATAAAGGTGCTGAGGAGACCCATGCAGCGGCTAAAGCGTTTCGACAGGCAGTAATTGCAGATAAAAACTATATTGAGGCATATTATGAATTGGGTGATGTGCTCCTCGTTCACTTAGGAGATACCGCGCAGGCAACACAGATCCTAGAGAAAATAGTCGCGATGGATCCCAATCATGCACGCACGCGGTCCCTATTAGGTCTCGCCTATTTTCGTGATCATCTAACCGATGCTGCCATTCGTGAACTTCAACACGCACTCAAACTCGATCCAACTTCGCTGACAGCACGTTACACGCTTGGTAATGCCTTTCTTCAGCGCGAGGCATGGCAACCCGCTATTGATACTTTCAAAGAACTCATTGCCATCGATCCTTTCCACGCAAAGGCACATTTCTCTTTAGGCACTGCATATCGGCGTATTGGGGAAACAGAAACAGCACGGCGAAATTTACAACGTTTTGAGGTCCTATCCATTGAGGAAGAGCAATTAACACATCTCAATCGATTTGTGAAATTAAGCCCTACCAATGCCGAAGCATGGTATAGACTTAGTAGAATCCAACTGAAGCGTCATCTCTATACTGAGGCGACGCAATCTTTGGAACGTTATATCGCGCTCGCGCCACAAGAGACGCGTGGGTATGAAGTACTCGGATACGTTCATTTTCAACAGCAAAACTACAAACAGGCGGTGGCGATGTACCAGAAAGCTGTTCAGCAGAAACCAAACATCGCAACGTACCGCAACAGCCTTGCCGGTGCTTATTTGATGTTAGAACAGTATTCCGAAGCGATTGAACAATATCAAAGAGCCATTCATTTAAAGCCTTCTGAACCGCGCTTCTATCTGAATCTCTCCAAAGCTTACGAACTCGTTGGGGCACACACAGAAGCCGAAAAAACCTATCAAGAATATGAACGTCTCACATCAAAATCCGATTCTCAATAGCAAATTCTCGGCCCTACTTGCAAGGCGACATGTTCTGATTTTACTTTCTACCCTCTTGGCGTTTTCACCCTATGCGTGGAGTGAACCCGACATGTGTCTCATCCCAGCGGGGCATTTCACTATGGGGAGCGATGACGATCTGCCGAATGAAGCACCGGCACATAAAATCTATCTGGATGCCTATTATATCGGTAAGACGGAGGTAACCAATGCTGAATATCATCAGTTTTGGGTTGAAAACCGGGGCGTCGGTAGCGAACACACGCCTATCAGTTATGAGGGTAAATTTGGGACATGGCCCCACATCGCGAAAACGAAACCGAATCATCCTGTCATAGGAGTATCATGGCATTCTGCTGTTGCCTACGCGACGTGGCGAGGTATGCGGCTCCCTACCGAAGCGGAATGGGAAAAAGCAGCACGCGGAACAAACACAAGGCGATGGCCCTGGGGAGATACCTTTACACAACGCATCAACGGAGCAATCGTCCACGCGAACATCTGGAGGCAATCAGGAGCCCGCCCGCAACCTGTCGGTTCTTATCCTACAGGGGCAAGTCCTTATGGCATACACGACATGGCGGGCAACGTCTGGGAATGGGTGGCTGACTGGTATTCCGAAACGTACTATCGCCACAGTCCCGATCGAAACCCAAACGGACCGATGTTCGGGAGTCGCAGAGTTGTGAGAGGCGGATCTTGGTTGAACAGGGAAAAGTTAGCGCGGTGCTCCACACGAATCGGGCAATACCCAGCGATAGGTACCAGTTTTATCGGATTCCGCCTCGCGAAAAATTATGAACAGTAAAAGTATATGCCTCATCATCATCCTTGTTATATGTGTTCCATCCTCGGTGTCATCCGCCGCGATCCAATTCGTGGACGTGACTGAGGAGGCGGGCATCGATTTTAGGCACATCAATGGTGCTGAAGGTGCATATCATCTGCCTGAAACCCTCGGTGCAGGCGGTGCCTTCTTCGATGCCGACAACGACGGTGATTTGGATATCTATCTTGTGAACAGTGGTTATTGGAAGGATTCGTCCTCATCGAATGAAGCACTCAGCACGCTCTACCGTAACAACGGTGATCACACCTTTACTGACATCACAATGACTGCAGGCGTGGGTAACCGCGGTAACTACGGACAAGGAGCCGCTTGCGCGGATTACGACAACGATGGCGATGTAGATATTTACGTGACTAATTTTGGGGTTAATGTTCTCTACCGCAACGAAGGTAATGGTACTTTTACGGATGTCTCTGCTCACGCAGGTGTCGGCGATCCCAGTTGGAGCAGCAGCGCGTGTTTTCTCGACTATAACCGGGATGGACACCTCGACCTATTTGTTGTTAACTATCTCGTGTACGCAACAGATGCTCCGTACCGTCCATGTGGAGAAGACGGGGTTCAAACCTATTGCCATCCTTCCCTGTTCGAAGGCGCGCCTGATACGCTCTATCGCAATGACGGCGACGGTACTTTCACGGATGTCAGTCAGGATGCTGGTGTTGGAGGTATTGGCGGGTTGTTTCACGGAAAAGGGTTAGGGGTCGTTTCAGCCGATTTCAACAATGATGGTGTCCCTGACCTTTATGTCGCAAACGACGATACTCGAAACGATTTTTTTTATAACAACGGTGATGGAACGTTTAGTGAAATTTCGCTGCTTGCTGGATGTGCTTACAGTTTCAACGGGGTTGCACAAGCAGGGATGGGGGTTGCCACTAACGATTATAACGGCGACGGATGGCTGGATATTTTCGTTACGAACCTCTCTTATGAAACCAATGCGCTCTACCGGAACAACGGTGACGGAACGTTTACGGATGTCATTTATGAAGCGCATCTCGGTAAAGAGAGTTACCTGTTCGTCGGATTCGGGACAGGTTTCCTCGATGCGGATAACGATGGCTGGCGAGATATATTCATCGCGAATGGGCATATCATCGACAATATTGAAGACACACACGATATCCTGACTTATCGCCAACGGGATCAAATTTTTCGTAATAGAGGGGATGGCACATTTCAAGAGGTATCAGCGGGCGCGGGGGACTATTTTCAAAGCACTGCGGTAAGCCGCGGTGCACTTTTCGGTGACTATGATAGCGATGGTGATGTTGATATACTCGTTACACAGTCTAATGGTCCCGCGATTTTATTGCGAAACGAGACGGCAACACAACACAACTGGATTCGAATTAAAACCATCGGTAGTGTCAGCAGTCGGGACGGAATAGGGACGCGCGTTATTTTAACAGCAGGCGGACACACACAAATACAGGAAATCAGTCGAGGCGCAAGTTACCTGTCCAGTCACGACGGTCGACTTCATTTCGGATTGGGAGTCCACGGAACGGTTGATAGGCTTGAGGTGCGGTGGCAGAGCGGTGTTGTGCGGGTCTTTGAGAATCTCCGCACAAATCGGGAACACGTCATTTCTGAATTCTCAGACACACCTGAGGATAAATTTTTCAAAGCCGCATGGACAGGTGATATTAAGTATCTTCATAATGTGAGTGGCAATGTGAATGCAAAGGATGCACTCGGCAGGACTCCGTTGCACATCGCCACAGAAAAAGGGTATGCGGACATAGCAATATTTTTCGTTGAAAACGGAGCAGATGTGAACCTCACAGATGCCAACGGCAACACACCACTCATCTTTATTATCCATAAGACAGGAAATCTGGAGATTACCGAACGGTTGATTGCGAAAGGTGCAGCTGTCAATATCCAAAACCGGACAGGTGAAACGGCGTTGATGTATGCGGCGTGGCGCGGACATCCGGGGATTGTCAAACTTCTCCTCGAGAATCGAGCCGATGTTACCCTGAAAAACAGGCAAGGCGACACGGCACTGACGTTAGCAGAATCGAAAGGGCATCTCGACATTGTGCAGATGCTCCAAGCAGTTATGGAATAGCCGCATCTATAGTAAAATCCGAACAACTGAAGACTGACAATTATAAAGACTACAGGAGAACTACATGCCTTCGGCTTTAACCCGTGGGGTCACCTTTAAATCGGTTATATTATCCCTCATCCTTATCCCTATCAACTGCTATTGGATTATGTACACGGAAATGGTCTGGTGGGGTCTGTTTCCGACGACAATGTCCCTATTTTTCAATGCAGTCTTCTTCGTATTTACGATTACCCTCCTCAATCTCCTTGTCCGGAGGATAAAGCGGCAGTGGGCCTTGACACACGGCGAACTACTCGTTATCTATGTGATGCTTTGCATGGCGAGCGCAATTGCATCCCATGACCATGCCCAAGTGCTCATCCCGATGATCGGGCATGTCTTCTGGTTCGATACACCTGAAAACGAATGGAGAGAACTTCTCCACCGATATATGCCAACATGGGGAACAGTCCAAGATAAACAGATTCTTGAAGGGTTTTACGAAGGACAGACAACATTTTATCGCATAGAGGTACTACAAGCATGGCTCGGTCCAGCTTTGTGGTGGACGAGTTTCATTGTCGTCCTTGTGTTTGTGATGTTATGCATCAATGTTGTGCTGCGGAAACAGTGGACAGAACGTGAGAAACTTGCCTATCCTATCATCCAGCTGCCATTGGAAATGACCCGAGACAGCGGTGCAAACTTCTTCCGAGGCAAACCTTTTTGGACGGCGTTTATCCTCGTCTCATTGCTAAATCTTGTTAACGGATTCAGTTACCTCTTTCCGACAATTCCAATTATTGGCGTTCGATTTCGGAATATCAGTCAATTTTTCACAGAGAAGCCGTGGAATGCCATCGGGTGGACCCCATTTTCTATCTATCCATTCGTCATCGGACTCGGATTCTTTATGCCTTTGGATTTATCGTTCTCCTGTTGGTTCTTCTACCTGTTTCGCAAGATGCAACGGGTCGCCGGGGCTATCATCGGGGTTCGAGGATTACCCGGTTTTCCTTACGATCGCCAACAGTCACTGGGTGCGTATCTTGGACTTGCGATTTTCGCGATATGGGCAAGCCGAAAATATCTCGCAGAAGTCTTTAGACAGGTCGTCCCGGGACGTTCAAGCCTCGACGAATCCGTTGAACCGATGCGATACCGAACTGCCATTGCAGGCATTGTATTAGGATGTATCTATCTCATAGCGTTTTCCGTAAAGATAGGCATCAGTATTTCACTCGGTATCGCCTTCTTTGTGATGTATTTCGCGCTGTCAACAGGTATTACTCGGATGCGGGTAGAATCTGGTGCGCCTGCACACGACCTGCATTTCATGGGACCTGATTACGCCTTACCGACGATTCTGGGTTCGCGAGGCATGGGTGGACCGAACCTGACAGCACTCTCTTTCCTGTTTTTCTTCAATCGTGCACACCGAAGTCACCCGATGCCGCATCAGTTAGAGGGCTTCCAACTCGCCTCGCGGGCTCGGTTTAATCCGAAACCTCTCGTATGGGTCATGCTCCTTGCAGTGCTTGTCGGTTCGATCGGTTCTTTCTGGGCATATCTACACGATGTATATCATTTTGGGGCAGCTGGTGGTTTTGCACGCCATCCTTTCAATAGACTCCAACAACAACTTAATTTTCCAATGGGCCCGAATATCCCGGAAGTGACATCCATGGGTATCGGAATGGGATTCACGTTCCTTCTGATGTTTTTACGGATGCGTTTCTTTTGGTGGCCCTTCCATGCTGTAGGGTATGCTGTCTCCGGAGCAGCGGATTGGTGTATGAATTGGCTCTGGATTTCACTTGTGATTAGCACGACCGCGAAATGGTTGATTATTAAGCAGGGCGGATTACAGTTGCATCGAAAGGCAGCACCTTTCTTCCTCGGTTTAATCCTCGGTGAGTTCGTCGCCGGGAGTTTATGGAGTTTCTACGGGATGGCAACAGAAACACGTATATTTCCGTTCAAAGATTGGTAACTTAACCCAAGTTGTCACCTTTGTAGCATAGGAAACCGATGGTCTCCTGTGCCCCTTTGCACCGAAAATGATAGGGAACACACTAAGATGAGTCCCGCTGAAAAAAGGTATTCGTAGCGTAGGCTGTTAACCTGCGTCCGATTAGCCCTACTCGCGAATATATTCGTATTTTGATAATGAAACCCATTATCAAAAATTATTTTTCCAAAGTAATGATATTTCGCTATAAACCCATATAACGACTGGGTTTGTAGGCTTAATACAGCACAATTTTGTTACTTCTTTTGGATCGACAAGTATCCGTTATTTAGCAATAGGATACCAGATAGTTTCGACAGTGCTTCTTTCCGATTATCCGTATTTTTATTGAGAGAATATTGGTGATGAGCAATCAGTTCGACCTCCCTGATACATTCAGATCGAGTGTCTAATATTACTAAGAGTAATATTCCCGAAGCGACTTGATCTATTTTCCAGTTTCGTGATAAATTGAGATTACTGATTTCGATACCGCAGGAGGGTGAAAAATGCTAGCCGTTAAGGAACTTGGCCATGTCGGACTCTACTGCACCGATGTCCAAAGGTCACAAGACTTCTATACCCGTATTCTCGGTCTCACCGTTACCGACGCGCATCCAGAAGGACACATTATTTTTCTAAGTGCGCAGCCAGAATCGGAACACCATGAACTCGCATTGTGTCCGGGTCGGGATGCTCCGCCCGGAGCAAAGGTTGTTCAACAGGTTTCGTTTATTGTAAAGGATCTCGCAGATTTGAAACAGTTCTACGCACTGTTAAAGTCGGAAGGGGTAAAGATTCGCAGTGTCGTGAATCACGGAATTTCTTTGGCGATTTACTTCTACGATCCCGATGAGAATGTCGTCGAGGTTTATGCAAAGACCCCGTACAAGATTCCACAGCCATTCTCTGAGGACGTAGACCTTGGCTTGGACGATGATCAACTCATGAAGATCGCTGAGACCGGGGCACCCACAGTAAACTAAAAAGTGATGAGAAACTACCGCAGGGCGAGATTTCTCAATCCCGCCGATCAATTTTATAGTAAAATCCGAAAACAGGTTCGCACGTGTAGCATAGCCTGTTAGGCTGTGCCACCAGAAACATATCACTTCAGAGTTCACACGACGATACGAGTGTATCACTAATTGAGGTTATTTAGCAGTACCCAAAGCACGGTTTACACCTGCCTGGAAGTCTTATAGTAGGGCTTGTGCTCTAAGACAACCCTTTCAAACTACCAGTGCTGTCGCCTAATTGGGCAAGGCTGACATCCATCCGATTGAGCATTGATAGCCAGAGATTGTTAAGCGGAGTCTCTTTCGGATAGCGGATATGACGACCACTTTTGATCGTGCCACAGCCGTTTCCAGCGAGCAGAATTGGGAGATCGTGATGGCTGTGTCGGTTGCCATCTGCATTCCCGCTACCGTACAGAATCATTGAATGATCCAGGAGGGAACCATCTCCTTCAGGGGTAGCGTTGAGTTTTTCCAAGAAATACGATAACTGCTGCGTATGGAAGATATCAATGCGTTTGATTTTTTCTATTTTCTCTTCATCACCACTGTGATGTGATAAGTAATGGTGTCCATCTGGAACATCGACAAACGGATAGGGTCTGTTGCTGCCTTCATTTGCAAGGACGAAGGTTGTAACACGGGTTATATCTGCCTGAAGCGCGAGTACCATGAGGTCCATCATGAGGCGCAGATGCTCCTGATAATCTGCTGGAATTTCCTCCGGCACGGTATAAGCTGGGCTTTTGATCGGTGGAAACTTTTCAGCGGATGCGATTCTCACTTCAATGTCCCGGATAGAGGAAAAGTACTCATCGAGTTTCCGGACATCGTTCCCACTGATCTGACCGAGTAACGCTTTTGAGTCCTGTCTTACAAAATCGAGGATACTTTTTCGCTGTTGATCGCGTTCCTCTCGTTGTGTATCAGGCAGAGAAGAAAACAGCCGTTCAAAAGCGAGTTTTGGATTTACCTCTTTCGGAAGCGGTTGTGTCCCGGAACGCCATGACAGTGTTGATGAATAGACGCAGCTATAGCCAGAATCGCAATTTCCCGCCCTTCTTCCCGGATCTATTCCGAGTTCAAGTGAAGGCATTCGGGTCCGATGACCGATATGCGATGCCGCGACCTGGTCAACAGAAACACCAGCATGAATGTCAGCACCATCGGTTTTACGGGGCTGTGCACCTGTAAGGAAAGCAGCCATGGCACGGGCGTGGTCACCCCCACCGTCCCCGTTAGCACGGGCTTTATCAGCCGTTAGACCGCTTAGCACCAACATCTTATCTTTCACATTTTCAAGAGGTTTCAGGATATCTGTGAGTTCATAGTTCGTTCCGATCTGTTTCGGGGTCCAATCCTCCATAATCTTTCCATTGGGCACGTAAAGGAATGCCATCCGATTCGGAACTGTCTGGTGCGCTATCCCACTTGCTGGAGCGTTTGCCCACGATGTAAGGGGTCCCATTACCTCCAGCCACGGTAGAGCGATGCTCACTCCCAAACCGCGTAAGAAGGTTCTACGCGAAAGTTGCTTTGAAGTGTTCATAACGATTCCTTCTTCAACTCTTCAGAGTTAAAGCAGTGCGAAATTTGCGAAAATCCGCTGCTATCACGATGTGATTTCTCGTTTCATAACTTCCATCACACAATTATACCTTGTTTTATATGACTTGTCAAGTGTTTATCAGAGACATTCAATTCTCTCGTAGAAGAAAACTCCGATTCCCGACTCTTAAAGTCCGGCTAACAAGAGGATTGAGGCGTTATCCGGGTTCAGACAATCTCCACGACTACTGACAACTGCCTGCTAAAAATACGGTACCCCTTGGGCATTGACATAAACTGAATAGAGGGATTGACTGCCTGTCATAAAGAGCCGATTTCGTTTCACCCCGCCGAAACAGATGTTTGCACAAATTTCTGGAAGATGGATCTTCCCAATAAGCGTTCCGTCTGGTGCGAAGATATGCACACCGTCGTAGCCATCTCCAACCCAGCCAGCACCTGCCCACAGATTTCCATCAGTATCACACCGAAGTCCATCAGCCGCCCCAGGTGTCATATCAGCGAATACCTGTTTATTAGCCAACCGTTCGCTGTTTATGACATCATGGACAACGATGTTTTTAGGTGGACCGGTATCAGCGACGTAAAGTTTATTGTAATCAGGCGAAAAGCTGATGCCGTTCGGTCTTTCGATTTCATCCGTCACGACGACCGCTTCACCAGTGTCTGGATTCAGGCGATAAACGGAAGTCGGTAACTCAAATTCTGCTTTATGACCTTCGTAATGGGAAAGGATACCGTATCCGGGATCGGTGAACCAGATATGTCCATCAGGATGGACGACTGCATCGTTCGGTGCGTTGAACCGTTTTCCCTCGAAGTTGTCTATGAGGACGGTAATCGTTCCGTCATATTCAGTTCGTGTGACACGTCGTGTGCCGTGTTCACAACTGACGAGCCTACCTTGTCGATCGCGTGTGTGTCCGTTAGTATAGTTGGCAGGTTTGCGATAAACGCTCACCAAGCCAGTGGCTTCCTGCCATTTCAGAATCCGATTGTTTGGAATGTCGCTCCAAAGAAGGTAGCCGCCATCGCCGAACCAGACAGGTCCCTCTGCCCAGCGCGATCCCGTCCATAGCCTCTCTATAACAGCGTTCCCAATTTTATATTTTGCAAAACGCGGATCGATAACTTCAACTGCTGGGTCAGGGTAGCGGACAATCGCTCCCTCTTTTGTAGGAATATCTGCCAAAGCGGTCAGTGGATCCAGCAGTGGTAGTGCGATACCGGCACCCAGACCACGTAAAAATGTTCGACGTGAAAATTGTTTTGATGTGCTCATAAACCTCTCCCAGATTTACATAGAGTTGGAAGTCCCCCAACGTTTGACATACATAAGCATATTCCGATGAATGAATTCATATTTATCAAGGCAACAGGAACGGAGTTTATAGGGGTATAGAAGATAGGACGCGATGCTATCTGCCATATCCTCATTTGGGTTTTCTTCAAAAGCGTAATCTGTTACAAATTCTGATCGTTCTTTGGTTGTTGACCAACCCGATTCACTTGTTGAATCTTGATACCACCCTCCGAGTTTTACCCAATCGGCTCTAACTTCTCTTTTAAAAACGTAAGTCCATAAAAAATGTGCCTTTTCGTGGGCAATTACGTGCCGAGCCCTAAAAGAATTACCGCGGCGAAAAATGGATTCAGCAAACTCTATGTGCCCTCGACTCGTCCGAGCATAACTGATCCCTTTTTTCTCCTTATCTTCATCCTCATCCATTCTACGGATGATATGCCTTAATTGCGGTATTTTATGGACTGCATGAGGGAATGCTTCGAATACTGATATAATGAGCATCAGCTCTTCATTTTTAAAATTCGAATACCGTGTCGATGTCCCACTTGTGGCATGTTCGGTTGATGAATCATAAGAAGGGACGTATATACCATACCTTTCTTGCAATATTGCTTCTATTATAGATCTGTTTGTTCCGTTCTCTGTTATAAATTGAACGACAGCATAGTAAAAGTCCTTGGCTGGTGATACTACCTCTTCATATCCTTCAACTGGAAAGACATCTTTACTCATCGTAACGAACTTTATCTTGTCTTTGGACTCAATTTTAATACCATTTTCTAACCCATCCTCACTTATGTTCCATCTGGAAAATTGTAAATTAAGATTTGGGGATATGGATTCAAAGACCTTTAAAAGTGCTGATGCATGTTCTGTCGTCCACGTAGCATCTAAGTAAACGGAATATTTTTCCTCCAGCTGTGACATAGGATTGCCACTCGGCATTTCATAATAATGAGATGTATAACAACTTGGCTGGAAAATGATGATTAACAGCGGGAGAGCGGCAAAACCGAAAGATCCATTAAAAAACGCACAGCCTGAAACGAAGGGAAAGGGTTTTTGTTTGGGTGTTTTTTTAATTTCTTCAGATATATGGAACAGTCGTGTCGATTTAACCCATTCAACTGACCGAATCGCAAGGAAAATTAAAAAAAATCGCATCATAAATTGTCCTTTGTGCCGCGTCGCAACCGGAACGGATCACTCTTGACGATTTCTGTAATCAGTACTGAACTTCTATACCCTCCGGCTTCAAGTTGTGCTACGATTCTGTCAACGGTCGATCGATCGTAATATTCCAATCCTCTGCCTAAAGCGTAGGTTAACATTTTCTCTGTTAAGCAGCGTAGGAATTGCTGTTTTCTGTCTTTGACAACCTGTTTCAGATCTGCTATGCCGTGCAATATCGTCCCGTCTGGCAATTCTGCTGTTGTATCAATATCCAATTCGCCATCTTTCCACCGAAAGGCCCCAATCGCGTTGTAGTTTTCAAGAGCGAATCCTATCGGATCCATTTTCGCATGGCAGTTGGCACAAGCGGGATCTGCTCGGTGCTGTTCAAGGCGTTCACGCAGCGTACTCCCGTGAACTGCTTCACCCTCTTCTTCTAATTCTGGCACATCTGGTGGTGGTGGCGGTGGCGGTGTGCCGAGTATCTGTTCCAAAACCCAACGTCCCCTTTTGACAGGAGAGGTGCGTGTTGGGTTAGAGGTCACCGTTAAGACGCTGGCATGGCTAAGGACCCCACCGCGCGAGGTACTCTGCAACTGGACCCGTCGAAACGATCTGCCCTTAATTGATTCACCGCCGGGAATGATGTTCTTTTGTCCTCTCCAGTTTCCTTGTGTATCAGTAATACCATAGTGGTTTGCTAAAGTTTGGTTGAGGAAAGTGTAATCCGCATCAATGAGGTCAAGTACACTCCGGTCTTCACGAAGGATAGATTCAACAAAAAGTTCTGTCTCCTTTAGCATAGCCAGGCGCAAGCTGCCAGTGAAAGTCGGAAATCTTTCGAGATCAGGTGCAGCCGTTATCAGCCGTTGAATCTGAAGCCATTGGGCCCCGAAGTTGCGTCCTAATTCCGATGCCCTTGGGTCATCCAACATGCGTTGAACTTGGGCTTCAAGGTTGACAGTGAGCTGCTTTTTCTCAGCGAGGTCAAGGAGTTCGTCGTCCGGCATACTGCTCCACAGGAAATAGGAAAGCCGTGATGCAAGTTGAAGTTCATCAATTGGATAGGGTTCTGAACGCTGCGGACGATCGTCCAACTCCAACCGAAATAGGAATTTCGGTGAGCAGAGAATGACTTTAATCGCCTCTTGAATGCCTGCTTCCCACGGCGTACCGTCGGCTTGGATGGATGCTACAAACTCCGTGAGTTGTTCCACTTCACTTTCGGTTGGTGGACGACGATAGCCACGCCGGAGCAAACGTGTTAGCACTTCACGGGTCTGCTCTACTTGAGAGATACCAGGTGTGCATGCCAGAATTTCAAAATGAGAATCGGGTCGGGTATCTAAGGGACCCTCTGCCCAGAGAGTACGAATCTGGAGTTTCGCGTCCGATTCACCTTCTATTGGCTTAAGCATCGCGATGCCGACTTTTTCAATGTTAGGGATACCGGTAATATGAACTTCAATTGTCTGTCTCTTTTTTTCTTCACGGGCGGTAATCTCAAAAGCCTTTAGAACCTTGATTTTATTTTCTACTGTAGGATCTATACCAACCAAACGTGCGAGTTTCTCTGGTGGGGTCAGTTCATCCAATTTGTCACCCTGAATGAATAAAACGACTTCTACAGGGGTTTCGCTGTCCGTTTCAGCGTAAAGTGTTGCGCGATAGACGATTTCTACATCCGGGAATATCTTGAAATATGTCGATCCTGTCATAAAGGGCCCAGATTTCCATGCTTCTGTAGCGGTTGGATCGAGCAGACGGTAACGTTCATTAGGGATATCGTCGTGGCGGGGCTCGAGACGATTACCACCTTGGTAACGTTTCGAGGGTGGCGGTGGATCCAACAAGATGACACGCTTGGCGATTGCTTCCGCGGCTTCAAGGTACCGTTCCATCAGCAGTGGTGACATAGAGAGGACATCGCCGATGTTATCAAAGCCGTGCCCGACATCATCTGCAGGAAAGTTTTCCGTAGGGTTGAAATCAACGCCCAATAAGTCTCGAACAGTATTTTTATACTCAACCTTATTGAGTCTGCGTGCGGTCACCCGCCCCGGGTCCGGTTTTGCCCCGCGATCTGCATGTTCAAAAATGGATTCAATGGACGCAATAAAGTCTTCGGATTCTGCTAACGGGGGTTGATGGTCACTCTCAGAGGGAGGCATGTAACCTGTCGATACCATGTCCAAAACACGTTCCCACACATCGCGTTTCTGTATCAAGGAACGTTCATCTGAAAAGACATCAAGAGAAACTTCCGCAGCGGGTTGATCGCCACTGTGACAACTGAAGCAGTATCTTTCCAGGAAGGGGAGACCGCCTTGCGAAAAACGGGCCGGTTCCTCTTCACCCGGATTCGCAACGACAGCAATGAGCACAAATGCCAATGTTAGACAGAAGTATCGTGGGATATAGTTGAGCGAAATCATAGTTCCACCTTAGCGTTCTCTATTTTTTTTACAAATTATACCGAATTATTTTAACCCAAGTTGCCAGTTTGTAGCATAACCTGTTAGGGTGTGCATTTTAAGCACGCAGGAGACCAACACCCTACGCTACGGAATACCTCCGAATCATGAAACCGTTTCAGTCAAAAAAGGGACGGGATACCTAAAATCTTGTGAGGAACAACTTGGGTTATTTTAACAGAGAGTCGACAATCAGTGCATACGATAAACAGAGTCTAAAGCGGTTTCTAACGCATTGAGAATTTGCGTTTTTTGTCCGTTTATGCTATAATATTTAACAAGGAGGTTCCCTTATGTCTGAAACTATCCTCGGTTACAAATTACGTTATAAACCGCATCCGCGTCATCTGTCCGTTCCTTTCCGTGTTGCGATGCGGTATCAGCGTAGGTTCTATCTACAGGGCAATAAAGGTATAAACAGCATGAGAGGTTTCCTTAAGTTCCCTGATATTGGCTTATGCCTTATCACCCGGTCAGGGCATTACATTCCTGTTCGTATGGGTATCTCTTATTGATGCGGCACTCGGTAGACAGCGAAATTCCTATATGTGCGATGGACTCCCCCAGACGACCAACTCCCCTCAATTCCCTAATCCATCCGGTATTTTATATCGTAGTTGATGATGAAATCTAACTCCTCTTCCGTGAATCCGTAGTGTTCCGCAAGCACTGTGTCTATTTCATCTATGATGTGCTTGGAGTGCCGCGGATAAAACTCGTCGATGCTTCAATTATACACAATGTATCAACAAAGTTCAAGGTTTCTTTTCAACATAAAAACTTGACATTGTTTAGGATGTTCTGTATAATTATAGTTTCCAAAACTGGTAATACTTGAATACCCTACTGCGTGAGGTAATTATGCACCTAATTAAACTCAACCCATGGTCAGAAACAGATATCCTTGAAACCGTTGAAAACAGCCTAAACATCAAAAACCATCCCGAAAAATACAGACACGCTGTCGGTGGAAAGAACCTCTGTCTGCTTTTCCAAAAGACATCTACCCGAACACGCTGTGCAGGTGAAATCGGTATAACACAACTCGGTGGACATGCTCATTACCTCGATTGGCGCACGACAAACTTCGCATTAGCCGACCTGAGTGACGAAATGCGCGTCCTCTCAGCGTATGTTGATATTATCTTAGCCCGTTTCTTGAAACACTCGGAACTCGTTGAAGCTGCTGCCGCCGCGACCGTCCCGGTAATTAACGGATGCTGTGACAGATACCATCCAACACAAGCACTCGGCGATCTGATGACGATACAGGAGCAGTTCGGTAGATTGCAAGGAGTCAAATTGTGCTTCGTCGGCGTGCATAACAACGTCTGTAATTCGCTGATTGCCGCTGGCATGAAGGTAGGCATGGAAGTCACGGTCATCGCACCAGAGGTGAATCCTGCCGCTGTCGACAAGGAGCTATGGGAAGAAGCCTCTCGCAAAGGTCTGTATAAAACGTTTGATACCAGTCACGAAGCCGTGGAGAACCTATTGGAAAAAGCAGTTGCCGAAAGCGATGTTGTCTACACAGATACCTGGGTGGACATGGAATTCTTCACGGATCCGGCTTTTGCAAAAGAGCGAAACCGTCGGCTAAAAAAGATGATGCCGTATCAATTGAATGCAGAGCTGCTGAAGTCGCACGAGTGCCGCGTTATGCACTGCCTCCCCGCACACCACGGATATGAAATTTCGGGTGAACTCGTCAACGATGAACGTTCAATTATCTTTGATCAATCCGAAAACCGTCTCCATAGCATGAAAGCGATCCTTCTCAAACTCCTCACAGCCATGTAGTCCAGATGGGTATAGTCGAGTAACAGTCTCATTAATTCTAACCCAAGTTGCCAGTTTGTAGCATAACCTGTTAGGGTGTGCATAAATGTCCACAGGAAACTAACGGTCTCCTATGCTACAAAATTCTCTTCTTTAAGGAAAGCCAAAGATACAATCCGAGTCTACAGGCTAACAGCCTATGCTACAAAAACATCTAAATACTGAAGGATTTTCGCTAAAAACGGCATCTATACGCCTAAAAACTTGCCTGTGGTAACTTGGGTTAATTCTAAAATCTACCGCATAAAACATGAAAAGCTATCTACATGACCTCCAATGCAGCAAGTGCAGCAACATCTATCCACATACAGTGCCACAGAACGTCTGCAACACCTGCGGGAAACCACTACTTGCCCGCTATGCGCTTGAGCAGCTAGCAGAAACGTGGACACAGGACACGCTCCAGTCGAGACCTGCCTCACTCTGGCGTTATTCGGAACTCCTCCCCATATCTAACCCAACTGACATCGTGACGCTTGGCGAAACAATGACACCTCTCATCCATACGAAGAGGTTGGGTGCAACGTTCGGACTCACAGAGGTATGGGTGAAGGACGAATCCCGATTACCAACTGGAAGCTTCAAGGCTCGCGGTTTGGCGATGGCAGTCTCTAAGGCAAAGGCACTCGGATTAACACAATTAGCCATCCCGTCTGCTGGCAACGCTGCGACTGCACTCGCACTTTACGCAGCTGCCGCTGGTATATCAGCGCATATCTTTATGCCGAAAGATACACCCGCCTTCAATAAGGAGACGTGTCAACTCGCCGATGCAAACGTCACACTGATTGAAGGTCTAATTACGGATGCAGGCAGAATTGTCGCAGAAGGGAAGGAACAGGAGGGGTGGTTTGATGTGTCAACGCTTAAAGAACCCTACCGCGTGGAGGGAAAAAAAACGATGGGGTTTGAACTCGCCGAGCAGTTCAGGTGGGAATTACCGGATGTTATCATCTATCCTACGGGAGGCGGCACGGGTATCGTCGGGATGTGGAAAGGCTTCGCGGAATTAGAAGCAATCGGTTGGATTGGCAAGAAAAGACCTCGTTTCATCTCTGTACAATCGGCAGGATGTGCCCCGATTGTCAAAGCATGGGAAGAGGGAGCTACTGAAGCAACACCGTGGCGCGAGGCACATACCATTGCCAGCGGTTTGCGGGTACCACAAGCAATCGGGGACTTCCTCATCTTAGAGGCGATTCGCAAAAGCAACGGTGCCGCGATTGCTGTCACAGACGATGCCATCCGCGAAGCAATGCAACTGCTCCCTACAACCGAGGGGCTTTTGACATGTCCTGAAGGAGCCGCAACAGTTGCGGCACTCAAACAACTCGTGGCGAGCGGAATGATTAAAGACACGGAGCGCGTTGTGCTTTTTAATACAGGCGGCTACCAGTCCTAAGATGAAAGCCGCTGTTGGCGGTCATCCCTTTATTTCTCAAGATAGTCGTAGGTCGGTTGCCTCGCTGTTTCCGCTCCAGATGCCTTCGTCTTGACATGATAGCCCACCTCGTACTTGCGAACGGATACAATTGGATAGGGGCCATCAAATCCAGTGATGATACCCTCTACCTCGACCGGTTTATCGTTGTTTGCGGTATCAATTCGTAGTTGATCAAACTTAGGATTCGCGCTGAAGACGAATTTCTGCTCCTCATGCCCCGCAGTCATAGCATGATGGATATTGGAGGTATCAGGTCGCCAACGTCGCCAGGCCGGAACGTTTCGGAGATAACTCCGGGCGAAGCCGGGGTGTGCAAACAGGTCGCCGCGAATGGTAGCTTCGGTATGAATAACACGGGAGTGTCCAAGTCCATGGCGGCCCCGGAAACGCGAATCGTTCAACTGACGCATGATGTCATAAACGTCAAATGTATGTGTTTCGCTGTATGTGGAGGGACCCTGTCTCGGTTTGACTTCCACGCGTGTCGTGAAAAGCCGCTTTCTACCGTGCTTGTCAACAGGTGTGTGGAATGTGACATCCTCTGGATCCGCCCAAGGTTTCAGCAACCGTCGAATTTGCCTTGCATCGGCGTTACTGACGACATCGGAAATCTCCAGTTTCAAAACAGCAACTTCAGCCAGGCTTACCATGCTGATTCCAAAAAACAGAAGGATCACTACAACAGTTAGGTAGTAGAAATGTGCGCGTTTCATTATTGCCTCCCTCGCTTCATTCGTTAAGTTTTCGCTTTTACCTTATTAGACACCTTTCAACGCAAAAAGTTTCAAAAAAGTTTACACACCAATTTGTAGAGTGTCGATTCAAATCACAAGGGGGTATCATATTCTCATCTAAAACAATACCTTCCTTCTCCAGTTGCCGCTTGAAACTCCTTATCCAGCTTAATTCCACAATGTAGTACAAGACCGGTAAAACGGGAAGCGTTAAGAACGTAGCGGTTATCATCCCACCACTAATGATGATTGCGAGTGGTTTCTGAAGTTCTGCCCCAGATCCGTGTGCAAAAGCGAGTGGCAACATCCCCAATCCTGTCGTTTTGCGAATGTTCTCAGCACGGTCGTAACATTGTAGAGATACACGAAATTCCTTGCAAAATTAACCGAAACTGTGTTAAGATTAAAAAACGAAGGCGTCGCTTACAGCGCGTACTTACAATCATCGATTACGAGCTTACAAAGCGCACAGAGTAAAATGAGGAGATATAAATAATGAAGAAGATGTTTTGGGCAATAGTCCTGTCGGCTCTATGTGTTACCATCAGTTATGGACAATATAATGGAGAATGCTGGGTCGTAAGCAAGGGAGATACAGTTTATAAATTATATGCCGATGGGAACGCTGATCCACAGGTTATTCCGAATTTACCACAGGCAACTGCCGCCGAGGTGAATCCAGCAGATGGCGTTGTCTGGATCGCAGTTTCAGCGGCAAATACTGTCTATCGTTATAATCCAAACAGTGGTGATTTTAAGGAAATTCCCGATATTAATCGTCCGAACCAGATTGCCATTAACCCCGCCGATGGTTCGGCATGGATCGCAGGTCTTGATGCTGTTACAAAAGTATCCGGTGATGGCACCCAAGTTGTCGCTGTGATATCCGCCTATGAACCCGCAGTGGCGGTGAATCCGAGGGACGGTTCGGCATGGATAACAAACGCACGAGGTCCTATTGCACGCTACGATGCCGCAGGGAATAAAGTAGCAGACGCACCACCGATGGGTGAACCTAAAGGCGTAACTGTTGACTACGATGGAAATGCCTGGATCGCCGACAGTCAACATAGTGTTCTCATGCGGGTTTCAGCGAGCGGACAGAAGCTGGTGGAAATTACCGATATTCCAAATCCTACGTCCCCGCGCATGAATGTTGCTGATGGAAGTGTATGGGTTGTTTCACAACAGTCGATGTTAATCAACTTATCACCAGACGGGAGCAAAGGAAATGAGTTTCTCGCAGGGATGGCAATTGTAGCGATCAGCGTTTCGCCCGCAGATGGCGGAATTTGGATAGCTGACATACTTGGGGAGACCTTCCAAGGCGAAATTAGTAAATGGACATCAGGGGGACAACCCGTGTTCAAAAATCCGATACCACAGCCTTCCTCGGTTTCCGTTGGGTACTGGTCGGGAAACTAATTTAACCTAAGTTGCCACCTCGTAGCCTAACCTGCTAGGTTGTGTATAAATGTCCACAGGAAACCAACGGTCTCCTATGCTACAAAAACAGCCAAATACTGAAGGATTTTCGTTGAAAATGGTGTCTATGGGTTTCCTAAAAACTTGTCCGTAGCAACTTGGGTTAATTTAGGATCGGTAGGAATTGCGTTGCCACGCTCGCCTCATTGAAAGATACACCGAAATTTGGTTGTGGCACTCGCTGGAATAATAACAATTTCTTTGACAAATGTGAGGTGCAGCATGATTAGGTATCTTCGTTTGGTGCAGTGTATCAGTTTCCGATATCTACTGTTAAGATTAGCAATCGGAATGTTTATTATTGCCTCCTTTACCACAAACGGATTCGCACAGCTGCCAGACTTCCGTGTTGACGCTGATAGTATCTCCTTTTCCAACCCAACACCGATGGAGGGAGAAGAGATTACTATCTTCGTTGAGGTGAAAAATGTTGGTGACGGAACACAAACGATGAACCAAGATCTGGTCGTTGACCTTTATGAGGCGGATCCGGCGATACAACCGCTCCAAATACTCTGTAAGGATGTGATCTTGGAGTTAAAACCCGGAAAGAGCAAGCGGGTAAAAACACAATGGCAACCTCCTCCGGGTAAGACTGAAATCTATGCCGTCGTTAACCCGACCGGTGCAAAACACATTGAAGAAACGGACATAGGAAACAACGTGACTCATGCGACGATTGTCGCGGAGGCTCGAACGTTTCCACATATCACCCCTGAACAGGCCCAGAACGCCATAACGAAAGGTATTGCTTGGATAGAAGCACAACAAGGAAGGCATAGCCGCACCTGCCTACAGTGTGGAACAGAAAATCAACTTATCTTAATCTGCATTACCTGCGGAGCGAGCCTAAAAGGGCTTGCTGAAAACTTTATTCCGGGCAAGGCTTGGAATTTCGGTGAAGATCAGACGCAAGAAACAGCGTTGGCATTGCAAACGTTGTTCGCAACGGGACATACGTCTTCACACCCAGCAGTGCAAAAAGGCTTAGAGTTTCTCTTGGCACAGAACTGGAACGAATTCGCTGTTTATCAATCTGCCGTGGTGATACCTGCTTTAGTCGCGACGCGAGATGCCGCATACAGGGAGCGAGCTCAGTTTGCTGTGAATCAATTAGTTAAAAAACAGCTCCCTATCAAAGGCAGTGAGTTCACAGACGAACGCGACGATGGCGGTTGGGGATACGGGTTTACTGCCGATGGCGCGCATATGAACATGGTTATCTATGCACTCTATGCTGCAAAGCAGTGGGGGCTTGATATTCCACCTGATACATGGGCACGTGCCGAGAAATGGATTCGCCGGAACCAAACCGAAACGGGCGGATGGCTCTACAATTTAGTTGATGAGGGTTCACCGTGGGCAATAGGGGTCTACGGAAGCATGACCGCAACTGGATTGTGGGCCCTTCGGGCATGTGGTGTCCCCGCCGACGATCCGCAGATTCAGAAAGGCATCGAATGGGTCAAAAAGCATTGGACCTTAACCCGGAACCCTGGTTCTAACTCGTGGCTTTACTACTATCTACTTTCGTTACAACGGTTCTGTGACATTCCTCCAACTTTGGACACACTTGCTGGCTACGATTGGTACAATGAAATCTCACGGATGATGGTTGCACAACAGGAACCTGATGGGAGATGGCGCGGATCTGAGAGTGATTTTTTGTCAACCTGTTTTGCTGTCATGTCCTTGAGTCATGCCTTGGTAGGTCCAACAGAGCCGAACATCGGGATTGTTCCACAGAGCCTCCGGTTTTCACCACCTACGCCACGCGTCGGCGAAGTCGTGCGCCTAAGTGCAACCCTTCGGAATACGGGAACTCCTCTTGACGAGATTCTCAAAATCCAGTTTTACGTTGGTGATGAGAAGGTTGCTACAACCGAAGTCCTTTGGACTCCAGAACTCACCGAGACTGTCATTTCCGCTGATTGGGTGCCTACAAAGGAAGGTAAAATAGAGTTTGTGGCACGCATAGACCTCTCGGATGTAGACGGAAGTGATAATAGGGCCTCGGAAAAACTCACTGTCTTTCCAAAATCCACTGCAGCAACAGATGTCCAGCTAGCGAAACCCAAGCAAATTAGCGAAAATATTTATCAGCTCGGCAACGTTGTGTTCGATACCAGCAAACGCGAGGTAACGCTGCCGGGTGAAATTAACATTGTCGGTGGAGATGCTAATATTGAATTCTTTGCCTGTGGCAAACTTGGGAAAACGCATGAAAGCATTTTAATCGTTGACGCAGAGCCGATTTATATACTTACAGCACTCGGAGTTTTAGATTTTACGCCCGGTATGAATCTTTCAGTTGAGGGTGATCCACGAACTCCGACAGGAGCCCCTGTTGACATTTGGGTGGAATGGGACCAAGGTGAAGAGGTGGTCTCGCGCCGCGCAAGGGAGTTAGTATGGAATGCCTTTACGGAACAGCCGATGCAAGCCACACCATGGATATTCACGGGTGGACGGCTTAAAAACAATCAATTCACTGCCCAACTCTTCCACAATATCGTCGCTGTCTATCGCGACCCAGATTCACTTTTCAACCACCCCTTACCTACTGGCACTGATGATCGGACGTATCGTGTGAATACCGATGTTATACCACCTAAAGGCACAAAAGTAAAAATCATCATTCGACCTACCCAAGTTTAAGGGAAAAACGATGCCAATTTTTGAATACCATTGCAAGGACTGCAGAGCTGAATTTGAGGTGCTTCGACGCGTCAGTGATACCAACACGCCTCCGAAATGTCCCAGTTGTGGCGCATCGAATCCAACGAAACGTTTCTCCGCTTTTGCTACCGCAGGTACGCAGAAGGAGACCACCAGCGACAACGCAACCTGAGCGATTCCAACTGGCGGTAGTTCGTCCCAATTATAAACAGCACTTATAGTAGATTCCGTAATTACTTATACACTCATAGCATTTTGTGAACTTATTTTCCGATTTTACTATAATAACCCAAGTTGCTGGTTTGTAGCATAACCTGTTAGGTTGTGCAGCTTCACACCGAAAAGGACCCGGGAATACCCCAAACTTTTCGCAAACATGGATGAGTCTCGTCGAAAAAGAGTGTTCGTGGCTCTGAAATCCTATAGGTAGCAAGTTGGGTTATTATAGTTGATGTGAGAATGCATTTGAGAGAAAATAAGGTCGTCAGAAATCATGGGACCGGTTTTAGAATTGATGAAAAATTCTTGAATCTATGCTTTGGCGGACGGGAAAAGTTGATATGATTACAAGTGGGGTGAAATACAAAGATGAAACATGGGATTTTCGCGGGGTTGACACAAAGGAGCACACCCACTGCTTTCACACGTATCCTGCGATGATGATTCCGCAAATCGCGCGGAAACTCCTTAAGCAGTATGGCATAGAAGGCGGCTGGCTTCTCGATCCCCATTGAGGCACGGGTACCTCTCTGATTGAGGCATCTCTATTCGGCATGCATAGCGTTGGATGCGATATTAATCCGCTCGTTCGGCTTATAGCGACTGCGAAATCAACACCGATTTGCCTATCTACCTTAGATGAAACACTCAATAGGTTGAGCTATCATCACTTTCAAGTTGAATTCCAAGAAGGCGAAGTGCCTGACGCTCCGATACCTGATATTCCGAACCTTACGTATTGGTTCTCCGAAGAAGTTATTAGATGTCTCGCCTATCTACGTAGTTGGATTAACAAGATAGAAAATGAATCTATCCGAAATTTTATATTGGTTGCGTTTTCGGAAACGGTTCGAGAGGTCTCCTATACACGAAATGGAGAGTTTAAATTATATCGCATGCCCGCGAAGAAACTTGAGGATTTCAACCCGGATGTCTTTGGTATTTTTAGTAAGAAACTCAGCAGAAATCGACACGGTTTGGCAGCGTTCCTTGAAAAACGGAAAAGCGTTGAGGTATCTGTGTCTGATGCTAACACCGCCACGGGCGAACTGCCAATGCCTCGACCCCTCGGCGGTTATGACCTGGTGATTACATCTCCGCCTTATGGAGATTCACACACGACGGTAGCGTACGGACAATTTTCACGACTTTCAGCAGAGTGGATAGGTCTACCGAACGCTCGTAAAGTTGACAAACTTGCAATGGGAGGACACCATTCAGAAGAAACCTTGATGGATTCTCCAGTAGCAGAGGCTATCGCGGAAATTGAATCTGTTGATGAGAAACGGGCACAAGAGGTGTCGGCATTTTACATAGACCTTGAACGTAGCATCAGTTCAGTAGCACAGGTGCTTTCGCCGAACGCTACAATTTGCTATGTCGTTGGGAATCGCCGAGTGAAAAAAATCATGTTGCCAACGGACGCATTTATCGTTTCCGCCTTCCGCCAGCATGGATGTATCCATAAGGCAACAATCGTCAGAAATATACCAAACAAACGGATGCCAAAGAAAAACAGCCCTTCTAACATTGTAGGTGAAACCTCCACAACGATGCACGAAGAGAATATCGTCATTTGCCAGAGGACGACTCACATCTGAAACTCCGAAAACAGATGCAATTGGAGTTAAAAGCCTTACAACGTAAAGTTTGCATCACGTTCGTCTATAATACTAACCCTAAAGACCTGAAAGGCTTGGGCTTCATAGGCACCCACATCCTATCGAAAGTCTGATGGTCTGCATTTGTTTCCTTAGCATTGTACCTTAGTGATAGAGACCTCTGCGAGTACGGAGGGTCGAATTCTCTATTTACAATGCGATTCTAAGTAGACCACAAGCCTCCGTTTGTGTAGAAATCAAACCTATTTTTTACAATATCAGGAGAATAGCGTTGCTCCCGAATCGGCGAGCTCGACGCTGAAAGACTCTCATGAAACAGAAACCTACAAAACCCTCACCAAACATCTCACGCGAAATCCAAGCAAACAAAGTCCTACCTGTATATCTACTCTGTGGAGAGGAAAGTTTCCTGATTGAAGGGACCCTCAAACAGATGTTAGATCACTTACTTTCACCCGAAACACGCGATTTTAACCTCACCTTTCTCGATGGCACCGATATCACAACTCGAGAAATTCTCAGTCAAGTTGACCTCTACCCAGTCATGTCAAAATGGCGAGTGGTGGTTGTCCGCGATGCTCCCTTTTTCAAAGTTCAGCAACGTACAACACCGATAACGCTTCTCCGAAATGCGTTCAAAATTGAAATGACAGACCCGCAAAAATCTATCTCTACAATGGCAAAACTTTTAGAGGTGAGCCCACAGCAAATTGCCGAGCGGCATTTTGACTCTGTAAATGCGGTTGAAGCACTCACCAATGAGTTAGGGACAAAATTAACCGACGAAGAGCGCGGTTTCTTAGAACGTTTACCAGAGATCGCCCAACAACTGGATACGCACGCTGCGGGGACCGGTGCCGCTGATGACATTGACTTACTCCTTGAATGGCTCCAAGCCGATCTGCCCAAAAACAGTGTTCTGATATTTACAGTGCGCGGATCCGTGAACGAGCGCAACAGGGTCGTTAAAGTGATTGAAACCGTGGGACGCTATCGGTCCTTTGATCCGGTGGAAGCCGGGCCATCACTGAACCGAGATCCGTTATATAAAAAGGTTTCGGAAAAGTTCAGTGAATTCAATAAGCAGATTACACCCCGTGCTTTTACACAACTCAGGACACGCACCGGCGGCGATATGTACACAATTTCCGAAGCAATCAACAAGATTGTGGATTTCGCGGGCGACAAACGTCAAATTGACGAACAGGATATCCAGAATATCGTAACGCAGAATACGTTTGATAGCATTTTCGACCTCACCGATGCGATTGGGAGACGTTCAATCGGACAAGCCTTGAAAAGTCTTTATGAGGTGTTAGCAAGCGGTCAAGAACCTATTTTGGTTAATTCGACGATCGCTCGTCAATTCCGATTTGCTCTCCAAGCCAAACTCATCGCAGGCAAGAAGGGGCTTCGACCGCTTCGTAGTCGAACTCCCTTCTCTGAATTTACGAGGAATATCTTTCAACCGCTTGTTGAAGAAATGGGCAGTTTTCTACCTAAGTCAACTACGCATAACATACTGAAGCAGAATCCTTATGTCGCCTACAAGGTTTTTCAGACGCTCCAAGCTTTCACCGTTGAGGAGTTAGTCATTGCTATTGAAAAAACCCTCATCGTAGATACCCAATTGAAAACAGGCGGACTCAACGAGATAGGTGTTCTGGAGCAATTGGTGTGTGAACTTTGTACCACCCAGTAATAGGGCTGATCTCCTTCTCCAGCAGGACACTTAGAAACCAATAGAATTTGATTTCGTTTTAAATATTAACCCAAGTTTCCAGTGCTGTAGCATAACCTGTTAGGTTTTGCCTCTGCGGGCGCAGGAAATCAACGGTCTCCTACGTTATGAAGTGCTACGGATCCTGAGCGTTTTTCAATGAAAATAGCAGATGCCTCTCTAAAATTGTGTCCGTAGCAACTTAGGGTAAATAGTATGGACTGATAAAAAATAAGGAGTTTTTATATGAAAGGTACAAGACCTTTAGACAATGCTGAAATCCGTAAGGTATCAGCGGCTTTTGATGGGACGTTTGCTGTTCGGAATAGGAGCCTGTTTATGCTCGGGGTTTCCGTCGGTGGACGCATTAGCGAACTGATTGCCCTGAAAGTGAATGATGTCTGGCAGAACGACAAACCCGTCTCTGATTTGCTGTTTGATCGAAATATTGTAAAAGGTGGTGAGGTATCTAGAGCAGTACCCGTCAACGTAGACGGCAGGCAGGCGATAGAGGTTCTCATCGCTTGGCATCTTGAATACTATGAAAACGTTCACCCGACTCGCCCATTGTTTCCATCCCGAAATGGACAAGGCAGGCAGGCGATGACGAGAAAAGCAGCACATGACGTGCTAAAGGATGCATTTGAGACGGCGGGACTAAACGGGAAACTCGGCACGCATTCCCTACGGAAATCGTATGCGCAACGTCTTTATGAACAGACAAACGATATTTATGCTGTCCAAGAAATGCTAGGGCATAAAAAGGTGGTTACAACACAGCAGTATTTGGGAGTCAATTACGCCAGTGTTCGGGAGGCATCGGAGGCAATGTCCGTTCATTCTGAAGGTGACATAAGAGCCAAAACGTCACCTTCAGTGGATAATGCCTTAGATGACGAGCTTTTAATCGAACTCCTCCGTAGAGGCTATGATGTCGCCCGGTTGCTTGAGAAGAACAATACACAACAACCTTTTCAACTTCCAGATGAAGAGACAGCATCAAATTTCGTTTAAAGGAATAAATCGGCTCACCATTTTTTTCCTATCGTTTGCGTGTGTAACGACTCTAATAATATAAGACTATATTTTTTTAGAAAGTCGGAGGATCTGAAATGGGAGAAATCGTTCTGATTATTGCCATTATATTTGGAAGTATTGCAGTAACAACGCTTGGATGTGTATATATGGGGACTTCCTACTTTGAAAAGAAAAAGGGTTTGAAAAGCGGAGCGTCGCAACGCGAGATAGAAGTCCTGCAGCAGAAAGTAAATGACGTTCAGAAAGAAGTAGGGGCCCTCAAAAAAGAAGTGAAACGACTCATCAAAATCGCCAAGGGTGTAAGCGAATAAAGGAGGAGAACAGATATGTTAGTGTTCCTACTGATTTTTCTCTTACTGGTATTCTTCTTTATTTTCAAGTTCACAGCCGCGATTGTCGCTATTGTAGCGATAATTGGGGGGACAACAACAATCACCGTACTCACATGTGTCTGGTTGGTAACATCGTATTCCCTGAGAACGTCGGGATACAATCGAAGCAGTGCCGAACAGACTTACCGTCAGGTGGATTCAGATTTGAATCGGATTGTTGGAAATTTACAGGAGATGCGCTTTGAATTAGAGGAGGTAGAACCGTATCTCCGAGATATAGAATTTTTAAGGTACGCCCGCCAGAAACCTCATACAGAGAATTAACGGCGAAAAATAGAATAAGATGAAAAGCAGGCAGGGCAAAGATATGTCCTGCCTCTTGCATGTACAAGAATATATGTATGTATGAAGTAACGCAAATTGTTATTCATTCGATCTATTACAATGCCTTTACATTTTTTTGGTAGGGTTACCCATAGAGGGACATCTTTTGCAGAGGGCTTGTAGAGCATTCTGGAAAGATTTTTTTGCGAACCTGACTGCTAAAAATCCTAATATGTTAACCATCGGTGAAATAGGACACCTTTTCCTTCAGGCTCAACGACTCGCAATAAAACTTTTCCATGGTCAAAAAAATCTATCGCCATAAAACCCGTATGTTGATGTGCGAACAGAGTATTCTCTCCAGACATCACTTCTGTTACTTTTCGGCTCGCAGCCGCCCCACTCACGAGAAGATAATCCGTAACTTCGCCTTCCAAAACCTGCAGGGAATGTTCATGTCCAGAAGCGTAAATTAAAAATGGTGGGCCTTGCGGTGGTGATTTGCGCGTCGCAAATGCTCGATTGAGTTGTGCTACCATATTTTTGTTCTGTGCGCTGTTCATATCTTGGTCGGATCTATAGAGGTGCCATCGTGCGTATGGATAAACGGAACCCACTATCGGTATCGGAATCCAGAGCCATCTTTTCATAAATCTGATAGGAAAAAGGTGTGCCTTCCAGTCATAAAAGCCGCCGTGTGAGCCGTAACTTTCCAGTGGGTGGTGTCCAACAACGATGACAGATAATTCCGTATCTAACATACCTATGAGTTCGGCTATCACCGTTTCAGGTGATTTTTCCGGTTTTTCATATTGATGGAGCCACCACTGCGTGTCCAGAACGATGAGTCGTACTACAGGGTTAGTTTTTGGGAGTTCAAGTGCAACAGGACCCGGTGAGCCACCAGATGGCAGAAAATTCGATTCATCAGCAAGGGCATCGTTGATAAACTTCTCTTGTGCAAGGATCGCTCTAAGCCCCTCTGCTTTTCCTTTTGCCCAATCATGATTCCCGGGGATAAAGAGACCATGGGCACCTGTAGATTTGGCAACAGTGAGTTGTGGTGTAAGACGGGTCGCTGCTTCATGTTTTTTGCGTTCCGTCATGCCTTCAGGATACATGTTGTCTCCTAAAAAGACAATACTCGTGTTTGTCGGGTCATCCTTTGCCCATTCGCCGAGCGTTTTCAGGACAGGTTCATCAGGTTTCGGTATTCCACCATCACCCAGTAACAAAAGGCGGTACCGGAGAATGTCGTCCGTTTTACCGTCATGTTTCGCACTGTCGGGTATATCAGGGTGATAATACGGCTTTGTATGACTACATCCGGCGATTGTCAGTTGTGCTGCTTGAATAATGCAGCAGAGGAGCAGAATATAAAGGGTGAAGTTAGGGCATTGGTAAAATCGTTTCATCTCTCAATACCGTCAGGATCCTGTTGTCGTTTCAAGGGTTCATGAAGATAATCGCTTGATATGTGCCACAAGTTCCTCTCGCGGAACAATTTCTTGCTTTCTGCTTGCGAGATTGCGAATCGCCACGTTGCCTGCCTCCAATTCGTCAGAGCCAAGGATAACAGCATACGGAATACCTTTTGTATCCGCATATTTTATCTGTGAGCTGAGGCGAGTCTGACGACTGTAGACCTCTGTACGGATGCCGTCTTGGCGCAGAAGCGTTGCCAATTTCAGGGATTCCTGAGCGAGGTCAGCATCGAAAACAGTAACCAATACCTGCGTCACCGTTTTGCCTACAGCAGCGGGGAACATATCAAATTCCTCCATCACATCAATAATTCGTTCAATCCCGAAACTGGTACCAGTTGCTGGATAGCCCTGTTTGCTGAAACTTCCGATGAGTTCATCGTATCTCCCACCACCAGTGATGCTTCCAATTTTCGGTTCCTCAACAACGGTTTCATAGATCGGACCGGTATAATATTCCAAGCCGCGCACCATTGAAACGTTGAACCTATAGAACTTGTCCGGTACTCCAAATGTTTCGAGATAGCCATTCAACTCTTCTAATTCCGCAATGCCTTCTCTCGCTATCTTAGAATCGCCAAGTTGTTCCTTGAGCGCGCTGAGCACTGTCGCCGCAGTGCCTTCAACCTGAAGTAGCGCAAGCAACTTCTCAATAACAGGTTCCGGGATCTGATTTTCCGCTAATTCGTCCTTGACTCCTGAAATTCCAATTTTATCTAACTTATCAATAGAACGGTAAAGTCCGCCAAGTTGTTCCGTAGGCACACCAGCGAATTGCCCGATCCCAGTGATTAATTTTCGGTCATTGATGTTAACCTCGAATTGCTCGAAACCGAGCCGAGTGAGCACTTGATAGACGAGATTCACATTTTCGGCATCAGCGAGCATGCTCTCGGTTCCTACGGTATCCGCATCGCACTGGAAGAATTGACGATAGCGCCCTTTTTGTGGACGTTCCGCTCGCCAGACAGGATCGATTTGGTATCGCTTAAATGGTTTCGGGAGTTGGGGATGCATAGCAACAACTCGGCAAAGTGGCACTGAAAGATCGTAACGGAGGGAGATGTCCTCCTTACCGCCCACGTGACCTGCCTGATAGATGAGTTTCTCAGCATCCGGTCCGTATTTACCCGTGAGCACTTCAGACAATTCAAGCGCAGGGGTTTGCAACGGTTCAAACCCAAATTCTTCGAACACGTCCCGAATCACATCTATCACATACTGTCTGCGAATCATCTGCTCAGGTAAAATATCTCGCATCCCGCGCGGAACACGGGGTCTAATAAAGGTTGCCATAAGTTTTCCTCCTTCAAGGGATCTTCCCTTCCAATTTGCTAACCTAACGCAAGTTGCTACTCACAAGATTTAGGCATCCCATCCCAAGCATTTCGTAGCGTAGGAGACCGTTGGTTTCCTGCGTGTTTATAGTAGATTCCGTAATGACTGATACACTTGTAGGGTCGTGTGAACTCTGAAGTTATATGTACTGACACAGGAGACCAACGGTCTCCTATGCTACAAGTGTGAACCTGTTTTCGGGTTCTACTATAAGAGGCACAACCTAACAGGTTATGCTACAAACCGGCAACTTGGGTTAACCTACGGTTTATATGTGTCCGGGAAGTGCCTGACTTCGTCGTCTTCGCAAACCTTTCTGGAGGGTCTGCTTCAGTTCTTCAATTTTCTCCTGTTTCCATGAATCCCTGAGTGCCTTTGGATTCGCGATAAGCGTAGATTCAGATTCGCGCAACAGTTCAATCACCTTAAGGGCATTCGCCTTGAGCGTGCGTCGTGATGCTGTAGAATTGTCGATAATAGCATCCGCTTCTTCTGGTGGTTTCCCTTCAGTGGCACCAAAGGACAGCATCAGTGTAATAGGCGACTGATAAGTCCCAAGGGTGTTAAGTCGCTTCCACGGTGTCAAAATCGTAGGGGCGACTCTGTGTTCTGTCCTTTCAAGGATATATTTCTCGGCGATGTTCAGATATTCAGTGGATATACGGATGTCTCTATCTGAGAAATTCACGAGGTCATCAAACGTGTTAAGGTCGTCCCGTTCTTCACGCACTGCGAGGATAATATCAATATGTCCGTATTCCAGAGGCAAGATTTCTTCAACATCGGCATCGGTTTCTTCGACCCAATCTTGACCGGTAATTCCGACATCGTAGAAATCATCCATGCCGACGTAGACGGGTATCTCTTGAGGGCGCGAAATTTTGATTTGAAATTCGCTATCATTGTGGAAACTTGCTCGATAAGACCTATCCGTTTCGGTATAACCGTTGAGTTCGTAGCCGGCACGTTGAAACATTTCAAGTGTATCTGACTGCAGGCTCCCTTTCGGTAAA
Source organism: Candidatus Poribacteria bacterium (assembly GCA_007571305.1). GTDB lineage: Bacteria > Poribacteria > WGA-4E > WGA-4E > WGA-3G > WGA-3G. The sequence continues at coordinate 1,929 of RKRR01000193.1, read as the reverse complement.
AGTAGTTTCAGTGTCCTTTGTGATTTCGTTTGCATTATAAATTCTCCTTCTTCCATACTTCTCATATCAGAACTTACGCGATTTTGGCAATAACACGGTCTCTGAGCAGGCGAACCGACAAAAAACACACAGTTTCCTGACACAACCTAACAGGTTATGCTACAAAAGAGCAGCATGCGTAAGTCCTATCTTATAAAGTGCCGGAAAATATTTATAGAAGGTCTTCAACAGTGACCATCTGTCTGTCACCCGTTTTGATTTGGATTTTGTACATCGGCTCATCGGGGACCAAGCGGAGCAGATAATCGTAGTTCGCTTGGCTGGCATAATCCTGCTGTGCCTGCAGGTCCCGTTCCATCAAGTCTACCTCAACGTTCTTGCCTGCTTTCCGCAGCGTTTCAGCGAGTCGTTGCGCTTCTGCAATGCCTTCAGATGTTTCCGCTGCGATGAAGTAGTCTTTTCTGCCATTGACAGTTCCCTTGTTCGTATCAGTGAAGGCCTCTACAAGCGCGTCAAATTGAAACGCAAATCCAGCACCGGGCATCGCCGGACCGCCGAAGGAGGCGATCAAGTTGTCGTATCTTCCACCCCCGCAGAGCGGCAGACGCTGCTCAGGTAATTCTATCTGAAAGACCGTACCGGTGTAGAAATCGAACCCGCGTGTGATACCCAAATTAATTTCAAAGTCTGTGATACCGTAATTTTCCAAGCAGTCACAAAGGGCGAGCAGTTCTTGACGTGCTGCTCGCGCAGTATCGCCGAGTCCCGTCTCCCACGTTGTCATCACAGTGTTCTTATTACCACGAATCTTTGAGACATCTATGCAACACTGTGCTATCTCTTCAGAAACATTAAAATAACGGTGCCATCTCGCCTTATAAGTCTCCTCAGCAATCATCGGTAACTTTTCCGCGAAAGCGGGGACGGTGCTTTCGGTTAATTCCTGAATCGAAGCGGTCTCAAGTTTGTAAGCACCTTGAAAGTCAGCCCCTTGCAAACGGCGCAGCATGTTGAGGGCATCTCGCAGTGTTTCCAGATCCCAGAGTTCGCTTTCGTTACGGAGGCTTACAAGATGGTCTATGTCCCAGATCATTTCGGCTTGGTCTTTCGGATCAAGGGCACCCTGTTTGAAAATCTCGCGGAAGACCCTTGTGTTGCCAATTTTTAACGTTGTCTGTAAGACGTTGAGTTTCTCCAGGACTCGAATCGGAATCGTAATAATTTCAGCGTCGGCGTGGGCAGAAGCAGGTCCAATAAGTTCAACCCCTGCTTGTCGGAATTCCCGCTTTACTTCCGCACCATCGGTCATCGGTTCCTGTCGGACGCATTGCCCGATGTAATAAAGTTTATATGGATAGGGAAGGTGTTTTAGGTCTCCATTGGCAATGAGTCTACAGACAGGTGCAGTCAACTCAGGTCTAAGGGCATAATCCACCCGATCCGAACCGACAAACGTGAACATCTTGTGACGGATCTCTTCGCCTGATTGTGCAGATAATAGGGCAAAGGATTCAAACAGCGGGGTCTGAACCTGGGCATATCCGTAAGTTTCAAAGGTTTCACGAACAATATTTTCAACGAAATTCCGCTGAACCATTTGATCAGGCAAAAAATCGTTCGTCCCAGCAGGTTTCTCAAATTTTTCCATATTTTAATTTTTCCTTGCGGTATTGAAAAAAGTCAAAAAAAAACCCAGTAAACAGTTTGCTCTTTTTCTCGCACGCACCGACAACGCGGCACGGAGGAGAGCGGCTTGTTTACCAGGGTCCAAACAAGTTAAACTTGCTTTGTATCAGGAATGTTTATTTATTTACCCTCATCCGCTCTACCCAGAAGTGGACCGAATGATGGTGATGTACATTAAATGTGATAGCGTCAAACATTATTTTTTATGATTTTAATTGAATTTAATGATATTATACCCTGTTA
>RKRR01000197.1 GCA_007571305.1 Candidatus Poribacteria bacterium | reverse complement strand
TAATGTAGACGTGTGGGTCTGACCATTTTTAGCAACCTCCTCGCAGAACATATTACCCCGTCTATGAGGTTATGTCAAACATTATTGCGTAAGTCCTAAAAAATTGAAGATTACAAACTTCCCTTGGTAGATAGTACACCCGTGATACGTTCATCAAGACGTGTTGCAATATGTAAAGCTTTCGCAACTGCCTTAAAGATGGCTTCAATGATGTGGTGTTGATTTGTGCCGTAGGGGACGTTGATGTGCAGGGTTGTTCCACTATGATTCACAAACCCATGGAAAAATTCTTCAGTGAGTTCAATATCAAAATCGCCGACTTTCCCGGAAGCAAGCGGGGTCTCGTAGTAGAGAAAGGGACGGCCGCAGACATCCAAATCTACTTTGGCGAGGGATTCGTACATAGGGACGGTGAAACTGCCGAAACGTTGCATCCCGGCTTTGTCCAGCACCGCTTTTTGGAGGGCTTGCCCTAAGCATATCCCGACATCTTCGGTCGTATGGTGTGCATCGACGTGTAAATCACCTTCCGCTTGGATTTCCAGATCGAAAAAGCCGTGTTTGGCAAAGAGTTCCAACATGTGATCCAAGAATCCCACGCCGGTATTAATATCGGATGCTCCCGTTCCGTCAAGGTCAAGTTGGAGTCGGATGCGGGTTTCTGCTGTGTTACGGGCAATTTCTGCTGTTCTGTCCATGGTGGTCTTTTATAGTAGATTCCATAATTACTTGGACATTTATAGCGTCGTACGAACGCTGAAGTTATAGGTTCTGACTGGCACAGCCTAACAGGCTATGCTACAAATGTGAACATGTTTTCGGATTTTACTACAACAAGGTTTTTCGTATGATTTCCTCACCCGGGCCCCACTCCTTCCTGGGAAGGGGATAGAGCGATATGTCTATAGAAAATAGCTTGTTTAAAACGCATGCACAAAGATACTCTATTATACGCTTAAAAGTGGTTTTGAACAACGCAAAATATGCTTCCTATCTCATGAGATCGGAGGTCTTGCTTCTATGCCCAAGTGATAAGCCCAAGTTCATGCGGGGATTGCAAGTCCTCATGATAAGGTAACGCACGGACGGTGTAGCCGTGTAATCCTGTCTGTTTCAAGATGAGTGTCCCTTCAAAGAGATAGGCACCGCCTCCGAGGTCGGTTTGATACTCCATTGGACTGACGCTTCCATTGTGAATTTCGCCTGCTTCGTCTAACACGCCGTGGTAAATTTGGACAGTGAGTTCGTGTGGAAACAACACATCGGTATGAACTACTGCCTGTACCGCTGTAGATTCACCAACACCCAACTCAGGATTTTGAATCACAGAAGCTGTCTCATCGGTGTATCTCTCCTCAATCCGTAGGTCGCCCCAATGATCCTGAATATGTGTTTTCCAGCGAGTTAAGGCGATGCTGCGCTTTCCACCTGCTTCATTGAGATGCTGCCAGCGTCGATGCGCCGGAAAATATAGCTGCTCTGCGTACTCCGCTACCATCCGTTTTGTGTTGAAAATAGGAGCGAGGTTCTGCATCGCAGTCTTCATTCGGGCAACCCATTCGTAGGGTACATCGTCAACAGGGTTACGCTGGTAGAAGAGGGGCACAATCTCTTTTTCAAGAAGATCATAGATAGCGTTGGCGTGTGCTTGGTCGGTGGACTTTGAATCCTCAGAAGTATCACCCGCATCGATGGTCCAGCCACCACCCAAATGATTTGCCTCTGCCCACCATCCATCCGCAATACTGAGATTGAGGGCTCCGTTCGCTGCGGCTTTCATGCCGCTTGTACCGCTTGCTTCGTTAGGACGTAACGGGTTGTTAAGCCAAACGTCGACTCCTTCAACGAGATAGCGGCCCGCGCAAATGTCGTAGTTCTCAATGAAAACAATTTTATGGTAAAATCGTGATTCTGATGCGATACGGGAGATGCGTTGAATGAGCAATTTCCCTTCATAGTCGTGTGGATGTGCCTTGCCCGCAAAAACGAGTTGAACAGGACGTTCTGGGTTGTTGAGAATCTTGTCAAGGCGGTCAACATCTTGGAAAAGTAAGGTCGCACGTTTATAGGTTGCAAACCGGCGTGCAAACCCGATGGTTAATGCCGCTGAATTGAGAATTTTAGTTGCGATCCTCTCGCTTTCCTGAGAACGTTTGCCCTGCAAAGAAGTTGCGGTGCTTCCGAGGGCGTGTTTCTGCTCTTGTCGCTGGCGCGCGAATGTAATCAGACGTTCGCGTCGGCGTTCATGTGTTCGCCACAACTCAGGATCCGGGATCTGTGATATCTGTGTCCAGACTGCTTGATTTGTAAGTTCAACGATCCAGCGGGGACCCAGGTACCTGTCAAAGAGGCTCTGCATATCACCGGAGACCCAAGAACGGGTATGAATGCCATTTGTTATCGCACGAATAGGGACTTCATGCACAGGGGTTCCTGGCCAGAGATCCTTCCACATCTCACGGGAAACCTGACCGTGTAATTGGCTCACGCCGTTGCGCATTGCTGAGAGCCGAAGAGCGAGGAGTGCGGGACTGAATTCGCTGTGTGTATTGGTCGGGTTTGTTCTGCCAAGACCGAGGAAAGTATCAGCAGAAACTCCCAGTTCTCCGTAGTAGCCACTGAAGTAGTGATTAACCAACTCAGGCGGAAACCAGTCAATACCGGCAGGGACCGGTGTGTGCGTTGTGAAGATGTTCCCTGATTTCGTAGCTTCACAGGCTTCTTCAAAACGGATTCCTGTCTCCAGCATGAGTTGTCGGACGCGTTCAATTGTCAGGAACGCCGCATGACCCTCATTCATGTGGCAGACGGTCGGTTGTATACCAAGTGCAGTCAAAGCACGGTAGCCACCGATACCTAACAAAATCTCCTGTTTGATGCGGAGGCGTTCGTCACCGCCATATAAATAATCCGTTATGCTCCGTAATTCCTCACTCTGATTTTCGGGGATATTCGTGTCAAGGAGATATAAAGGGACGCGTCCGACTTGTGCACACCAAACTTTTGCAAATGCTTTACCTTCTGGATACGCGACTTCCACGAAAAGTGGGGTTCCATCAGCGCACTTTGCTGGCTGAATGGGCATATTGTAGAAGTCATTCGTTGGGTAATCTGCCATCTGCCAGCCGTCTGCCGTGAGCGTCTGACGGAAATACCCGTGCTGATAGAGGAGCCCGACTGCAACGAAAGGCAGTCCGAGGTAACTTGTGGACTTCAGATGGTCGCCTGCTAAGACCCCTAAACCGCCGGAGTAGAGCGGCATACACTCGGTCAGTCCGTATTCCATTGAGAAATAAGCGATTTTCAGGTTGCTGAGCGTCTCATCATTATGGTTTGTTTCAAACCATGAAGCAGTCTTATGGTATTCTTTAAATTTTTTGTGGATGACTTCAAAGCGGGCGAGGAATACGGTGTCTTTTGCAGCGGCATCCAACTGGTCTTGGGAGATTTGACCGAGCATCGCAACCGGGTTGTGGTATGTCTTTTCCCACAATTCGGTATCAAGGTGCCGAAATAAGCCAAGGGCTTCACGATCCCAGGTCCACCACAGATTTAAGGCAAGTTCACGAAGAGGTTCAAGATTCGGCGGCAACGTTGGCACCACTGTTAACTGGCGAAGTGGCCTCATCTCATCCATTCTCCTTCCGAGATCTATATGATTTCTACGTCTGGTTGTTGTGTTTTTAAAGTGATGTAAGTGCCCTGTTTCCGTCGTTCAAAATCTAATTTTCCTTCGCGGGCGAGCCAACCGACACCCATTAGAACTGCCCGTCTATTTTCGCCTATTTCTCGTGTTAATTTTGTAAGAGTGGCCTCGTTATTATCTTCGAGATAGTGCCATATAGCACCGGCTACGCTTCCAATACTGTCTAACATTTCTACCTCCAGAAAAATAAAACTACTAATTTTTATTCAACACATCTTAACCAATGCCTTGTGTGGCTTGTCCCAGAAGCTAGCAAGAAAACAAGGCATTGTCGTACAAACTCACATATATAGTATAGGTGTTTCTGGAGGGGTTGTCAAGTGGAAAGAAAAAATAAAAAAGTTTGCTATTCCCCCCTGAAGGGTCTATAACAAACATGTATTGCTGAAATCGTTACAAGAGACGCGTTGAGATAACGAACAGTATAGTAATCCAAGTTGCTACGGACACAATTTTAGGGGATCACTTGCTATTTTTCATTGAAAATGTTCAGGATCTGCAGCATTTCGTATCGTAGGAGACCGTTGGTCTCCTGCGTGCTTAAGATGCACAGGAAACCAACAGTTTCCTATGCTACAAGGTGACAACTTAGGTTAACGTGAGTTTGATAAATATTCAGGGGGGACACATTTCCAATTAAAGTCCCCCTGATAAGGAGGATTTAGGAGTTATATCCCTAAAAATTGCCTCTTT